>JAJRQC010000155.1 GCA_024280455.1 Deltaproteobacteria bacterium | reverse complement strand
TAAAAAGTGATTGATTTATAATAAAATGCTATAGCATTAATCACAAAATGAGCCTTTTCTGTAGCCGATCTACCTGCAAATGGTCGATTGAAATGGCAGAACGTTCTCAAGTTGAGAAAGACTTTCATTATGCGACAAAATTGGATTGCACCCCTAGCCAGGATGTTAGTAGGGTGCGGAACCTACGATCCCAAAGCCGCCCGTAACGCTTACGTCTACTGGCTTGATTCCGGTCCTTTTGACTGTGGCATGACTGTCTCAAGTGGGCTCTGCGGTCGACCTAACCCCGACAGTCAGGCCAATGGTGCCATGATCTGGAGCAGTCCCTTGGGCATTTTCGAAGCGAACCATGATCTGGAGCAGGTTGCCGAGTGGGCGCGCCAGGACGCAACGCTCACCCATCCCCATCCAGTTTGCCAGCAGGCCAATGCGTTGTTCACGATGGCGATTGCCCATGCCATTCGGACTGGAATTAGGGCCCAGGGCCTCCACGAACAGATCGTGCTCTGGGCCGTCGAGATGAACGCGGACGACTCACTCATAGAGGCGATCACCAGTACTGCAGAAGCACCACCCGAGGATTATGTCCACCAGCAAGGCTGGGTCTTGATCGCTTTCCGAAATGCCCTGTGGCAGCTCCGCCACGCTCCGAACCTGGAGGAAGCCGTGGTGGACACCATTATGCGTGGTGGAGACACCGACACCAACGCAGCCATCTGTTGGGCGCTTCTTGGCGCTGTGTGGGGCCGGGACGCGATTCCAGAGCAATGGACCGGATGCTTGCTGAACTGTCGCCTTGTGGTCGGACAGGCGCATGTACGCCATCCACGCCCGGAGTGCTTCTGGCCGGTGGATGTTTTGGAGTTGGCTGAAAAAGTTATAGGATATTGAATGTTGATATATAAGGAAGAATCATGAACGAACGATTTTATCTGCTGAAAATACAATTACTTGATGTCGAATCTGCAATCTGGCGTCGTTTTGTGGTGCCCGCAAGCATCACGCTGGACCGGCTGCATGACGTCATTCAGATTGTCATGGGCTGGACCGGCAGCCATTTGCACGAATTTACCATTGGGAAAAAACGCTATACCGAATATCCGGAATCGAAAGAAGACGGGCTTGAATGCGGCAAATACCGGCTCGGGGATCTGATCAAACAGAAGGGGCGCACATTTCACTATCTGTATGACTTTGGTGACAGTTGGGAGCACGAACTTGTTCTTGAAGAAAGTCGCTATTTCAATCCGGAATTGAGGACGGAACTGGCCTGTATTGAAGGCGAACGAGCCTGTCCGCCTGAAGATGTTGGTGGTGTGCCCGGTTACTTTGAATTCTGTAAAGCCCTGAAGGACCCGAATCATGAAGAACATGAAAACTACATGGAATGGTCCGGTAGAGACTTTGACAGTGAACGATTTGATGCCGATGCCGCTAACTGGGAACTGATGAAATACCTCCGTTGGTCCAGGGACAGGTATCAAAACTGGGAGAGGGATTGAATGAAGAAGAATAAAAACAGCAGTGAAAACGGCGAAGGAATACAAAAAGCCGGAAAAAATGAGACATCCATTGTCCGCTCGTCGGCTGCGGAGTACCTGACATTTGTCGCAGCCACAGGCAAGGGCGGTGTTGAGGCGGTATACGCGGATGAAAACATTTGGCTTACACAGAAAATGATGGGAATTCTTTATGATGTAGAAACCCACACCGTTAATTACCATCTGAAGAAGGTCTTTTCCGACAGCGAGCTCGAAGAGGGCTCAGTTATTCGAAATTTTCGAATAACTGCCGCAGACGGTAAAAACTATAACACCAAACATTACAATCTTTCGGCCATTATTGCCGTCGGCTATAAGGTCAATTCAGAGCGGGCTGTGCAATTTCGCAAATGGGCCACCCGGATTATTCAGGAGTTTACTATAAAAGGTTACACCATGGATGATGAGCGCCTGAAGAACGACGGCACTATCCTTGGTAAAAAATATTTTGAAGAGCAACTGGAGCGTATTCGGGAAATCCGGCTTTCAGAGCGCAAATTCTATCAGAAAATCACTGATATGTACGCCACCTCATTGGACTATGACCCGACCGCTACAGCAACAAAACGCTTTTTCGCCGCGATTCAGAACAAAATGCACTATACCGTTCACGGCCAGACAGCGGCGGAAGTCATCGTTGATCGTGCGGATCACAAGCAAAAAAAAAATGGGCCTGACAAGCTGGGAGGGAGCGCCTAACGGGAAAATTCACAAATACGATGTTTCCATAGCCAAGAGCTACCTTTCCGGGTTTGAGCTTGAGCAAATGCAGCGAATTGTTTCTGCGTATCTTGATATGGCGGAAGTCCACGCTATGCGCCGTATTCCCATGACCATGGCGAATTGGGAAGAACGCTTAAGCGGGTTCCTGAAGCTCTGGGACAGGGAGATTCTACAGGACGCCGGAAAGGTAACGGCAGAAATAGCCAAAGCTCATGTCGAGAGTGAATTTGAAAAATACCGAATCGTGCAGGACCGCCTTTTCGAGAGCGACTTTGACCGGCTGATCAAGCAGCTGAAAGAGAAAGATGAAGATACAGAGTAGTCTCTTTAAGGCTCGGGTTGTGATATCCGTTCCGGCTGTAAGAATGCAAGCAGTGTCTGTACCACATTGTGTAACTTGCCTGGAGGTGTTTGGGTTGAAAGAAGAAAAATTTACGGATAAATTTTATCATGTTATCTGATTGTAGGATTCCGTCTTTCCGGTCCGGATTCCCGGAAAGCGAACAGCTTTTCGGTGGTGGAGGTGAAAGCTGGTTGTTGACTTTACCTGCACAATTGCTTAACTTGTTAATGAATAATATTCACTCTTGATTAGAGGTGTTTCAATGCAAATTTCACAAGCCGGTACTGCACAGGTTGCAGGTTCCATGTCGATTTTAAAGTCAGCTAATAAACAGCCGGAACTGGCGTTGGAGGTTTTTCAGGGTGCCCTGCCGTCAGGTGGCTCCGTACAGGCGGCGCAGCAGGTTGCCCGGCCGGTTGAGTCCGTTGAAGCCCCGGATGCCGATGACGGAGGTGGCAGGCGGATTGATATCAGAGTGTAGGATGCCTTGAAAAACTAGGCTTTTCGTTCAAGGTCAGGTAAGCGGAGACTCCGAGGCATGCGCAAAATTTTACAACAAGCCGGATATTCCGAGGATAAAACTTTCCGTACAACGCCGAGATCGGGCAAAAGACCGTTTATGGACAGGCACTAGATAAGGCTGTACATATAGGCGGCATAGGCGCCGAGAAAGAGCAGGCCGTGCCAGCGTCTGGTGCCGCTGTTTCTGTGCAGAATCGGGATCAGGATCAGGGTAAAGGCCAGCATGACCGGGAGGTCGCGGTGAAGAAGCTCCGGTGAGAGGGTAAAGGGCTTGATGGCTCCGGTCAGGCCCAGCACCATGAACAGGTTGAACATGTTGGAGCCGATGATATTGCCGATCAGCAAACCTGATTCGTTATGGCGCAGGGCCGAAAGGCTTGAGGCCAGTTCCGGCAGCGATGTCCCGATGGCCGCCAGGGTCAGGCCGATGATCAGTTCACTGACTCCGAAGTGGCGGGCAATGTCAACCGCCCCCTTTATAAACAGGTTTGACCCTCCGGCCAGCAGCAGCAGGCCAAAGAAGATCAGGGCCAGCATCAGCGGCAGCCCCATTTTTTTTCCGGGTTCTTCGGATGATTCCTGCCTGTTTTTACCGGTGAAACTACCGAGGCAGGTAAAGACGGTGTAGCTGACCAGGGTGACAATAAAGAGCACCCCCACTGGCCGGGGGAACATGCCGTATCCGCTGCAGAACATCAGGATAATACTGCCGCAGGTCACCAGCAGCAACTCAATCCACACCTCCTGGATAGTCAGCCGCAGAGTTGCGAGCAGGGCGCTGCAGCCGAGAATCAGGCCGACATTGGCTATGTTGCTGCCGACCACATTGCCGATCATGATGTCGGGATAGCCCTGTATGGCCGCCGTTAAGCTGACAAAGAGTTCCGGGACCGAGGTGCCGAAGGCGACAACCGTCAACCCGATAAGGAGGGGTTTCATGCCCAGGTGACGGGCAAGACGTGTTGCGCCGCCTATTAATGATTCCCCGCCGCCGACCAGCATGATCAGGCCGCCGATGACTGCGGCAACAGACAGGGAGAAGGAGAGAGATGTCGGCTCCATCAGTGGGTAAACTCCCTCATCTCCGGTTCACCCCTGAGCATGTACGCTCTGTCGATGACTTTGAGCAGTTCTTTTTTTATTTCCTTGTAGGGCCGTATCCTCGGGAGCGTGGGCAGAAGTTCATTTACGGGAGGAGGCGTCTTGAAATGCATTTTCTTGTCAAGTCCCGTGCCCGTCTGCGGAGTTAAACCTCCTTCCATAGCTCCTGCCTTGTAACTTCCAGAACCACCCAGTTCGCGCAGAAACGTCATGATCGTACTGAGGTCGTTGTTTCGGTAGAAAAGATTGATTTCTTCAGCAATGGTTTGCTGTTCCTCGCTGAGTTTTTGCAGATTTTCATCATAACTGTCGATATGCTCGGTCAGGGTTTGGTATGTTTCAGCGACCATGTTTCTGAATCTGGATTTTTTGGTCAGGCCATGGGCCATGAGCCCGGCAAAGACTCGTTTACGAATGGTCGGTGACTCGGCAAGGTACGGGTCGAAAGAAAGCCTTTCCTTGAGTCCGGTTATTTGAAAAAAATCATGGATAACCTGTTCGTCCTTCAGTAGGATATACAGCCTGACAAGGTCGAATCCAATTTTTTGTTCAAGCTTTCTGAAGGCAGTAACAACCTGATTATCATAGTCTTCAATGTCCTCCTCAATGAGTTTGCGAAAACTGAAATACCGGTCGGCAATTTCTTTTTTGACTTCAAAGGAGAGCATTTCGTCAATGTTTTGAGGCATTGGTCCTCCCGTGGGGTGAAGTTTGTCTGTGTACCTGCTCGGAAATATTGTGCAGGAGCGTTTGTGCAAATCATTATGGTCAAGCGGGCATGCAGGGTGGTGCTGAGTTTTCTGATTTCGGCCCGCAGCCGGGGAAAACGATAAAAAAAGTTGGATGTCTCATGCTCTGAAACCCCTGTTTCGAATAAATTGTAATGAACCTCGGGTGACTTGTCGATGATATTCCTGCATTTGAAACATATAAATTATGGTTAGGGGAAAAATGGTTCTGAAGAGAAACGACGGCCGGTTCAGGAGTGATTGTCTGTAATGGAAACTTTCCGGGCACAGGACGAGATCAAAAACAGGGTTCGTGAGAGTACGGACATCGTCCGGATCATCGGCGAGAGTGTTGAGCTGAGAAAAGCCGGGGTGAACTATGTCGGGCTCTGTCCCTTTCATGCCGAAAAAACGCCGTCTTTTTCCGTCAATCCCGGGCATCAGTTTTTTCACTGTTTTGGTTGTGGTGAATCCGGTGACGCCTTCTCTTTTATGATGAAGTACCACCGGCTCAGTTTTCCGGAGGCATTAAAAGAGCTTGCTCGTCGGGCCGGGATTGATCTGCCTGAGCGGGCTTTGAGCAAAAACGATCAGCTGCGGCTTAAACAGCGCGAACGGCTTTATGCCGTCAATGAGGCGGCGGCTGAACTTTTTCAGCAGACCCTGCTGCAATCCCCGGTGGCAGAGCACTGCCGCACCTATCTCCTTGAGCGGGGAATTCCCGATCAGGCCCGGGAAAAATATCGGCTCGGATATGCCCCCGGCCCCGATCAGGGCGGATGGAGTTACCTGACCGGCAAATTGCAGAAAAAAGGGTTGGCCGTGGCTGATATCGAGCGGGCCGGCCTAGCGGTGAAAAAAGAACATGGCGGCTACTATGATCGCTTTCGTGACCGGGTCCTTTTTCCCATTCTCGACATGAGCGGCCGGGTGGTCGCCTTCGGCGGCCGAATACTTGGTGAAGGAAAACCTAAGTATATGAACTCGCCGGAGAGTCTGATTTTTGATAAGAGTCGCCTGCTGTTTGGTCTGGCGCAACATAAGGAGGCCATCCGTGAGCAGCGCCGGGCCTTGGTGGTGGAGGGAAATTTTGACCTGCTGTCCCTTGCCGTGCACGGGGTTGAAAACGTGGTCGCCCCGCTCGGCACCTCATTGACCCGGCAGCATGTACGATCTCTGCGGGGGTACTGCGAAGAAGTTGTTCTGCTCTTTGACGGCGATGCCGCCGGGCTCAAGGCGGCCATGCGTTCAGTGCCTTTTTTTCTTGCCGAACAGGTCGAGGCCCGGGTTGTGCTGCTGCCCCAGGGGCATGATCCCGATACCCTGATTCGTGAAAAGGGGGCCGGGGGTATTGAGGAATTGGTTGAGGGGGCTCTAGGGCTTCCGGAGTTTGTTTTTGATACCCTGGTCAAGCAGCATGGTTTGACCTTGAACGGGAAAAATCGAATTATTGCTGAGTTGCAGCCCCTGTTTAAAGCCGGTGATTCCCGCCAGCGTTCACTCATGGTTGCCCATTTCAGTGAAAAGCTTGGGGTTCCGCCTGCTCAGATGTCAACGGTAGCGGTTGAGACGACTCGGCGGTCTCCTGTTGCCGGGGGAGAGATACAGGGGTCGCGTTTTAAGCAGCTTTCCCGTCAGCATCGACAGTTGGTTGATTTTCTAATTCTCTACCCTGAGCTTCTTGATGAGCTGCTGGACGCCGGTCTTGAAGCCGTGGTTCGTGATCCTCTTCTCCTTGATTTTATAACTTTTTTAAAACAAACTGCCGCTGCCGGTCCATGCACACCGGAAACGATCTTTTCGGCCCTGTCCGATGGGGTTGAGCGTGACTATGTGGCTGAATTGTTCATGCGTGCAGGCACTGTCGAGCAGGAGGATGGAGCCTGGCAGCGGGAGATGTGTGATGAACTTGTCGGCTGGCTTCGTCAGCGCGGCAGGCTGCAGGATGAGGCGGGTTTGCTGCAGCAGATCCGGGAGGCACAGCAGGCTGGAGATCAGGAAAAACTGATGGAATTGTTGAAACGGAAACAGGAGTGCGGGAGGAAAAGAACGGAATTCTGCGATAACATGTTGAAAAAAGAATAAATACTGGTACATTACAAAACTGTACTCAGGGAACAAGATAAGTGGCCGAAGGCGTGGGATGTTGTTTTTGTAAGTTGTTCCAGTCTGTTATCTTGTGTGGAGGCGGCGGCGTCGGTGTTGGTTCTGTATTTTGTGCACTATCCAAGGGGGGATGATGGACACACAAGATTCGACTTTTGGTATGGAAACAGGAAGTGAAATTAAATCCAATCCCGTTAATTCGGTTGGAAAAAACCTGAAAGACGAAAGCAGGGTTAAAGCTGAGCTTGCATTGAAAAAAGCTGAACGAAGAGTTTCGAGCGATCGGCGGAAGGGTCGTGATCGAAGAAAAAATGATGCTCGCCGGGTGGGAACGAGTATCGATCCGATGAATATTTATCTCCGTGAAATGGGCAGTCAATCGTTGCTCAGTCATGTAGAGGAAGTTGAGCTTGCCCGTATGATAGAAGAGGGGGAGACCAGGGTGCAGCATGCCGTCCTGAGAGTTACTCCCGGTATTTCCGCCTTGAATGATCTTGCCGACAAGCTGTTTACGGGTAAGGTGCGTATTGGAACCGTGTTGCGTGGTGTTTCAGAAAACGATGATAAACATTTACAGGCCATCAAGGATGAGTTTCTTGAGCGGATTGAGAAGGCCAATGGCCTTGATGACCACCGTAGTCAGCTGTTTCTGGAGTTGAAGAATATCGCCGGAGTTTCCGCAGAAGAGGAACGACTGGTCAAGGAGATTCTTGACGTTGGTGAAGACATATCCGCTTTGTTTATTGAGTATCGCCTCTGTTCAAAGGGCATTTTGTCTGTTGCCGATGCCGTCAAGGAATTGAGCCTGAAATTTAAGAAGGTGAAAGTTGTTGCCCAGCAGCGTGAAATGCTTGCCGTTCGTCGTCAGGCGCTTGCCGGTGAAACACAAGTCCCGACTCCCGGCGAAATAGAGCAGCACATTGCCCTGGAGCTCGCCGAAACCATTGGTGTCTGCTGGCAGACTTTTGATGATATTCTGCAGGAAATTGAGCTTGGCCGGGAAATGGCCAAACAGGCCAAGGAGTCGCTGGTACGTTCAAATCTGCGGCTGGTTATCTCGGTTTCCAAGAAATTTCTCAACCGTGGCTTACAGCTGCCTGATTTGATTCAGGAGGGAAATATCGGCCTGATGAAGGCGGTTGAGAAGTATGATTATACTAGGGGCTATAAATTCTCCACCTATGCAACCTGGTGGATCAGGCAGGCTATTACTCGCGGGATTGCCGACCAGGGCCGGACCATCAGGCTGCCTGTGCATATGATTGAAACCATTAATCGTATGCTGCGTTATTCCAAGGATTTTCAACGGTTGGAAAGTCGTGAGCCCTCTCCGGACGAACTGGCAGAACAGCTGGGAACGGACGTGGAAAAGGTGCATATGGCCCTGAAAACCGCAAAAGATGCGATCTCCCTTGATGCACCGGTTGGTGATGAAGAAGATACCCTGCTCAGTGATTTCGTCGAGGATCATGCCCATCCCGATCCCCAGGAAGCCTCGGTGACCCAGAGCCTCAAGCGTTGCCTGTGCAAGGTTATGGACTCGCTCTCTCCGCGGGAGGCAAAGGTTCTACGGATGCGCTACGGGATTGAAGTCGGTTGTGATCACACCTTGGAAGAAGTCGGACAGTGTTTTTCCGTCACCCGTGAGCGTATCAGGCAGATCGAGGCCCAGGCAATCAAGAAATTGAGGCATCCAACCAGGAGTCGTGAACTCTCCACCTTCATGACCGATTAGTCCCTTAAGGCCGTGTATATCAGTGACACGGCCCTGGACTGGCTGGCTCTCGCCTTTTTGCCGGGAGTCGGCAGCACAACACTCTGCCGTCTTGCGCAACGCTATGGCAATCCCTCTGCCGTTCTTTCCGGACCCGACCGGGATTCCGAGATTAATCCCCGCCTTGCCCGTATACTCACCAATCAAAAGTTTTCCATTGAGGCAAAAGAGCGAGCCAGGCAGCAGCTTGATTCCCTGAATCGTCGCCGGATTTCTCTGATCTGCTACGGTGACCCTGCGTATCCCAAACAGCTTTGCGCCCTTGCCGACCCGCCGGTTTTTCTGTTTTACCGGGGTGATCTTTCCTGTCTGCAGAAACCGTCTGTAGCCCTTGTCGGCTCGCGTGCCGCCACTTCTTATGGTCGCGATATCAGCTATAAACTGGCAGCCGGTCTCGCCCGGCAGGGGGTGGTGGTGGTCTCCGGCGTCGCCTTGGGGATTGATGCCCATGCCCACCGGGGTGCGCTTGCAGCCGGCGGTTTGACGGCCGGTGTCCTGGGCTGCGGTCTTGACGTCGTCTATCCCAGGGCCAATAAGGATTTATATCCAGAGATCGCCGCCCATGGCATTCTGCTGAGCGAATACCCCTGTGGGACTCGTCCGGACGGGTTTCGGTTCCCGGCCCGAAACCGTATCATCAGTGGTCTGGTGCAGGGGGTTGTGGTGATTGAGGCAACCTTGAAATCGGGCTCTCTGATTACGGCTCGCCTGGCTCTTGATCAGGGGAGAGAAGTCTTTGCCGTGCCCGGTCGGATTGACTCGGCAAAAAGTGAAGGCGCTCATCATCTGATCCGGCAGGGGGCGCATCTGGTCCAGCGGGTTGATGATATTACAGAGGAACTCGGGCTTGGCCGGCAGATGGTCTCGGTCCAGGCGACAGGCGGCGAGAAGGTCGCGGCCGGGGGCGAAGAGGAACAGCGAGTCCTTGACTGTCTTGATGTCTACCCGATCGATATTGATACCGTCCTGCGTGTAACCGGTCTGGACGCCGGTCGGGTTTTGGATCTTCTCCTGCAGCTTGAGCTCAAAGGCATGGTGCGACAACAGCCGGGTCAGATGTATGAAAAAATCGTCATTGATTGAGCGTAATTTTTTTAAAAAAAATCTGTACAACCGCATGAAGCTCGTTACAATGGTGTTCACTTGAAGTCCATAACGTTTCAGCAATAAAAATGAGTCTCACTAGTAAAAATGATGAAAATCGTTCCGGCGTCAGGCCGTGCCGGTCTGATTTTCTGGTTACTATGCAATCGGAAAAGACTATGAACCAGATGATGATCGCCCCCTCCATTCTCTCTGCTGATTTCTCTCGTCTCGGTCCGGAAATCCGTGCCGTCGAACAGGCCGGAGCCGAGATTATTCATGTCGACGTAATGGACGGCCACTTTGTTCCCAATATTACCATTGGTCCACTGGTGGTTCGTGCGGTTCGTCAGGTAACGGATCTGCCGGTAGATGTCCACCTGATGATTACTGAGCCGGATCGGTATCTGCAGGATTTTGCCGAGGCCGGGGCCGACTGGATAACCGTCCATGTCGAGGCCTGTACCCATCTCCATCGAACGTTGCACCATATTAAGGAACTTGGAAAAAAGGCCGGGGCGGTTCTCAACCCGGCGACTTCTCTTTCCACCCTTGAATACGTGTTGGCCGATATAGATCTGGTCATGCTGATGAGTGTCAATCCAGGTTTCGGCGGTCAGTCGTTTATTGCCTCGACCCTGGACAAGATCAGGACCCTGCGGGCCATGATGGATGAGGTCAACCCGGGAGCCGGCATAGAAATTGACGGCGGTATCAGCCCGAAAACCATAGCCGATGTAGCCGGGGCAGGAGCCAATATCTTTGTTGCCGGATCAGCCATTTATGGGAAGGAAGAGTATGGCTCGGTAATCTCGGAGCTCAAAGAGCTGGCCGGATTCCCGTCGGATTGATTTCTCACGTCTTCAAAGGAGAACGGTATGCACTTTAAAGATTTTTCCGATTTGGCTGCGGTTGATCAGCTGCAGCAGGTTGCCGGGACCCCCTGCGATTTGACCCGGCCCGGCCTGTTGTCTGCCGATCGCTTTGCCGACTATCGGATGAGCAGCTGTGGCTTTGAGTTACTGTATGCGACCCAGCGGCTTGACGATGTCGTGCTTGACGGCTTACAGGCCCTTGCCGATGAGGCGGAACTGGTCGATAAATTTTGTGCCATGAAACAGGGCGCGGTCATGAACCGGATTGAAGGCTACGAAAGCGAAGAGCGCCGGGTACTCCATACAGCCTGTCGGGATATTTTTCGTGAGCAACCAGGCTACCCGGAGGCGGCCGCCCAGGCCAGACAGCAGCTGGCTGCTCTGCAGAGTTTTCTGCAGGATCTGGAAGACGGTACCATTGTCAATCATAAGGGCGAATCATTTACCACTATGGTTCAGGTAGGCATTGGGGGGTCTGATCTTGGGCCCCGTGCCCTTTGTCTGGCTCTTACCGCCTATGCCCGTCCGAACCGGGCCGTACGGTTTATTGCCAATGTCGATCCTGATGATGCCGCGGCCGTGCTCGCTGGCCTTGATCTCTCTCGCACCCTGGTCAATGTGGTGTCCAAGAGCGGGACCACCCTGGAGACCCTGACCAATGAACAGCTGGTGCGAACGGCCTATGAGAAAGCCGGGCTTGATCCGGCCTCCCACATCCTGGCGGTTACCGGTGAGGGCAGCCCCATGGATGATCCGGAGCGCTACCTGGCTTCCTTTTATATGTATGATTATATTGGTGGTCGCTATTCAGCCACCTCCATGGTTGGTGCCGTAACCCTAGGTTTTCTTCTTGGTTATGACCGGATTCTGGATCTCCTTGCCGGAGCCCATGCCATGGATCAGGCGGCGGAAGAAAGAGATATCCGTAATAATATGCCGCTGATGATGGCATTAACAGGTATCTGGAATCACAATTTTCTCGGCCTGCCCACTTTGGCTGTTCTGCCGTACAGTCAGGCATTGATACGGTTTCCCGCCCACCTGCAGCAGTGCGACATGGAGAGTAACGGTAAGTTTATGACCAGACAGGGCAATCCTGTCCGCTGGCAGACCGGACCGGTGGTCTGGGGTGAACCCGGGACCAATGGTCAGCATGCCTTTTATCAGTTGCTGCATCAGGGTACGGAAATCGTACCGGCTGAGTTTATAGGCTTCCGTCATTCTCAATATGGTCATGATCTGGAGGTCGAGGGTTCGACCAGTCAGCAGAAGCTGATTGCAAATATGCTGGCTCAGTCCCTTGCCCTGGCCCTGGGCAGAAGCCATGAAAATCCCAACCGGTATTTTCCGGGTAACAGGCCCAATTCCATCCTGCTGGCGGACCGTCTGACTCCATATTCAATGGGTGCACTGCTTGCGCTCTATGAACACCGGATCGTCTTTCAGGGGTTCTGCTGGAATATCAACTCATTTGACCAGGAAGGAGTGCAGCTCGGCAAAGTACTGGCTACACGGATATTGGCTGAAATTATACACCAGGACAGGAATGGTGAAGTGACGTCTGCAAACGATTCACCGGAAAAAGATCTGCTCCGGCAGGCGGCAGTATCGGGCAGGGAATGACCGGACATAAAATATGAAGAACTGCCGACAGATGGCGTGCTTTTTTGTTGACAAAGTCAGACCATCCGTATATTGTCGCTCACTGAATGACCATTCAATATGGTACTGGTCTGAGAAAGAATTGTCGACTTCCCAGGCCTGTATTAGTGGGGTAATTTGGTAGATAATTGTTAATAAAATTAGCGAGGAGGAACACTGATGGCAAAGCATGATACGCCTATGTTGGACGAGCTGGAAAAAGGCCCGTGGCCGAGTTTCGTCACCGACCTGAAGCGACAGGCTGAAACACACCCCGACTGCTGGGATATTCTCGGGCAGCTTGAGCTTTCGTACAGAGATAAAATTACCCATTGGAAGCATGGTGGTATCGTAGGTGTTTTCGGCTACGGTGGTGGTATCGTCGGTCGGTACTCGGATGTGCCCAAGCAGTTTCCTGGTGTTGAGCATTTTCATACCGTTCGTATTGCCCAGCCTTCCGGTATGTATTACTCGTCCAAGAACCTGCGCGGCCTGATGGATCTGTGGGACAAGTACGGTTCCGGTATGACCAATATGCACGGCTCCACCGGTGACATGATTCTACTTGGTACCCGTACCGAGAATCTTGAGCCCCTGTTCTGGGATCTGACCCATGATCTGAAACAGGATCTTGGCGGTTCCGGATCCAACCTGCGTACCCCTTCCTGCTGCCTTGGCGAGTCTCGTTGCGAGTGGGCCTGCTATGATGCTCAGGATCTCTGTCACCATTTGACCATGCATTATCAGGACGAGATTCATCGTCCCGCATTCCCGTATAAGTTTAAGTTTAAATTCTCCGCATGCGCCAATGACTGTGTAGCTGCCATTGCCCGTTCAGACTTTGCCGTTATCGGTACCTGGAAAGATGATATCCAGATGGATCAGGCTGCAGTTAAAGAGTATATTGCCGGTAACTATCCTTCTAACGCTGGTGCCCATAAAGATGGTGACTGGGGTGCTTTTGATATCAAGAAAGAAGTTATTGACCTCTGCCCCACCGAGTGCATGTGGATGGAAGGCGATGAACTGAAGATTGATAATTCCGAGTGTAATCGTTGCATGCATTGCATCAACGTTATGCCGCGTGCCCTGCGCCCGGGTAAAGAGAAAGGCGCAACCATCTGTATCGGCGCCAAGGCCCCGATCCTCGATGGTGCTCAGTTTGCCACCATGATCATTCCGTTTATCAAGATCTCCAAAGAGAGTGAATACGAGGAAGTTATCGACGTTATCGAGAAGATCTGGGATTGGTGGATGGAAGTCGGTAAAAACCGGGAGCGTGTTGGTGAGACTATGCAGCGTATCGGTCTGCCGACCTTCCTCTCCGTTATGGAAGTTGAGCCGATTCCGCAGCACGTTAAAGAGCCGCGTTCGAACCCGTATGTCTTCTGGAAGGAAGAAGAGATTCCGGGCGGCTGGGAGCGTGATGTTGTCGAGTTCCGTAAGAAACACGCAGCCTGATAATCGTTAACCGATTTTACTGTAATTGAACTATTTAACATATAAGGAGATTGTATAATGGGTTACGATCCTAAAAATCCCATGGAAGGTCGGATCACCGACTTGGGACCGCATAAATATGACACCATGATGCCGCCTGTTATTATCGAAAATAAAGGTAAATGGCTGTATCATGAAATTCTTGAGCCGGGTGTGCTGGTACATGTTTCCGAGAGTGGCGCCGAGTGTTACACCGTTCGTGTCGGTTCTCCCCGTCTGATTTCCATCGAGCATATTCGTGAAATGTGTGATATCGCAGACGCACATTGTGAAGGCTTCCTGCGTTTTACCACCCGTAATAATGCGGAATTCATGACCGACTCAAAAGAGAAATGTGATGCTCTGATTGCAGATCTTAAAGGTCGCGGCAACAAATTCCCCATTGGTGGAACCGGAGCCTGTGTAACCAACATTGTTCATACTCAAGGGTGGGTTCATTGTCACACCCCTGCTACCGATGCTTCCGGCCCGGTTAAGGCGGTCATGGATGATCTGTTTGAGTATTTCGGCTCCATGAAGCTGCCGGCACAGGTTCGTATTGCTCTGGCCTGCTGTCTGAACATGTGTGGTGCTGTTCATGCTTCCGATATCGCTCTTTTGGGTGTGCATCGTAAGCCGCCGATGATTGATAACGATCGTATCACCGGTGTGTGCGAGATTCCTCTTGCCATTTCCGCCTGTCCGCTGGGCGCTGTTAAGCCTGCCAAGGCCATCAACAGCCAGGGCGAAGAGGTTAAGTCGGTTAAGGTAAATGCTGAGCGTTGTATGTTCTGTGGTAACTGCTACACCATGTGCCCCGCCATGCCTCTGGCGGATCCGGATGGTGACGGTATGGCTATCCTGGTCGGCGGTAAGGTTGCCAATTCGAGATCCGCCCCCAAATTCTCCAAACTGGTCGTGCCCTTCCTGCCGAACACCCCGCCGCGCTGGCCTGAGACGGTTGAAGTAGTTCACAGGATTGTCCATGTTTATGCCAAGGATGCCAGAAAGTATGAGCGTATTGGTGAGTGGGCAGAGCGTATCGGTTGGGAGAAATTTTTTGAAAAATGTGAGATTCCCTTTACCGATAAGTCAGTCGATGATTACCGTCTGGCCTACGATACCTGGAGAACCACCGCAGCATTCAAGTATACATCCCATACTGACGCTTATACCAAGTAAGCTTAACTGCTATGGGTATCCGTCCCTGACTGCAGGGACGGATCATTTTTCATCTCTGCCACATGAGGTATAAGTTATGGCAATGAGTATCGAAGAAGTAGAAGCTGCGATGATTGCGAAGGCCACCAAGGCCCCGAAACCGCAGTTGTACATAAAGGATTTCTACAAATGTGATCCTGACCGTAAACCCCGTGAGATCAAAAATATTGCTAACAAGCTCGTGAGTAAAGGAACTCTGATGTTCTGGTCCTCCGGCTCTACGACCATGTATGCCCTTCCTAGCCGTATTAAAGACGAAGAGGGTGATGAGGGAATAAACTAAATCTCCTCAGGTGTATGTGTGTGTCAAGCAGAGACCGTATTGGTCTCTGCTTTTTTTTTCGCCTGCAGGCTCGTCGGCCTCGAAACTCCGTTTAAAGGTTAAAATAGCCATCGATTATTCGCTGGGAAGGATATGGAGATACTTTCATTTGCCCGGTTGCCTTCCACCAATGCCTATGCCCTTGAGCTTGCAGCCGGTGGGGCTCAGCATAAAATAGTTGTCTGGGCCCTTGAGCAGTCAGGCGGTCGAGGACAATACAGGCGTCGGTTCTCTTCGCCTGTAGGCGGCCTTTATTTCTCTCTTATTCTCAGGCCGGACCTGCCGTCGGAGCGATTACCCCTTGTAACCCTTGCCGCCGGCGTCGGCTGTTGTCTCTGCCTTGAACAGAATTGCGCAGTTGCTCCTTTACTTAAATGGCCAAATGATCTGTATGTGAATGGAAAAAAACTCGGCGGTATACTTACCGAGGGCCTGCCTCTTGTCGGGCCGGAAAGGCCTATGGTAGTTGTTGGTGTAGGCCTCAATGTCAATTCCACTTCTTCCGACTATCCTGAAGAACTGCGCCCTGCAGTTACAACCCTTGCTGACACAACTAAAAAAACATTTGACCTCCAGCGGCTCCTTGAGTCGTTAGTCGATGCAATCCTCCATCAGGTTCACACCCTGAAGGAAAACAGGGTTAAACTACTGGCACAATGGGACAGGCGTGATTATCTTAAGGAGCAGTCGATGCAGTGGTCAAATGGTCGATCAGTCATCTCCGGTATTGGTCAAGGTGTCCTGAGTGACGGCAGGTACAGCATGATTGACGCATCAGGTGTTCTCCATTCTATCCTTGCCGGTACGATCAAACCGGGTTGAGCTCTTATGGAACCCTCCAAATTATTGTCTATGAAGCAGTTAAAATTTCAGGCCTTTGTTGTGAGTGAAAATGAAGACGGCGGTTATCTCCGCCGTCTTCAATGGAAAAACATCGAGGATTTACCAGAAAATGAGGTTTTGATTGCAGTTGAATACTCTTCACTCAACTATAAAGATGCCTTGTCCGCCAGCGGGAACCGGGGAGTGACCAGACGCTATCCGCATACACCGGGTATTGATGCTGTCGGCCGTGTTCACACATCCCGTGTGGACCGGTTTTTTCCAGGAGACAGGGTGTTGTGCATGGGCTATGACCTGGGAATGAACACCCCTGGTGGTTTTGGCGGCTACATCTCCGTGCCGTCCTCCTGGGTTATGGCCCTGCCGGAATCCTTGACAGCTCTTGAAGCCATGCAGATCGGCACAGCCGGTTTTACCGCCGCCCAGTGCGTTCACCGGTTGGGTGAACTTGGTGTTCAAGCGCAACAGGGCCCGGTGCTGGTGACCGGTGCTACCGGCGGCGTCGGCTCTATTGCTGTCCGTCTGCTTGCTGCACAGGGGTTTGAGGTTGCAACTGTGACCGGCAAGCCGGATCAGCATGCATTTCTGCATGAAATTGGGGCCGCCAAGGTCATCGATCGACAGAAATTTCTTGCCGGTGCTGATAAATTACTGCTGCGTGAGCGGTGGGCCGGCGTGGTTGATACGGTTGGCGGAGATTTTCTGGCAACAGCAATCAAGGGGACCCGCTATGATGGGGTGGTGACCTGCTGCGGCAATGCGGCTTCCGGAGATTTACCTCTGAGCGTGTATCCGTTTATTCTGCGTGGGGTCGTCCTGGCCGGTATTGATTCGGCACAATGCTCGATGGCTCGACGGAAAGCGATCTGGGGTAAGCTTTCCGGGCCATGGCGACTTCCGGATCTCGCGCCCATGTGCAGAACTGTCACCCTTGATGCGCTCGATCCGGAAATTGATCGTATGCTTGCAGGAGGTGCCAGGGGCAGGATAGTGGTTGACATGCGGGAGACGGTATGACAATAGAGCTGGCCAAAGAGGTCCTGCAGGTCGAGGCCGAGGGGATTCTTGCTGTTCGAGATCGCCTGGGGGCTGAGTTTGGGCAGGCGATTGACCTGATCATGGCCTGTCCCAGCCGGTTGGTGGTGACCGGAATCGGCAAGTCCGGGCTTGTCGGCCAGAAGATAACCGCTACGCTTAACTCAACCGGAACGCCGTCCTTTTTCCTCCATCCGGTTGAGGCCATGCATGGTGACCTTGGCATGGTTGCCGCCACCGATGTTGTGCTGGCCATCTCCTATTCCGGAGAGACCGCAGAGTTAAACTCGCTGCTGGCCAGTATTGCCGAACGCAGGGTTCCGGTCATTGCCCTGACCGGTGGTGCGGATTCGACACTGGCCGACTTTGCTGCCGTGACCCTAAATGTGAGTGTGCCCAGAGAGGCCTGTCCACTCGGTCTTGCGCCAACCACAAGTACCACGGCAACCCTTGCCCTTGGCGATGCCCTGGCGGTTGCCCTGCTTAAGCGCAAAGAGTTCCGGGCTGAGGATTTTCGTCGTAATCATCCCGGCGGCAGCCTTGGCGAGCGCTTAAAGGTTGCGGTCAGCGAGGTTATGCTCACCGGTCGGCAAATGCCCAGTGTTGGTGAGAATGTCTCGTTGCAGGATGCTCTGGCCGTACTCAATGAAAAAAGTCTCGGTGCCGTAATGGTCACGAGTACCACTGGCGGTCTTGTCGGTATATTGACGGATGGAGATGTCCGGAGGATTCTGATCGGTGGTGATCTGTCGAAGTTGCAGCTTGCCGATGTCATGACCCGTGACCCGATTGCAATTACCGGCAACCTGCTGGCTGCCGACGCCCTCAGCCTTATGCAGCAGCATGAAATTACAATTCTCGCAGTCATTGACCAGCAGAAGCATTTACACGGTATTCTGCATCTCCATGATCTGCTCGGTAAGGGTGAATTTCGTTTCTTGATTTAAGGGTTCACCTGATCACGACGAAGTTATTTTTGAGTGAACCCCCCTAATGGAGAGGAAAAAATATGTGTCAGATAAGTGCGGTTGTTGAACGAGATGGTGCTCAAGAGACGGTGATGGAGTCTGTAACCTCCCTTGAAGTCGTTGAGAACGGGGTTGTCCTGTCGACGTTTTTTGAAGAACCAAAAATAATTTCCAATGTGGTTATTGAAAAGATAGATTTCCTTGGCGGGGCCGTGGTTTTGAAATCTGTCCCGAACGGATCAGGAGCGTAGATAATATGGATGTTATCGAGAAATTACGGGTTATGTTGCCGCACTGGATTGAGCATAACCGGAGTCACGGCGAAGAATTTGCGGGCTGGGCGGAGCAGCTTACCCAGGCAAATGCTGAGCTTGCCGGGCAATTGAACAGCGCTGTCCATGCCCTGGAGGATGCCCGACAGGCGCTGGAGAAAGCTCTGGAGATGACTGGCGGTCCACTTGCGGAAGAGGCTGGGCACGCACATGAGCACGGTCACGGCCATCATCACCACCATTAACGGGGTGTGGTAACCGGGCATCGCCATGCAGCCCTCCACATAGCTGGTTTATCCGAAAATAGCCCGCTAGGGATGCTCAGTCAGGCTATTTTCATGGTTGGTTGTGGCTGTGACGTTAAAAAATCTTGGTCCAGCCGTGCTGGTTTATCCCTGGCCGGTAAATAAAGACCAGCGCTTTGTGTCTGGATCATAGATATACCTGAGTTCCAGGCGTGACGGGCTGCCCTGGCTTCGTTCAATGCAGGTCATGGTAAAGAGCATCTTGCGCCCTATTCTTTTATTGAAATGTACCTTGGGGGGCTCAAGCTTTGATCCGGCAAAGGACGGGTAATTCTTTGTAAAGATCTGCTGGTAGTTTGCTTTCAGGTAGTTGATCCTGTCCTGTATATCGAGCAGGGTTCGGGTTTCGGCAATCTGTTCCCTTGAGTTCAGTGTGAGTTTGCGCAGGTTTGTATCTGAACGAAATTTACTTGTCTGGACCAGCTCAAGAATTTTGTTGTAATGCTGAAGGATTCTCTCCAGATCGTCTTCCTTTTTTGCCCGTATAGCATAGCTTTGTTCCTGCGCTATCTGCATCATGAGCAAGGTCTTTTCTATCTTGGTGTACGATTCCTCCGTTCCGGGGCCAAATCCTTCTTTTTCCGTTTTCAGGAGATGAAGAGCCTTCTGGTACTGCTTGATGCTGGCAGCCCAGTCACGGCGTTCGTATGCTTCCCGGGCAAGGGTCAGTATTTGATAGAGACGTGAGTTGAGCAGCAGCCGGTTCAGCTCCGCTCGTTCCTCGGCCGACACCGCCGCCGGGTTGGCATCAATAAGATGCTGGGCATGTTCGAGCATGGTGATGGTCTCCTGCCACTGTGCTCCGGTAAATGCCTGTCTGGACTGGTCGAGTTCGTGCCGGAAGGTGGCGACCGTCAGTCGTTTTGTTATCTCTTTGGCCTCTTCAGGGTCGGAGAGCGTGCGGGAAATTTCGAGCGCGCGGCGGTAGGTATCGGCGGCATTTTCCCATTCTTTTTCATCCTCGGCTTTTTTGGCTGAGGCCAGAGCCTCTTCAAAGCGCAGGTTGTTCATGGTCTCGGTCAGTTCCCGGGCCTGCTCAATCAGTTCATGTTTGCGGGCAAAGCGAATTGCCTCCTGGTAGGCTGCCAGGGATTTTCTGATTTTTCCCTGTTTCACCAGCGCTTCAGCGGATTCCGTCAGTGGCTTTAACTTGTCGATCTTCTGTTTCTTGGCAAAAGAGATATAAACGCCATCGTACAAGGTGTTCCCCAGAAGTCCCTGCTGAAAGTCATCGGAATTGAGCAAGGCCGTTACCTGTGAGGCTAAGGCGTTGCCGGAAGATGTAAGCAGTTTGAGATTGGGTATGTTTCTGAGAATTGCCTCAGCTTCCGCCTGTGCATCGTCAAACTGGTTGTTGGTGGTCAATGACTGCACCTTCTGCCACTCGGCCAGGCATTGATTGAGCACCTTCTTATCCTGTAGATAGAGCAAGCCGGCGGCAGTGAGGACTGCGCCAATGACACCGATCACCAGGACGAATTTGAGCGGGAAGGATGACTTCTTGGCAATACCTGTTTTTTTTATTTTTTGTTTTGGCGGCGGAGCATCGGATGTGGCCTGCGCAATTGTTTCTTCCGAGGGCTTCTCCTCCTGTTCAAGAGAGAAGTTGTCGGCCAGAGATTGGGATTGCAGCACCCGGTTGCGCAAGCTGTCCAGACCGGGGGTGTCGGCAGCAATGGCTTCAATTTCCTCTAAAACATGGGCTGCCTCATCGAGCCGGCCATGGTCTTCATGCTGTTCCGCCTTTTTATATAATTTATCACTCTCTTTAAGGGCGGTGGCAATTGTCTGTTCAAGTTGGTCACGGTCAGGGATGTTCACCGATTTTGGAATCTCCGACATGGTTTTGCTGGCGGCGAAGATATTTTTTTGTTCAATCTGCAGACGAAGCATATCAATCCGGCTTTCATCCATCTCTGTTTCGGTCCCGAAAATGTCGTCATCGTCAAGGCCAAGGGAGGAAAATGTATCTTCGTCCAGGGTGTCGAATCGGTCATCATCGGAATCATCAATGTCGGCTATCTGCAGGACATCCAGCGGCAGGGTGTCGCGATGCTGTTCATACCAGTCGGCAGCTTCCTGATTAAACGGGTCTTCGATGCTGTAGATATTTCCGCAGATCATTTCTCCTATGGTGAGAACCAGATCCGAGAGATTCGGTTTTTCCTGCCATTGATCGGCGATACGGATGGCTGCCGGGTCGATATCCGGATGAAATATATGGGTGAGCGGTTTGACGGTGGGAGCAAAATGAGGATAACCGAAGGGGAGGCTGATTCGTATTCTATGGAGTTCTGCGGTTGCAATACTGCCGTCGGGATTACGAACATATCCCTTGAGGTGATATTCTATTTCATAGTTGTCGGGAGGCTGGCCTTCAACTTGAGAAATCTGAATACTTGGATAGAGTTCAAGAGTTGTTTTCAGTTGCTCGTAATCGTTGTTGTGCTGGTCGGAAGCTGTGGCCATATTGTGAACCTGTAATGATGAGATCAGATGGTGAGCAAACCGCAGATCGGCGAATCATTATTGGGAATGTTATGAGAATTCCATAGGTACTGCCCATTCTGCATATTTGTTATTCTATAATAATCTCATGGTGGAATACAAGTCGATTTCTCATCAAAGAATAGATAATTCAGCTTATCCGTCAATTTTGTTGCGGGGAGCGAGGAAATACGGCATCTGCCTGTAAACACATAGGCAAAAATCCAATTGAGTATGGATTCGTTCCCGTGTACAGTAGAAAGGAATAATCAGAGGGCTCCTTCCTGCGCATGTCTTTATCCTCTTTGTTGTGTGCCCCTAACAGTATATTGTGTTTACATGGCAAATTTTTCTGCAGCTTTTGATATTATTGATGAGTGCGGCTGTCCTTTTTACAGTCATGACGACCGCATGTTGTTAACCGACAAAGCCGTTGTCTTGCCGGTTGGACGTCCGTCCTGTCTGATTCTGGTTCGAGCCATCACCGAATTGCTGTTTCAGCTTATCCCCGCTGTAGCCACCGATTTTTCTGAATACCGTGAGACCGTTTTTACCTGCGGGGGGTGTACCGGACTGATTAAATTACAGCTTGGGGAATTGCCGCAGGGGTTGGGGGAAGACGAGGGCGACCCGGTCATAAGTGGTCGTATAGATGCTCTCCTGCCGGCTGAATTACTGCAGGTTTTTCATATGCACCAGAAAACCGGCAGGTTGCTGCTCGATATGGAAGGCGGAACCGCTCGAGTGACGTTTCGCGAGGGGGCGGTGATTGCCGCCCGATATGAGGAATTGGACAATCTGGAGGCCATTTATGCCATGCTCGCCCAGCGAAACGGCTATTTCCGTTTTTTACCCGGCCTGCCCGAATCCATGGTGAAGTCACGGGAAATTGGTGACTTCATGATGATTTTAATGGAGGGACTCAAGCGGATGGATGAAGATGAGTCCTGAGCGCATAGTCTTGCCGCAGTAAGGTGTCTGGGTATACGACTTCTACCCTTTAATGATGCGGAAAACCAGTTGCCGTATCTTTTCCGGGCAACATCGGCGAACAGGACCCTGCCGACAGGTCAATGGTGGGGGCGGCACCGTGGTTTTTGGTGTTGCCGATCAGGTTGTCGGTCGTGAAAAATCCCTGCCCGGAGTACCGTTTGTTGTCGATGTTCATCGGTTGGGAAAAAGCATCTATGAGCATACCGACCCCAAAATCACCCCTGTTTTTGAAGAGGTCGGCGAGTCCATCAGGGTAACAATGCGTGCCAGCTCTTTGTATCCTGAACCCCGAAATATATATTTTAATTAAGTGAGAGCAGTCAAGGCATACCTCCTCCCTCTTCAATACATTTTTTTACAATTCCAAAGGCTCAGAGATTCCCCGTTCCCTTTATCTGTTCAAAACCATTTCCGCCCGTTGAGCTTGCCGCAATGGTCAGGAGCCAGCACCTGTCCGGTTGTTGCAGGATTTCCAGTTTTCTTCGTTCAGATACCCGGTAGGAGGATTCATCCAGATCAAAGAAGCCGGCATCTATGCCGAAGAACCCGTCCTCTATGTGGGCTATTGTGTGGAGAATTTTTGACTGGTAGCCCTGGGGCAGATCCAGCAGGTCGGTAAGGGTTGTGTAGCCGTCGTCCTGCAGTTCAGCCAGCAGACTTTTCAGGCGGTCCCGATTTTTGAGCAGGGCCTCATCAAGCAGGGTCTGGAAAGATTCAGAGCGTGCCGAACAACAGCGTTTTTCGATGATCTTGATGTCATCATAATGAACGAGCTGGGTTGTCTTAAAGAAATGAAGAGCTCGCTTTGTACAGGCCGCAAGGTCTTTGCCGCTGATAAGCAGGGTATGGCAGACGAGGAGATTCATCATGTCGCCTCCGGGGTAAGAAAAGGTGGGAGTCCTGCAATGGCCATAAAATCCTCTACATGGTACTCAGCGGCCAGTTCGGGATTTTTAAAGGCAATAAGCGGCACGCCGACTCCGGCGCAATGCTCCCGGTCCACATCGGAGTCACCAATATAGATCGCCTCGTCGGGCTGCAGGCCGAAATGATCAAGTATCATGTACAACCCGTCCGGAGCAGGTTTTGGCCGTGGCGCAGTCAGGGCGGTGACAACTATTTCAAACCGGGCCCGGAGATCGAACATGTCAAGAACCATGTCCATGGTTGTGGTTCGGTTGGTCGAGATGGCGGTATGGTAACGGGGTTTGATCAGCTCAAGGAAGTCGATCAAGTCCGGTTCCATATTCATGTGTTTGAGAAAGGGGCTGTAGTCGAGTTCGGTTCGATACCGTTCAACAGCCTCAGCCGAGACTTGGGGGTGACGACGAAAGATATGGGCCACCGAGTCGGTGACATTACGGACGTGGACAAAGTCAACTTCGCCTTCATTCATGGGCGGGCAGTTAAAGGTCTCAAGGAGATGGTTATAGTAGGCGCGATTTGCTTCTTTTGAGTTGAACATGACCCCGTCACAGTCAAAAATTACCAGTTTCAACATTTTTTTATTTTCGGCCTTGGGTAGAGTGCATGACTGTTTTTCTCTCAGGCTGCTCCGTAAATTTCCCTGTTGAGTTGATCAAAAAAGACTTCCATGAACCGGTGCCGTTCTTCAGCAATCCTGCTGCCGGCAGAGGTCAGTAACTTGTTGCGGACCCGGGACATTTTAACCTGAAATTCACGGTAGGCCGTATCCTGATCGGAATAAGACTCTGTTGCCTGCGGATCCAGCTCAGGATTATGCAGGCAGGCACCGATCTGGCCGGCAAAGAGAAAGGCGCGGCCAATACCTATGGCACCTATGGAGTCAAGTTTGTCGGCATCAAAAAGAATTCTGGCTTCAAGGGTTTCCGGGCTGCAGTTACCGCGATATCTATGGGATCGGATGCAGTGACAGATTCTTTGGATAGCCTGGGGCTGGTAGCCGAGCTCCTGCAGAATGGCGGCAGCCATTTCCGCGCCATGGGTCGCATGACAGACCGTCCCCTTGCTGCTGCTTTCTTCCCCTCGGCCGATATCGTGAAGCAGGGCAGCAGCGGTAAGAATGTCAAGGTCAGCGTTCATCTCCCGGCCAAGGCGAAGGGCCATCTGGTAGACCCGGTCACTGTGGTCAGGACCGTGTGCCCCTCCTTCCCGGCGGCAATATTGATTGGAGATTTCTCTGAGTTTGCTTAACCGTTGTTCATTCACTAAGGGCTACCTGGTGAGGTAAAAAGAAAAACAAATTACTCAGAAAAAAACTCCTGCAGCAGCCAGCGGACGCCGAGCTGGAGTAACTTTTCATCATCACCCGCCAGTGCCTGCAGTTCGATGGCATTTAAAGGGCGATTCATGTTGATCCGGCCATCACTCATCTCCTGGCGAAACATATTAAGATTGTACAGGGCAAGGATGAATTGATCAAGTCCGGCCCGGTCCGGGCGAAACCCCTGTTGAATACGCTCATGCTGCAGCAGGGGTATTATTGCATCGTTGGCCCGGTTATAGGCTTCGAGTTCCTGATCGATAATATAATCCTGCGGGGTCTGCTCTTTTTCCTCTTCAAATCCACGGCAATGCGCCTCTTTAACCAGCACAAACTGTTCTTCAGTGGAGCCGTCCCGTCTGCGCCGTGCTCCTCTTCCAAGCGGATAGGTGCGGCAGGCACCCGGCCGGTCCGGATAGACGCTGCATCCGGCCGCTTCGACAAACACACAGCTGGCCCGGCCGTCATCAACCATGGTCAGATAACAGGTGGGGAAAATCTGTCCTTCTTCCCAGGAAATCAGGACATATTTTTCAAGAAAGGTGCCTGAATGCATCTGCAGCCGATTTTTCAACCGGAGCACATCATAGGGACTCAAAGCCAGGTCGAGTGCCCGGCAGCACTCGGTAAAGCACGGCACGCCGGGATGACAGGAAAAACAGAAGGTTTCATCACTTTGGACCGGTTTAAAGTTCTCCGGCAGCTGTTCACTCATGAAACTACCCCTTACGCGCCTTCAGGGTCAGGAGCGGGCTGGCGATAAAGACCGAGGAATAGGTTCCCACGATTACACCGACCAGCAGGGCAAAGGAAAACGCATGGATTGCCGAGCCGCCGAAGAAAAACAGAGCAACCAGGACCAGGGTCGTGGTCAGCGAGGTGACGATGGAGCGGCCGAGCACCTGGTTGATACTGTCGTTGATAATAGTAAAAAAATTTCTGGACGGATTTTTTTGCATATTTTCCCGAATACGGTCGAAAACAACAACCGAGTCGTTGAGTGAGTAA
Organism: Deltaproteobacteria bacterium; assembly: GCA_024280455.1. Classification (GTDB taxonomy): domain Bacteria; phylum Desulfobacterota; class Desulfobulbia; order Desulfobulbales; family Desulfobulbaceae; genus DRLX01. The sequence goes on along the minus strand of JAJRQC010000155.1, from coordinate 35,705 downwards.
CCGGCCAGGGTGAGCAGCGCAGTGACCAGTAGCAGGGTGATCTCCACATTCAGCAGCCAGCAGATGCCGAGGACAACAAGAACATCGTGGAAGGTTGCGGCCGCCGCAGCCAGCCCGAAGCTAATGTCAAAACGAATGGCCAGGTAGGCGAGGACACCAAGCAGTGATATGACAATGGCCTGGATAGCTTTGTTTCGAAGGACTGCGGAAATGGATGAGCCGATTTCAGACTGGCTTTCCAGGACAAATCCCTTGTCGGCCTGTTCTTTGGTCAAGATTGTCGTTATCTCTTCCCCAAGGTGGCCGACGGTATCTTCCGACTTTTTTATTTTGACGATCAAACGATTCTCCCCGGTGACCTGCTGCAGGTCTATGCCGGGATATCCGTTTTTTTGAAAGGAGGAGCGGACTTCATCGAGCTGGAAAGGCTGGTCGGCCTTGTACTGCAGTAGTGATCCGCCGGAGAAATCCACCCCGAGGTTGGCATCGCCACGCAGGATCTCGACAAAGGAAAATAGGCCGAACAACACTAGAATGGCCGAGACGGCGAAGGCGTATTTACGGATTTTCATAAAGTCGAAATTCGGCTTTTTGACAAAGCGCATGAATTTCAATTCCTTCAGCATCCTGGTTCCGTAGAGTATGTCGTAGATCAGGCGGCTGCAGAAGAGAACGGCAAAAAGGTTGAAGATGATGCCGAGCGACAGGGTAATGGCAAAACCTTTAATTGGTCCGGTACCGAACATGAACAGGGCCATGGCGGTGATAAGAGTGGTGACCTGGGAGTCGACAATGGACCAGAAGGCCTTGTTAAATCCGGCATCGACCCCGGATTTGACCGATTTTCCCAGTTCAAATTCCTCCCGCATTCGTTCAAAGATAAGAACATTGGCATCGACCGCCATACCTATGGAGAGTATGATACCGGCAATGCCGGGCAGAGTCAGGGTCGCCCCGAGCATGGCCAGCCCGGCGAAGAGAAAGAAGATGTTTAAAACCAGGGCAAGGTCGGCAATGACCCCGGATCGCCGGTAATAGACGACCATGAAAACCAGCACCAGTAATGCGCCGAACAGGCCGGACGTCAGTCCTTTGCTGATGGAGTCGTGGCCAAGGCTTGCGCCGACGGTCAGGTTCTGGATAATCTCAACCGGTGCAGGCAGGGCGCCGACCCGGAGGACGATGGCAAGATCGGTGGCCTCTTCATGGCTGAAACTGCCGGAGATCTGGGCGCTGCCGCCAAGTATCTTTTCGCGAATGACCGGAGCGGAGCGCACTACTTCGTCCAGGACAATGGCCAGTCGTTTTCCAACACTTTTTTCGGTTATATTGCCAAACAGCTTGCCGCCTCGACCGGTGAGATCCAGGCTGACATAAGGTTCGTTAAAGCTGCCGCCGATTCGAACCTGGGCGTTTTTGACCATTTCTCCGGTCATGAGAACCTGACTGTTCAACAGGATCGGCACCCGACTTTCTTTCTTGGTCTGTTTATCGATAATGCGCTGAAAGTAGATTTCCGTTCCCTTAGGCAGCCGTGACTGCAGAGCCAGGTTCAGTTGCTTGCGACTCTCGCCCTGTTTCCATTGGCCGGCCCTGATCGCTTCATTTATCAACTGGTGGAGATCAACGCCGGTATCGTCGGCAACCAGTTTGAATTCCAGCTGGGCAGTCTGGCCGATGAGGTCCATGGCCCGATCCGGATCTTTGACACCAGGGAGCTGGACAACAATTTCATTCTCACCCTGGCGCAGAATAACCGGTTCGGCAACACCAAACTGGTCAATACGGTTCCGGATAATTTCCAGAGACTGGTTGACCGCATTTTTCTCTATGAAATCGATTTCTTCTTTGGTGAGTTTCAGGGTGATCCTGGGAAAGCTGCCGGCCTCGGCATCTACGGTAATGTCCAGGTTGGGAAAGTCTTCTTTGATGATCTGGTTGACCGTGTCCACTGCGCCGGTATTGGGCAGGGTAAAGATAACCCGTTGTTTATCCCCGGAGTCCAGGCGCACGGCAGAGATATTTTTTTCAGCCAGCCCGTCTTTGAGGTCGGCAGCTGCAAGATCCAGGGAATTTTCCACCGCTTTATCCAGGTCCACCTGAAGGACCAGATGCATGCCGCCCTGCAGATCCAGGCCAAGTTTTAAACCACCCGGCGCCAGGTATTTTTTCCACCAGTCCGGTGCGCCTGGATAAAAGGATGGCACCAGGATCATGAAGGCGAAAAGTATCAGGGTAATGAGCAGGCCGAGCTTTAACTTCAGGTTTGTGTTCATGGAAAATCTATCCGTTTCTTATGATTTGTAACTGAATGTGTGGAATTTGTTTTGAGCGAGCCCTAAGGGCAAAACTTTCGGATTATACGACGCCGGGCCGTATCCTGCAATGGGAAAAAGGGCTGAAAGCCGGGGATAAGGGATTTAACTGATAGGATTCAGGGTGACCAGCTGACGCGTTGTAAATATTTTGGGAGATTCCCGGTAAGATTGCCTGAATGTGGTGCGCCCTGATTCAGTGCCAGGGGAACATCTGGCGAGGTTGTATTGGCGGCTAGTCTCTCCTCATGTAGATCCGGGTTACAGTTGAGGAGGGAGGTGGTCAATCTGTTTGTTGAAACTATGACTTCCGTATTGGTCCGCTAATCCCTGACCCTTGATCCCAGATCCCTGGTAATGGCTGCGGCCATGCAGGCGGCGCCGAACCCGTTATCAATGTTGACCACGGCAAGGCCGGGGGCACAGCTGTTGAGCATGCCGAGCAGGGCGGCAAAGCCTCCGGCCCCGGTGCCGTAGCCGATACTGGTTGGGACCCCGATCACCGGAGCCGGGGTCATGCCCGCCACCACCGAGGGCAGGGCGCCTTCCATGCCGGCGATTACAACAATCACCGGGGCCCGCTGCAGGAGTTTCTGGTGGGCCAGAATCCGGTGAATTCCTGCTACTCCGGCATCGTAGATGGGTTCAACTTTTCGGCCAAGGCATTGCAGGGTGACCCGGGCCTCTTCCGCCACCGGCAGGTCTGAAGTTCCGGCAGTGACAAGCAGAACCGCCCGGCTGCCTTGCTGGTCGCTGATCTGGTTTTCATTGCCGGTCAGCATCCGGGCCTCCGGGTGATACGAGAGTCCTTCAACGGCTTGGCACACATCTTCTGCTTTATCGTTTGAGATCCGGGTGGCCAGGACAACATGCGGCTGCTGCAACTGGGCCGAGAGAATTTCGATGAGTTGGGCCACGGTTTTATGCTCACCAAAAACGGCCTCAGGCATGCCGGTACGCAGGCTGCGATGATGGTCCAGCCGGGCTGAGGGGATAGATTCCATGGGTAGAAGGCGCATGCGCTCAACCATGTCATCTATATTCATGTCTCCTTCCTGCACGGCCTGCAGGAGTGTTCGTAAGGTCTGTTCATTCATGACTGCACCCTACCATGCGGCAAAAGAGAGGTAAACCATTTACGGTTGTTGGAAGTTCTGGTAGAGTGGACACGAATTTTTGATTTAAAAAAAATAATTTAAAAATAGATGGACTCGTAAAAAGGCAAAAACGCCATTTGTACTGTACGGAAAAACAGGAAGTGATAAACTTTCCGCCGTCGGTGGCGATGATTTTTGCGACACAGGCAAAATAAAAAATATAAAAAATATAAAAAAAATGCCGGAGGATTGTATGGCAGACGATAAGTACCCCAAGTATATCCAGGCCCTGCTCAAACCTGCGGCCTATCCACACCCGGTTGATTCCGTACAACTGATCCAGACCCACATCTCTTTTGTCCTGCTGGCCGGAGATTTTGTCTACAAGTTTAAGAAACCGGTGGATTTTGGTTTTCTTGATTTCTCCACCCTTGAGAAACGAAAGCATTGCTGTGAGCAGGAACTGCTGCTCAATCGCCGCCTCTGTCCTGAAATTTATCTTGGCCTGGTTCAGGTCAATGAAGTGAACGGCAGCCCGGTACTCGACGGTGTAGGTACGGCTATCGAGTACGGTGTCAAGATGCAGCGGATGCCCGAAGAACGGATGATGGTCCGGGTTATTGACAGGGGCGAGTTGACTTCGGCCCATGTCGAGTCCCTGGTCGAGGTTCTCGTGCCCTTTTATGAACAGGCCGAACGGAGCGCAGAAATTGACGACTTCGGCACCGCAGAGGCGGTGTCGGTCAATGTGCTGGAAAACTTTGAGCAGACCCAGGGGTTTATCGGCAACGGCGCCCTGTCGCAGGAACAGTTTGATGGAATATCATCCTACGCCCGCTCAGTGCTTGCCCGGGAAGATCTCTTTTTGGCCAGGATTAACCAGGGACGCATCCGGGACTGTCACGGTGATTTGTATTCCGCTAATATCTGTCTGGCGGATAAGGTATATATTTACGACTGCATAGAGTTTAATCAACGCTTTCGTTACTGTGATGTTGCCAGCGATGTGGCCTTTCTGGCCATGGATCTGGATTTTCATGGCCTGGACGAGCTGTCGGCTCTTTTTATTGACAGGTTCTGTGAACAGTCCGAAGACGATTCCCTGCGGGAACTGCTGAACTTTTACACCTGTTACCGGGCCTATGTCCGGGGTAAAATAGGCCTTTTTACGGCAGCGGATCCGGCTGTCGATCCCGAGGTCAAGAAAAAGAGCCTGGCGGCAGCGGCAAAATATTTTACCCTGGCTCATAGCTACGCCCGCAAGGGATAAGGCAGCGTATGGAAATCCTGGTCTTCTTTGGCCTGATTGCCTCTGGGAAATCAACCCTTGCCGAGGCCTTCGCCCGCCGGCAGGGAGTGCTTTATCTCAATACCGATCGGGTTCGCAAAGAACTGGCTGGTATTGCGGTAACCGAGCGCAGGCCTGATGAGCATGGCCGGGGTATTTACAGCCGGGAATACACGGAAAAAACCTATCAGGCCATGTTGGATGCAGCCGCTGGTGAGCTGCGGCAGGGAAAAAGCGTTGTTCTCGACGGTTCCTACAGCAGTCGTAAAGAGCGGGCCCGGGTGCTGGAGTGTGGAAACAGAAATGGAGCAAAGGTCTGTTTTATTCTCTGTCACTGCTCTGAGGAGGAGACCCGGCGCCGGCTTGAACTGCGCGCCCGGGATCCCCTGGCAGTTTCCGATGGCCGCTGGGATATTTATCTCAAGCAGCGGGAAACTTTTGAACACCCTGATGAGCTGACAAGGGCCCAACTGCTTCTCCTCGATACCGAGGCGGAACTTGAGCAATTACTGGATGCCGTCACAAGATGGCTTGGGAAAGAATCCCTGAAGCCTGAACTTTGATGACCTCGTAAAAAGTCAAGATCGATACTTGCATAGTACGGAATTACAAGATGATACGACCTGTCCGCCGTCGGTCTCATGGCTTTTTACGACACCGACAAAATTGAAACCTGGAACCTGAGCAATGTATACACGCATTTATTTTCTTCGCTATCCCAAAGAAACGTCGGAACAGCCCATCATCTATCAACTGGTTAAACAGTATGATGTGGAATTTAATATCCTCAAGGCCGATATCCGTCCGCAGCGTGACGGGATCATGATCCTGGAACTCAAAGGCAATAAGGAAAATGTACGTGAAGCGCTGGCCTACCTTAAAGGCCTTGGTGTCCAGGCGGAGCGCCTGGCGACAAAGATAAGCCGGGACGAGACCAAGTGCTTTCAGTGCGGGGCCTGTACCGGTATCTGCCCGGTCGGGGCACTCTATGTTGAGCGGCCCTCAATGGAAGTTCGTTTTGATGTGGAGAAATGTACCGGTTGCGGACTCTGTGTCACCGGTTGTCCGGTCAGGGCCATGCAGGTGTCTTTTGACCTGCTGCCTGAAGAGGAGTTGCTGACCACGGCCTGAGAGTTCCTTCCGCTGACTGACGGGCCTGGAACCCGGAAGGCTGATTTGTCTCAGTTCGCCGTTTTTTCCTGTTGTTGTCCAGCCTCTGCTTTGTCGTCGGATTCCCAGAATTTCAGATCAGGCATGGTGAGATCCGGCAGCCAGCCGCGCAGACCCCATCTGGGCGGTTCACCGGCCTCCAGGCGTGCAAGGAGGGCTTTGGCCTTTGGCGCGATGGTCGCATCCGGGTACATGTTCAGGAGGTATTTGAGGCGGTGCTGGGCCTGTTCATATTTCTCGGTGCGAACATAGAATACGGCAACAAAGTACTCGTGGTTGACCAGGAATTCCCTGGCCGCAGCAATGTGAGCCCTGGCTTCCCGGGTATAGGGTGAGTCGGGAAAGGCCCGCAGGAGTTTGGAGAAGTCCTGAATGGCTTCCCGGGCACCGGAAATGTCACGGTCGATACGGTCCGTACGTCTGAAATCGCACATGCCTACCTGAAACATCACATAGGGGATGGCCTCGTTGGTGGGATGGCGTTCTTCAAATTCCTGATACAGAACTTTTGCCTCGATATATTCTTCCCGATAGAAATGACTGTCCGCCGCCTTAAGTTCGGCAAGTATTGCCTGACGACTGAACGGGTACTGGTCCAGAATCTGGTTAAAGGCCTTAAGGGCTTCAAAATAGTCGCCCACATTATAGGCATCCATGCCTTGGGTAATCAGGCTTTCCGCCGGCTCCTGTTCAGGCTCCTCGTCACTGCCGCTGCCGAATGTCAGTTTGTCGAATATTCCGCTGAAGGTTGAGCAGCCGCCCAGGGAAAGAGGCAGGACACAGAGAAGAATCAGGCAGAGAGTGCGCTGCAATAGTGTGAACAGGTGTGATTTATACATAGTGTATCTACGGCTGAGAGAGCGAGGGGAAAAGGGACTATTTCAAACCGGCCAGGTACTGCTCTGCTGATAATTCAGCATTTGCTCCTTCACCGGCGGCGTTAATAATCTGGCGAAAATTTTTGCTGCGGATATCACCGGCGGCATAGACGCCTGGAATGGATGTCTCCATCTCGGTATCGGTTATGACAAACCCGGCCGCATCGGTTTGCAGTTGATCCATGGGCAGGATCTCATTATTTGGAACAACACCGATAAGGATGAAGATACCGGTGACGGGCAGGGTTGTTTTAGAACCGTCGGTCAGCCCAATCTGCAGCTGATTGACGCCGTTGGCATCACCTTCGATTGTCTGAACCTGTGCATTCCATATAAAGTCGACCTGCTCGTTGGCAAAGGCTTTTTCCTGGAGTATTTTCGTTGCCCGCAGTTCGTCCCGCCGGTGGATGACGGTGACCTTGGAGGCAAATTTCGTCAAGTGCAGCGCCTCCTGGATGGCGGTGTTGCCGCCGCCGACCACGGCAATTTCCTGGCCCCGGTAAAAGGGGCCGTCACAGGTGGCGCAGTAGGAGACCCCCTGGCCGGTTAACTCCTTTTCACCCGGCACATCAAGAGTCCTGGGCCGGGCACCGGTGCAGAGAACAACACTTCTGCAGCTCAGTTGATCACCGTTTTCCAGGGAAATGGTTTTGATCTCTCCCAGCAGGTCGAGCCCGCTGACCATGGCAAATTTTTTTTCGAGCCCAAAACGGTCAACATGGGCGGTCATCTTGTCCATTAACTCAAAACCGCTGACACCTTCGGTAAAGCCGGGATAGTTATCGACCCAGTCGGTAAGAAGAACCTGGCCGCCGGTCGCACCCTTTTCAATGAGCAGGGTCTTGACGCGGCCGCGGGCGGCGTAGAGGCCGGCAGTCAGGCCCGCAGGGCCGCCGCCGACAATGATGAGTTGGTAATCAACCGGCATATATCAGATGAATCGATCAGAGCGCCTTGTTGATCAGCTCGACGAGCTGGGTTTTGCCGATAGCACCGGTGACCTTGTCCACAACTTCGCCGTCTTTAAAAAGGATCAGGGTCGGGATAGCCCTGATCCCGAATTTCCCGGGGGTCGCCGGATTATCATCAACATTCATTTTGGTGATCACGACCTTGCCGTCGAATTCTTCGGCAAGCTCATCAATAACCGGGCCGATAGCCTTGCACGGGCCACACCATGGGGCCCAGAAATCTACCAGGCAGGGAAGATCATTACCGACAACCGTGTTGTCGAATTCGCCGTCTGTTACGTGGAGTACCTTGTCACTAGCCATGTTCTCTCTCTCCTTCTGCTTTCCTTGTCGGCAAGGAATATTTCTGGTTTCTATATGGTTAATTAGAGAATACTGATTTTAATCGGTTACCTGGCAACATATTAATGTTCAGCAGGTACTTTACCTTGCAGCTGATGCGGTGACAAGTAAAAATTAGCATTTGTCTCTGCTTGTCAAGGGGGATACTTTCTTTTTTTGACAGATAAAGCGTCCTCGTGCTATATAAAAAAGCTTTGTATTCAGAGAAGAACATGTTGTCTGTTCTTCTTCTTCGGGTTAACTCATTATATTTTTTGTTCCTTATTCTGCCGAAATGGTGATTACATGAAAACAGAACACTCCCGGGAATTATTCATCCGGGCAAAAAAAGTTATTCCAGGTGGCGTCAACTCTCCGGTTCGTGCCTGTAAATCCGTTGGTTGCGACCCACTGTTTGTCAGCAGTGCAAAAGGGTGTATGGTGACCGATGCCGACGGCAACTCCTATATTGATTTTGTCGGTTCCTGGGGGCCGATGATCCTTGGGCATGCCCATCCCGATGTCCTTGAAGCTATTGCTGAGACCGCGCCGCTTGGCACCAGTTTCGGGGCCCCGACCCCGCTTGAGGTCGAGCTTGCCGAGCTGGTCTGTGATTCGGTTCCGTCTCTGGAAAAGGTACGATTTGTAAACTCCGGCACCGAAGCGACCATGAGCGCTGTTCGCCTGGCCCGAGGTTTTACCGGTCGCAATATAGTGGTGAAGTTCGACGGCTGTTATCACGGCCATGCCGACTCTTTTCTGGTCAAGGCCGGTTCCGGGGTTATTACCTTGGGAATTCCCGGCAGCCCGGGCGTGCCTGAGGGTATCGTTAAAAATACTCTGTCCATTCCCTATAATAATCCAGAAGAGCTCGAAAAGACCCTGCGGGCAAAAGCTGATGATATTGCCTGTGTGATTGTCGAGCCGGTGGCCGGGAATATGGGAGTGGTTGTTCCGGATATGAAATTTCTGCAGACCCTGCGTGCTGTGACGGCTGAGCTCGGTATTGTGTTGATCTTTGATGAGGTTATTACCGGCTTTCGTCTGGCCCTTGGTGGCGCCCAGGAGCGTTTCGACATACTTCCCGACCTGACCTGTCTCGGTAAGATCATCGGCGGCGGCCTGCCGGTGGGAGCCTATGGCGGTAAACAGGAAATCATGGACCAGGTGGCCCCTGACGGACCCGTGTATCAGGCCGGAACATTATCAGGCAACCCGCTTGCCATGGCAGCAGGTCTTGCCATGCTGAAAGTCGTTCGTAAGCCTGGTTTTTATACGGAACTTGAAGAAAAGAGTACCTGGTTTGCCGGAGAACTTGCCCGCATCGCTGCTGGTGCTGATGTACCGACGGTTTTGAACCGTATCGGTTCCATGATGACCTGCTTTTTTACCGATGGACCGGTAACAGACTTCACAAGTGCCATGCAGGCGAATACGGAACGGTACGGCCGCCATTTCAGACAGATGCTGGCCGGCGGCGTCTGGCTGGCACCGTCACAGTTTGAGGCGGCATTTATATCGGCTGCACATGACCGAACTCACTTGGAAAAAATGCTGACATTGACTGAATCGTCATTCAAAAAAATGGTTGTTTAGTAAAAAAATCATTGCGTTTGCCGATTTCGCGTGCTACTTGTTGTCCAGTTCTGTAACCCCTGATGGAGCAAGGAGAAGAGAAAGATGTCCGATGACAGCAGGGAGATGTTCAGACAGCTTGCAGTATACAGTCATGTTGGAATGTCGTTCGTCTTTTCTATTGTGATTGGGTTTGGCATCGGCTGGTATCTTGATACCAAAGTTTTTGATGGTCGAACCGCCCCCTATCTGACATTTATATTCCTGGCCTTCGGGATTGCCGCCGGGTTTAAAAATCTCTGGGATATAATCAGGGACATATCGAAGAAAGAGTGAAATGGAAAAAAAGAGGACAGCAAAAAGTGAGTTTAAAGAGCGTCTGCTCCACTCGATCATGCAGGTCAGCCTGTTGATGCTTGCTGTTTTTACCGCCGGGGGCTGGTATCTGGAAAACTGGGCCTTTGCTCAAGCCGTACTTATCGGTGGGATCCTTGCCAGTGGCAGTTTTTATTTTCTGAAACGGGATGTTGAGCAGGTCATTGCCCGGGTCAGTGTGGCCGGGAGCTCGTTCAGAGGCGTAAAAAACATGGAGAAGGTCCGTTTCCTCGTAAAGTTTTATGCCCGATTGATTGTTTTTGGTCTGTTACTGTTTGTACTTACAACCAAAGTTCATATCAATATAATCGGTCTGGTGATAGGGTTATCGACAGTTATGCTCAGCGTCGTTGTTGTCGTCTTGAGTAAGGGTAGAATATATTCCGTACAAAGTGTGAAGGGAGTGTAGGCCATGGAACATCCAATATTATTTATTTCGCTCATCCTTGATCAAATGGGATTGCCGGTACCGCATACTCCGGTAGGAAGCAATATGCTGGAAAGGTTGTGCGAGCCGTATATGACGTATACCTGGCTGGTCATGGCATTTTTGATTATCGTGCCTAAGCTGACCATGGGTAAGCTTGAGGTGATTCCCGGCAGCGGCCAGAATTTCTGGGAAGTGATGATCGGTGGTTTGATGAATTTCTTTAAAGAAAATCTTGGTGAAGATGGAGCCAAGATGCTCTTTCCCATGATGGCCACCTTCTTTCTGTACATTATCCTGAGTAACATGATCGGCTTGATCCCCGGCTTCATGTCACCGACCTCCAATCTGAACATTACCCTTGCCATGACCATCATGGTCTGGGTTACCCATCATGTCCTTGGCTTCCGTTACCACGGTATCAAGTATTACAAGCATTTCATGGGGCCTATTCCGATTATGGCACCCTTTATGTTTGTCCTTGAAGTTATCAGTAACTTTGCCCGCCTGTTGTCACTTTCCATGCGTCTTTTTGGAAACATCTTTGCCAAGGAGACACTGCTTAGCGTTCTCTTCATGCTGGCCGGTGCGTACTTTGCACCGCTGCCGATTCTTTGTCTCGGCGTGCTGGTCTCGTTGATTCAGGCGGTTGTTTTTGTCCTGCTTGCAGTACTCTACTGTGCGCAGGCCATGGATCATGCTCATTAATTCGAACAATCAGTTTCCGTCTAACGGAGAAGAAGGCCAACTTTTATATAATTTTTTTGGAGGAACAGAACAATGGAAAGCATTAATATTGGTTTGATCTGTATCGCCGCTGCTCACGCTGTCGGATTCGCGGGACTTGGCGCCGGTATCGGTATGGGTTCCGGTCTTGAGGGAGCTTGTAACGGTGTTGCCCGCAACCCTGAAGCAAAGGGTGATATCACTACCACCATGATCCTTGGTATGGCTCTTTGTGAGTCCATCGCTATTTATGGTCTGGTTATTGGTTTTATCCTGCTGTTCGCCAACCCGTTCAAAGCGGCTCTGGGACTGTAAGATAGGATAGAATATCTGTCTAAAAGGGGGGCTGCAGCACTATGCTGCAGCCCCCCTTTTTTTATTTTTTCCCCTTTAGGAAAGAGAGCTTCTCAGAGGTAGAATCGGTGAGTAAAAAAAAGAGAATGCATCTTGTCAGTCTTGGCTGCGCCAAGAACCTTGTTGACTCCGAGATTATGCTCGCTTTGCTCGGCGATGCCGGCTACAGCGTAGTCGAAGACCCAGGCGAGGCAGACCTCCTGTTGGTCAATACCTGCGGTTTTATACAACCGGCAGTCGAGGAGGCCGTTGATGAGATCCTGCGCCTGTCTGAATATAAGGAGCAGGATCCGGACAAGCTGCTGGTTGTTGTCGGTTGTCTTGTTCAGCGCTATGGAAAGAGTCTGCTTGAAGAACTGCCCGAGGTTGACCTGTTTACCGGTATTAACGGAATTGCCGAGATCGATGCCCTGATAGAGAAGCGACTCCGGAAGGACAGGTCCTTTCTTGTGCTGGATTCGCCGAAATATCTAATGGACAGCAGGACCCCTCGCCGTCTGTCCACCCGGTTTTTTCAAGCTTTTTTCAAGATTACCGAAGGTTGCGATAATCGCTGTACCTATTGCCTGATTCCCTCTATCCGCGGCAGTCTTCGCAGCCGTCCTGTTCCTGATCTCGTCGTTGAGGCGGAACGACTTGCCGCCGGCGGGGTTCGTGAACTCAATCTCATTGCTCAGGACCTGACCGCCTACGGGACTGATTTGACCCCTGCAGTCGATCTTGTCGACCTGCTCGAGCATATTTTGAAGCGAACTGATATTCCCTGGCTCCGTCTTCTCTATCTCTATCCGACAACGACTTCAACCCGGCTGCTCGAACTGATGGCTGCTGAGTCACGCATTGGTCCCTACCTGGACATTCCCTTTCAACATGTCAGCGATCAGGTGCTGCAGGCAATGAATCGGCGTTATGGCCGAAAGGATCTCGACGATCTCATTGCCCGGATCCGCCAGTATCTGCCTGACTGCGCCCTGCGGACAACCTTACTGGTCGGTTTTCCCGGAGAAACTGAGCAAGATGTTGAGGAGTTGATTGCGTGTTTACGGGGTTGGCAGCTCGATCATGTCGGTGTCTTTCAGTATCAGGATGAGCAGGGATGTGCGGCCCATAACCTCCAAAATAAGATCGATGACCTGGAAAAGGAGGATCGGTATAAGAGGGTTATGGCGGTGCAGGCGGAGATCAGTGCCGGAAATGTGCAGAAATACATAGGTCGGGTGGAGCAGGTATTGGTTGAGGGGGTTAGTGCGGAAACTGATTTACTCCTTGAAGGGCGCACCCGTTTCCAGGCCCCTGAGATCGATGGTGGTGTCTATATCAACGATGGCCAGGCCGATCCCGGTGCTCTTGTTTCCGTGCGAATAACAGAGGCCCATACCTATGATCTGGTTGGAGAAATCCTGAGTGAAGGGGAATAGCTGGCGGCCCGGTTTTCTGAGATAACTGGCCCACGATGAGGCTTTCGGGATCAGAAGGCACCGGTTGCTACCGGTGCCTGGTCTATCATCTGGTTGCGGAGAGAGGGTCCGGCAGGTGTTGTGCCCGGCAGGCACGGCACAGCTATTTTTTGAAGTTCTTGTTGACGCTCTCGCGCAGGTCTTTGCCAACCTTGAAGAACGGTAAACTCTTTGGAGCGACCTTTATTTTTTCCCCGGTTTTAGGATTGCGACCGGTATAGGCTCCGTATTTTTTGACGACAAAGCTGCCGAATCCCCGGATTTCAATGGAGTCACCACTGGCTAGAGCCTCGGTCATGGTGTCGATTATAGTGTTGGTAATTGAGGCCGCCTCACGGACTGGCAGCTGCATTTCTTCGGCCAAGGCTTCAATCAGTTCTGATTTGTTCATGCTGTTCTCCCTCACACAACGAGTATGGTTCCTCGATCTTATTTGCTACTTGGTGAACGGTTACTCTGAATCCGGTCACAGTTTGGTTCGTATATTGTCTTCAATAACAGGTCAAAAGATGTTATTTTTCCAGCTATTCAGATTTAATCAGGTATGTTTTTGATTGTAAAGGGAATTTTTCCGGAAAATACTTTTTTTATATCTTTTCCGGTCAAAAACCGATATTCCGCCGGTCGCAGTCGGCCGAGGGTAAGTCTCCCATAGGCAGTTCTTTTCAGGGTTTTCACCGGATGGCCTATGGCGGAGAACATTTTTCTGACCTGTCGCTTTTTTCCTTCATGAAGAATTACCTGTAAGCGTACGTTTCCCTTTTTTCTGGAAAGGAAACGAATTTCGGCAGGTAATGTTCTGGTGCCGTCGAGGATAATCCCTCGCTCAAGTCTATGTATCCGTTCCGAATCAGGGGCCGTGTTAACGGTAATTTCATAGGTTTTATTGACTCCGTACCGGGGATGGAGAATAAAATTAGTCATCCGGCCATCGTTGGTGATCAGTAACGCACCTTCACTGTTTAGATCGAGTCGGCCGACCGGAAACACCCGGGCTGTAATCTCCGGCAACAGGTCGGTGATGATCGGTCTGCCCTGTGGGTCGGACAGGGTCGTAACATAGCCGGTCGGTTTGTTGAGAAGCAGATAGACCGGCTCTTGGCTGCTGATCGGCTTACCGTCAAAGGTAATCCTTGCCTTTGCAGCATCGACTTTGGTGCCCATGCCGGTGATTGGTTTGCCGTCGACCGTGACCCGCCCCTGCTTGATAAATTCTTCACATTTTCGGCGGGAGCCGATACCTGCCCGGGCCAGGATCTTTTGCAGTCGTTCTTCCATTTTTTTTAAAAGGCGGCAGGACTTTATTTTTGCAAAGTGCCTATCGCCAGCGGCTGGGGATAAGGGTGTTAAACTTAGAATCCACTAGTTTCTTTGTGGCCTCGTCAACTTCAAGCACGTCCGTGTACCAGGGCTTCATCCTGCAGTCAAAAACGATCGGCGGTTCAAGGCCGACATGGAAACGACTGGTTTTCTCAGTCGCACCATGGATGTCGGCGGCCGGTTCAAAGCGGGTGAAAAAGGTCCAGAGAAATTCCTGTAGATTACAGGTCGCCTCAGCCGTTGAATCAACCAGCAGCAGAACCGGCCAGTCGGCCACCCCGGAAAAACGTGCGAGTTCTGCCGCCTGATCGGGAGCCTTTTCGTAGGATTGTCCCTGGACGACCAGAGTCCCGGGAAGATAGGGTACGGGATTTGAGCAGTCTGCAGGCAGGGAACCGTTGAATTCCCGGGGCAGTTCCCGCAGTTTTTTCTTACCAAGCCCCATCATCATGGCCTTGGAGCCCTTGTTGACCGAAGGACCGGTGTAATCCAGAGTATCCTGGGAGACGTTGGCAAAGACAAACAGGTCCTGGTCCCACTGGATTCGTTCAAGGATATGCTGCCAGAGAACCGGGAAGTCAGCTACATCCAGACTGCCGTCGGTGAGCAGGAGCAACTTGGTCAATGAGAGTTGGCCCTCGCCGAGAATACGCAGACCGCTGGCAAAGGCCTCGCGCGGGTAACGATCGGCGACCCTGGCCGCCGCAAGGCAGTGAAATCCGGTCTCGCCAAAGGTTTTGAGCTGCCTCACCCCGGACATGACCAGCGGAAAGAGGGGGGAGAGCAGTTCCTGAAGGAAGTCTCCGATAAAATAATCTTCCTGCCTGGGGCGTCCAACCACGGTGGCGGGGTAGATGGCATCCTTGCGGTGGTAGAGGTGGCTGGTCTGGAAAACCGGATAATCATGTTGGAGCGAGTTGTAGCCGTAATGGTCGCCGAAAGGCCCTTCCGGTCTGCGCAGAGTCGGTGGTACTATGCCCTTGACGGCAAACTCGGCCTCGGCAACCAGGCGATGTCCGCCCATGGGATCTGCGGCCATACCCAGTTTCTTCCCCTGTAGCAGGGAGGCGAGCATGAGTTCCGGGATATTCTCCGGCAGCGGGGCAATGGCAGCCAGCATCAGGGCCGGCGGGCCGCCGATGTACAGGGTCATGGGCAGGGCCTGGTTCTTTTGCTCGGCCGCATAATAGTGATATCCGCCTCCCTTGTGGATCTGCCAGTGGATACCGGTGGTGGTGTCGTCGTAGCGCTGAATGCGGTACATGCCCAGGTTGTGGCCCAGGCCGTCCGGGTGCTCGGTGTAGACCAGGGGCAGGGTGACAAAGGGGCCGCCGTCCGAGTGCCAGGAGGTGAGCATGGGCAGTTCGCTCAGGCGGGCGGGCTGCATGCAGCACTCCATGACCGGTGCGTTTTTAGTGGACTTTAGGCCGACTCTCAAACCCTGGCCGAGCAGAGGACGAGCCTGCCAGAGGGTGGACATCTTGGGCGGCATCAGATGCTCGACAAGATTGACCAGATCGCGGACAAAATCAAGGGGGCGGCGGCCAAAGGCAAGCTCCAGCCGTTCTCCGGTACCGAAAAGATTGGTCGTTACCGGGAATGAAGAACCTTTGACATTGGTGAAGAGCAGAGCCGGGCCCCGCCGGGCTATAACCCGTCGATGGATTTCTGCAATCTCAAGATAGGGGTCCATCTCGCTGTCAATGATCAGCAGCTGATCATTTTTTTGCAGGATATCCAGGAAATTGCGCAGATTAAGGATAGGGGGCATGGCTCTTAATGGTAAATAATCAAAGGTTTTTTAACTTTTCGCTATAAGCTGCATGGTTAGCCATTACGCTGACCTTCTTTTTGTTTTGCGGAGCCGTGCCCTTGATGTTGGGACAACGGTTCCTCGCAGTAATGAATGACTTCCCCGGTTTCGTAGTCAGTAATTTTCTCGAAATAGCTATCATTGTCTCTGTCAATTACTCTTTGCCGGTGGACAAGTTTGTCTCTGCTGTGGGAATGATCCGGAGCCGAGAGCTCCTCAACGAATGGTCGATTTTCGTCTGGGCGCTTTGCCTTCGATCTATATCCATCGCGGACTACGATGGTTTCGGTGATAGAAACACTATAGTTGCGTTTTGTACTTCCGCATTTAGTACATGGGACGCGGCCTTGCGGAGTGTCACCACTATCGTCGATTGGAGTTTCGCAATCTGCACATTCAGTTGTTTCGTGAGACTCAGTCATTCTGGCTATCAGTGGTGATGGTCGTGATCGTCAAGGAACAGCTCATGGTATTCTTTTTCCTGCAGATGGGTACGCATGAGTGTGGAAAGCAGGTCGACCACCTGTTCTATCTCATAATCATCAAGACGCGGAATGAGGGTGCCAAGCAGTTGCTTGCGGCTGAACAGGTTGAGAAAAAGGGCCAGCGAACGTTCATCGGTTATGCGATCTAAGCCAAAACAGATCTCGTCTGCAGGTATGGACGATTTTTCGGTCACAGTCAGCCTTTGAGGATTTTCCACCAGACTTTACGACTGCGTGGCCCATCGTATTCACAGAAAAAAATACGCTGCCAGGTGCCGAGCCGTATCCGGCCGTTTTCAATAAACACCGTGGCGGAACTGCCGGTGAGTGTGGTCATCATGTGGGAGGGCGAGTTGCCCTCCCTGTGCTTGTATGGATAGTCTTCGGGGATAATCCGGGCAAAGACGCCGATCAGGTCGCTCTGAACAGCCGGATCGGCGCCCTCATTGATGGTGATCCCCGCGGTGGTGTGCGGGTTATAGACCACCAGCAGGCCGTCGCTTACGCCGCTGTCGTCAATCGCCTGCTGGAGTTGTGTCGTGATATCGACAAACTCCATGTGGGCGGAGGTGGAAACGGCAAATTGACCCGAAGGCATATGGCTACCCCTTAGTTCTGCAGCTGCCAGTGGCCGTTTTCATCACGGCAGGCCGTGGTGTATGTCTTATCCATCTTGCCGTCGATCACCGCATCAATCTCTGCTTTACGACAGACCCTGCTTGTCGTTGGATCGGTATACGCCGGTTGCGGGGTGACATTGTACTGGTTGCCGTTATCGGGATTGACCCATGACGAGGTTCGGTTGGACACCCCCCGTTCATAGACATGATTAAGTTGTTGACGATCATATTTATCCATTTCATTTCCGACAATGTAGCCGAGCATGGTGCCGACTGCGGCCCCAATCAGGGTGGCCTCGGTGTTATGTCCGATCATCTGGCCGATGAGGGCCCCGCCTGCCGCTCCGCCGACGGCTCCAGTCTGTGCTTTATTCATGTTGGCACAGGAAGTGAGTGCAAACATACAGAGAATTGCCAGTATACTGAGATGTTTCATAGTGACCTCCTACTTGTCATCTTTTAGAGTTTTTGGAAAGTTGCGTTCAGGTTGAATGCCGAGTTCTTTTAATGCTTCAACCCGGGCGATCAGATTGCCCCGTCCCGAGACCAGTCTTTTTCGTGCGGTCTGCCAGGAGTTGCGGCTCTGCTCAAGTCGAAAGCCTATCTCTTCAAAGGCTTCGGCAAAACCTACGAATTTATCATAAAGATTTCCAGCCTGTTTGGCAATAGTTAAACCGTTGCGGCCCTGTTCATCTATCCGCCACAGGTGATGAATAGTGCGGAGTATGGCCAGCAGGGTCGATGGGCCGGCGAGGATAACTTTTTTCCGCATGGCCTGGGTCAGCAGTTCGGGCTCCTGTATGAGAGCCGCTTGAAAGGCCCCTTCCACCGGCATAAAAAGCAGAACAAAGTCCAGGCTGTTGAGGCCGGGCAACTGGTGGTACTGCTTGCCGGCAAGTCCTTTGATGTGGCTATGCAGGGAGTGAAGATGCTGCTTGAGGAGTTTCTGTTGCTTTTTGGGATCCAGCTCATGCGCGGCCAGGGCCCAGGACTTAAGCGATACCTTGGCGTCGATAACAATGTCCCGGTTTTTCGGCAGGTGAATAACGATATCCGGCTGGCGAAGCTGTCCCTGCTCGTTGTGGATGGCGGCTTGAGTTTCAAATTCAGTTCCCTTACGGAGCCCGGAATCCTCAAGAAGCTTTTCCAGGATCATCTCACCCCACTGTCCCTGGATCTTGCTTTTTCCCTGCAGGGCCTCGGTGAGATGGATGGCATCGGTGCTGAGTTGCTGGTTCAGATCCCTCAGCAATTCTATTTCTCTGCGCAGGGCGGAATGGTCACGGGATTCCTTGTCATAGACGTCTTCCACCCGCTGTCTGAACGCCTGCAGCTGTTCACGCATCGGTTCAAGGATCGCCTGCAGGCCGGATTCGTGTTGAGCGTTTAGTTGCGCGCCTTTTTCACTTAAGGTCTGCCCGGCCAGCAGTTGGAAGTCTCGTTCCATTTGTTTTCTGGTCGTTTCCAAAAGGGATTCCCGCTCCTGCATAAGTTTCCGAGCCGAGACCAGTTCGGCCTCTAAAGCGGCACTGAGTTCGGCCTCTCTCCGGTTTTGAACGCGTAAGCCGTCCCGCTCAGCCCGCAGCCGGTCAATATCGGTATCCAGACGTGAAATATTGCGTCCGGCCTGTTCCAGGCGGATGGATAAGCCGATATTCCGGCGGCTCAGCCTGGTATACAGTATGAGGCCGAAGAAAAGCATCGGGATGCCGGCGCAGAACAGGCCGAGAACAAGGGATGGCCCGTGCAGTCGCTCTGCAAGAAGGATAAGGGAGTTCAAGGGTTAACGAATCCGGTGCAGACGGCGCAGCTCTTCAAGCTCTTCAAGGAGTTGCAGGGCCAGGGCGCAGCCGGGAAGATTGACTCGCAGATCCCGTTGCAGGCGGATGGTGGTCTGGACCCGTTTTATTTCAATGGCCGTAAAGTGCCATTCTCCCGGTGCGGTCCCCTGCGGATTTAACAGTCCCTCGTCAATCATCTCAAGAATAAGTTCTGCGGGAACTCCGCAGAATCGACAGAGATCACCGAAACTGCAGCGGGTATTTTCATCAAGTACAGTACCTGTTATTTGGGTGAATGTGTCTGTCATCTTACAGTCCCAGGTCATTTCTCGGGTTGGTCGGCATGATTTCGGCCATCTTCTTATACAGTTCTTTCTGCTCTGTTGTTTTTGCTTCAGGCACAACTATGCGTAGGTTGACGATCTGGTCGCCCTGTTTTTTTGCTGTCGACAGCCCCCGGCCTTTCAGTCGCAGCTTGTTGCCCCCCTGAGAACCGGCGGGGATTTTCAGCTGAACTTTCCCGCCCAGGGTGGGCACGGTGATGGTTGCGCCCAGGGCCGCTTCCCATGGTGTAATCGGCAGTTCCAGGATGATATCACGTTTGTTGACCTTGAACACCGGATCATCGGCAATGGCAATTTCAAGGAACAGGTCACCGGCAGGTGCACCGCCCATCCCCGGCATTCCCTGGCCTTCGAGTCGAATCCGCTGACCTTCGGTTATGCCTTTGGGAATGGTGACCTGCAGACTGTGGGGCGTGGTGGTCACTCGGCCCTGGTCGTCTATGGTCGCCCGGGACAGGGTGATAGTCTGCCTGGAACCGTTATAGGCGTCGGCCGGCCGGATAACGATCTTGGCATGCTGATCCTCACCTTTCATGCGATAGGTGCTGCGCCGGGTTCCGCCGCCGGTATAGCCACTGCGGCCGAACAGGGTCTCAAAAAAATCACTGTAATCGCCGTCCGGACCGCCGGTATATCCTGCTCCCCGGAACTCAAAACCTGCATCCCAGTTGGGCGGCGGCTCAAAATCCTGGCCGTTTTGCCAGTTGCTGCCGAACTTATCGTAAGCTGCTCTTTTCTCAGGATCTTTTAAGACTTCATAGGCCTCACCCAGGTCTTTAAACTTCTTATCTGCATCGGCCTCCTTGCTGACATCTGGGTGATACTTGCGGGCAAGGCGCCGGTAGGCCTGTTTGATTGCATCCTGAGTGGCGTTTCGATCAACGCCGAGAATGTCGTAGTAATCCCTGTATTCCATTTTTTTTTTAAGCATTCCGGTGCATGCCGAAAAAGACAGACACCTTAAATGTAACCGTTCAGAGCCGGGCGTTTCCCGGGAGATTCCGGGTCGCCGGTGATTAGTTACTTGTTTTTTATCTTTAGGCTGGTAATATTTTCTTTATGGCATACTGTAAGTAGAGAAAGATGAAAAGAAAAGAAAAAAAATCAGGCTGTAAAATCCCCCTGAACAAGATATGCCCTAAGGCCTGCATTTGTACTATTGCGGAAGCAACGGTTGGGTGCAGTCCTCAACTGAACAGTTTTTATGCTGGTGCAAAAAAAAAGGATGGAGCCGCCGGTAGTCCGGCCGCTTTTTTTTGAACGTATCCTGCTGACCGGATTTCGAGCCACCGGCAAGTCTCTGGTCGGGCGGCTGCTTGCCGACAGACTGGCCCTGGATTTTCTTGACACCGATGCCCTTCTCTGCCGGCTCATCGGCTGCAGTGTGTCGGATTTTGTGGCCGAACACGGCTGGGCTCGGTTTCGAGAGCAGGAAGAGTGTTTATTGACGGACTTATGCAGGCGTTCAGGCGTAGTCATCGCAACCGGCGGCGGAGCCGTACTTCACAAGCAGGCGTGGGCGGCACTACGCAGTCGGAGTGCCTCCATCTGGCTGCGGGCCGATGAACGGACCATACAGCAGCGTCTGGTAACGGATGTCCAGTCCGAGCAGCAACGGCCCTCTCTGACAGGCATGGACCCCAGTTGTGAGATTAACACACTGCTCGCTGAGCGGACCCCTCTGTATCGGCTTGGATCCGACTTTGCCATCCGCACTGATGGTCGTTCGCCCCGTGAGCTTGTCAAAGAAATAGAGCAGGGCCTGACACGGTTAACTGAAAGAAAGGATAGTATATAAGGGTTCGTTCAGAAATAACTTCGCATTCTGAGGCGCACTCTGAACATGTAGAAAAGCGATCTTCAATTATGCAATCCTCGACGTAGCCTGCTACGCCTGCGGTTGCATGCAATCAGATCACTTCTCTAAATGTCCACATTACACCTCATCTCTATGAAGTTATTTTTGAGCGAACCCTAAGAGAGAAAAAATGGCAGGCAATACATTTGGTACACTGTTTAAGGTAACCACCTGGGGAGAATCCCACGGCACCGGGCTTGGAGCTGTTATCGACGGCTGTCCGCCGGGTATTGAACTCACCGAAGAGATGATTCAGGCCGAACTCGAACGACGACGGCCCGGCAAAGGCGGTGCAACCTCACCCCGGAAAGAACCGGATCGGGTACGGATCATGTCCGGAACCTTCCGGCCCGATGATGGTGGTTGTGAACTGACCACCGGCACCCCGATTTCGCTGGTGATTATGAACAAGGATGCCCATTCAAAGTCCTACAACCATCTGCAGAATGTCTTTCGGCCCGGTCACGGTGACCTGACCTACCAGTCTAAATACGGGATACGGGATCATCGCGGCGGTGGTCGGGCATCGGCTCGGGAAACCGCGGCCCGGGTGGCTGCCGGAGCTGTTGCCGGTCGGCTGCTTGCCGAGTATTCTATGAATGTGCAGGCCTATACAGTGGCTCTGGGCGGGATCAGTGCCGATAAGCGTGATTTGAAGGTGGTGAGTGAGAACCGGCTGTTCTGTCCGGACAGTGAAGCCGCCGCCCGGATGGAAGAACGCATTGCCGAGGTCCGCAGCCTGGGTGATACCCTGGGCGGTATTGTCGAAATCAGGGCGGTCTGTCCGCCCGGGCTTGGTGAACCGGTTTTTGATAAACTGGACGGCGAACTTGCCCGGGCACTGATGTCGATCGGTGCGGTCAAAGGGGTGGAGATCGGGGCCGGTTTTGCCGCCGCCTCGATGCTCGGTTCGGAAAACAACGATGCCATCTCACCGGCCGGTTTTCTCGGCAACAACTCCGGCGGGATCCTGGCCGGTATCAGCAGTGGGGAACACCTGATTATCCGGGTTGCCGTCAAGCCGATACCCTCCATCCATAAGGAACAGCAAACCGTCAATATCGACAACGAACCCGTGTCCATCAAGGTCGGAGGCCGTCATGATATTTCTGCAATCCCCAGGATTATCCCGGTCTGTGAGGCCATGGTCAGGTTGACCCTGGCCGATCATCTGCTCAGGCAGCTGCCGATACTCCATGTCCGGGAAACGTTACGGAACCATGGCGTCTAGAAAAAAAACACAGGGGACCATCCGCTCGGTCTGGATGATCAGTCGTGAATATGACGGTCTGGCCGGGGCCGGCGGGGTAAAGGATGTCTGTCGGCAGTTGGCCGAAACCCTGGTTGGAGCCACCGGGGTCCAGGTGACGCTTGTCCTGCCCAGGTATGGTTTCATGGACGCTGAAAAGCTCGGTTTCTCTCCGCTCAGGCTGCCGCCTGGCAATCCTGATGTTGTCTGTGCCGACGGCTTTAACAGCGCCTTTGATGTGGACATGAACTACCCCGATGAGGAGCGTCGGGAGACGGTCACCCTCCTGCAGCGGAAGATAAACGGGGTCAGGATTATTCTGCTTGAAGCTGAACGCTTTGCCGAAAAACTCGGGGTCTACACCTATACGGAAGAAGAGGAAAAAAAGGAGTCCTGGCAACGGCAGGGAAGCGGGCATTATGATTATTTCGCCATGAATATTTTGCTGCAGAAGGCGGCAATGGATGTGATGATCCTTCTTGATGAACGCCCGGATATCCTCCACCTCCAGGATGGCCATGCTGCAACCCTGGCCGCCATGATGCGGGAAACCCCGGGATACCGCCATTATTTTCGTCACAGTGGCGTGGTGGTCACCATTCATAATGCCGGGCTTGGATATCATCAGGAGGTCGCTGATCTCTCCTTTGCCCGGGCCGTTACCGGTCTGCCGCGGGTTCTCCTCCGGACCTCCCGCCTGGGGAGCAGTTTTGATCCCTTTATGGCTGCCGCCGATTATGCGGTTATGAATACGGTGAGCGAAAACTATGCCCGTGAACTGCAGGAAACAGGTGATGATGCCCGTACAGGCTGGTTGGGACACCGTCTGCTGCAAAGAGGGGTGCAGCTGGCCGGAGTGACCAATGGTATCAACCCGCAGGACTTTGACCCGGCAGAGCCGAAGAAGCGCGGTCTGGCCGCCGCCTTTAATCCACTCAAAGGAGATCTTGCCGGTAAACGGGTATGCAAGGAAGATATACTAAACGATTTCAGCCGGGTGCGGAAACTGGCTCATGTGGAACAGATCGGTCGACTGTCCATGGATGCCGACCTGCCGCTTTGTACCTTTATCGGCCGTTTGACCACGCAAAAAGGGGTGGATGTCCTTCTTGAGAGCCTTAAGCTGCTGCCGGAGGAGAATTCCCGGTTTCAACTGCTGGTCCTTGGCTCTGGTGATCCGGAGCTTGAAGAGCAGCTGGCTGATTTGACCCAGTCGAAGGATGTCCGGGCGCAGGTCTGCTTTGTCAAGGGGTATGACCCGGCTCTGGCCACCAGAATTTATGCGGCCGGTGATTTTTTTCTGATCCCGTCCCTGTATGAGCCCTGTGGTTTGACCGACTATATTGCCCAGCTGCTGGGCAACCTGCCTATTGTGCATTCCGTGGGCGGGCTGGTCAAAGTTTTGGATGGAAAAACCGGGTTTGCCTACGACCGGCATACGCCGAAAGCTTTGGCCGAGACGATGCTGGAGGCACTTGCAGTGTACGGCGGGGACCCTAAACGGATTCTGAACATGCAGCGGGCCGCCGTTGAGCGGATTTATGAATGTCATACCTGGGAAAAAGTCATGTCCAGCTATTTCAAGCTCTATGATCAGGCTCTGGCCATGACCTGCAGGAACTGATGGATTGCGATACGACTCCAATCTCTGCACAGGGGGCAAAACGTCCCGGTTGGTTTGAGCAGCGTCGCGATCATTTTATCCGTCAGATTGTAGATGATTTTTTTTCCCTTGTCCGCTCCTTTCAGCAGCTGTACGGAGTGTATCTTGAGTGCAGGAATACACAGGGGCACGGCGATGTCGACTTCCTCTGTCCGGAAACCGAAGCGGTCAGGGCACAGATGTGGAACCGGTTGACGGAGATGATCGGGACGGAAACTGAAAAGGGGATGCTGTGGCAGTTGAAGGATCTCTGTCATCAGGTCTGGCCGGAACAGGAGGGGGAATATGGTGTCCATGGTTCACTGATGGACTGGCTGCTGGGCTCTGTTTTTCATGAAGCCATGAAGCTCAAGGAAAATATCTACCTGCTCAATACCTACGGTCCGGCGGCTATCCGGATGCGTGACATGCCTGAGGCCTCAGCGCTTAGAGTGCTCCGGCCGGCCGGCTCGTTTCCCCGGCTCTCGAACATGGTCGATGCCGAGACCCTTATCCGTCGCATTGCCGCAGATGTCGTCGGCCAGATGGAACAGATCGGCTTTCTGCTGGGACAGGCCAATTTTATTCTCCGGATGATGATGCCGGATCTGGCCGCAAACATGCTGGTTGTCCGGTTGCTGGTTGAGAAGGAAGAGCTTGTTTTGAGCGGATGGGGAGAACGAGTTGAAGAGCTGTTTGCCGATATGTTCTCCGGCAGTGGCGCTGAGGGATTTTGCGCCGCCGGCCGAAGTTACCTGTCGGCCCAGTGGTATGTACAGGCCCTGGATATGTATCAACGAGCCTTGGGCTGTGAGAGTCAATGTGACGAGGCCCGTGCGAAAGTCGTTCATTTAAAGGCAGTGTTGCAGGAAAACCGCAGCTTGCGGAATTGGTGAAGCCGTGGATTTTCGGGCATGTCCGGAGAGCGAGGCGGCAGAGAATACGTCCGGTCGGGAGTGATTCCCTGTCGGGCAACCGGATAAACTCCACCAAGGGGAAAAACGATGAGTATAAAAGTCGGTATTAATGGATTTGGACGGATCGGAAGGAATGTTTTTCGGGCACTTGATAAAGATGAGGCGTTTGCCGATATCGAAATCGTCGGCATCAATGACCTTACCGATATCAATACCATTGCCTACCTGCTGAAGTACGATTCGGTCATGGGTGTCTTTGACCGTGAGGTAACTGCGGCGGGAAACGGGATAGTTGTTGACGGGCATCTTGTCCCGGTATTCAGTCACCGGCAGCCGAAAGATATCCCCTGGGGGGAATACGGTGCTGATTATGTTCTTGAGTGTACTGGATTGTTCAGGGATATGGATACGGCCAAGGTTCATATTGATGCCGGTGCGGCCAAGGTAATCATCTCGGCTCCGGCCAAGGGAAATGTCAAGACCATCGTCATGGGCGTGAATGAGGATGAATATAATCCCACTGAGCACCATGTGATCTCCAACGCTTCCTGTACGACCAACTGTCTGGCCCCGGTGGCCCAGGTGATTCTGGATAATTTCGGCATCAAGCGCGGTCTGATGACTACTGTGCATGCCTATACCGGCGATCAGCGGTTGCTGGATTTTCCCCATTCGGATTTGCGCCGGGCCAGGGCGGCTGCGATGTCGATGATTCCGACCAAAACCGGGGCCGCTGCCGCCGTGGCTCTGGTAATTCCGGAGCTGAAAAATAAATTTGACGGTTTGGCTGTTCGAGTACCGACACCTGATGTGTCATTGGTGGATGTGGTGATGGAAGTGGAACGTGAAGTCACGGCTCAAGAGGTCAATAACGCCCTTGCAGAAGCGGCTGATCGCTACCTGCGGTATACCGAAGAACCGTTGGTGTCCATAGACTTTCAGGGAGACCCCCATTCTTCAATCGTCGATGGACTCTGTACCCGGGCCCTGGGAACAACGGTCAAAGTGATGTCCTGGTATGACAATGAATGGGGCTACTCGAATCGGATGCTGGATCTTGTTTTGCACATGGAGGCAAATAAACCCTTGTAATTGAAGGCTAAAAGATGTACGGTTTTTGCCGTACCCGTGCGGGGCAACGGGTTTTCCGTTGCCCCGTTTTTATTTTCAGCTTTTGTATCAAGGAGGAAAGTATGAAAAAAGTATGTTTGTCAATGGCTGCAGCCTTTGTGCTGGTGGCCGGGAGCAGTATGGCGTCGGAGGCTATGCACTGGGGTTATTCCGGAGACGGTGGTCCCGACAACTGGGCCACACTCAATGAGGCCTATGAGATGTGCGGCAAGGGTGTGAATCAGTCTCCGATTGATTTGACCGCTTTTGTCGAGTCGGAACTCGCCCCCATAACCTTTCATTACTCGGGACTGGCAACGGAGATCGTGAATAACGGTCATGCCATTCAGGCAAATTACACGGCCGGATCCACCATCGAGGCTGCCGGCAAGATTTTTGAACTCAAGCAGTTTCATTTCCATTCTCCCAGTGAAAATACCATTAACGGTGAATCCTTTCCCATGGAATCACATTTTGTCCATGCGGCCCAGGATGGATCTCTGGCAGTTATCGCAGTTATGTATAAGATTGGTGATGAGAATGAGGGCATGGCCAAGCTCTGGAAGCAGATGCCGGCCAAGGCCGGGGACAAGGTTGCAATGGCCTCCCAGGTCAAGGCGGACGACCTTCTGCCCCAGGACCGTGATTACTATCGTTTCAACGGCTCCCTGACCACACCGCCGTGTACGGAAGGTGTTCTCTGGATGGTGATGAAACAGCCGGTGACTGTTTCCAAAGAGCAGGTTGAGGCATTTACCCACGTAATGCATCATCCCAATAACCGTCCTGTACAACCTGTAAACGCTCGTCCGGTTCTGCAGTAGTTTCGAAAATCGTTACAGTTAACAAAGGGCACGATATCCTCGCCTTTTGAGGTCTGTAAGGGTTTACCCAATCTCCCGGCAGTTTTCTTAAGTATGAGTCCTTGCCGGGGCTTCGAAACGCAGCCCGTCTTGTCGGGAAGAACAAGATAGATCAAAAGGTACACTCGGCTGTGTCCGGTTGAACTCCTGCAGGATATCAAAGTACCCCTAAGGCAGTATTGCCCGCAACGAAAAGAAAATCCCCTGATCGGTCATCGGTCAGGGGATTTTCTTGTTCTTTTATCCCTGATACGGTATTCTTTTAATTAGATCTATTCTTTTCTGATCGGCTGCCCCCTACTGTCCCTCGGCGATGAAAAAAACTATTCTCCTCATTGATGATGAACCCCGGTTCTGTCAAAGCCTGATACTCCTGCTGGAAGCGGAAGGATTTCATGTGGATGCGGTCTACTCCGGTCGGGAAGGGGAAAGCGCCCTCCAGGAAACATTTTATCATGGCGTTATCCTTGATATGGGGCTTCCGGATATGCCGGGAACAGTTCTTGCCCGCCATATTGTTAAGCAGTATCCCGAGACCGCGGTCATAATTCTTACCGGAGAAAATGATGCGGAAAAAGGATTGGCCGCCTTTCGCCTGGGGGTTTTTGATTATCTCATAAAACCCTGTGATCCCGATCATCTTACCCGTATTCTGCACCGGGCCCTGGAGCAGAGACTCTCTGAACGAAATCTGCGTGACGCCTATGATATAATCAACCTCAGTCCGGCTATAGCCTTCCTGTGGCGAAAAGAAGAGGGCTTGCCGGTGGAGTTTGTTTCAGAGAATGTCGTTTCCCTCTGCGGGTACTCGGCCGGGGAATTTATCAGTGGAGAAATTTCCTATGTGGGGATCATACACCCTGAAGACCGGAGTCGTGTGGCGGCAGAGGTGCAGCGGGCGGAAAGGGATCCGCAAACAGAGTTTTTTCGGCATGCTCCGTATAGAATAGTTACCCGGGATGGTCAGGTTAAATGGGTGGAGGACAGTACCTCCTTGAAGCGGGACGGCCGGGGACGGATAAGTCATTACCAGGGGATTGTGCTGGATATTACCCGGCGTAAAAGGGATGAGGAAATCCTGCGGCGCAGCAAGCAGCAGTGGGAGAAAACCTTTGATGCCATACCCGCCCTGATTATCCTCCTGGATAAAAAGATGCGCATTCTGCGGGCCAACAGAGCAGCGGTTGATTTTTTTCAGATCGGGTATCGGGACATGCTCGGCAAACATTGTTATCAGCTCTTCAGGCAGCGGGATGAGCCCTGTGACGATTGTCCGATCCTGGAAACATTATCAGATGCCTGCAACCATACCAGGATCATAGAGCATAAATTGTGGAATCGGTTTTTTCAGGTCACTTCATCGCCTGTTATCGGAGAACATGGCCGGATTACCCACCTTGTCTACACCGCCAAAGACGTTACTGAGCAGAAGCGTCTGGAAGAGCACCTGCTCCAGGCCCATAAGATGGAGGCAATTGGTACGCTTGCCGGTGGTATTGCTCATGATTTCAACAACTTGCTGACCGTTATCCTTGGTTCGGCCGAGATCAGCAAATATGGACTGAAGACCGGGATGGATCTTTCGGAGAATCTTGATCAGATTGTCAAGGCCGGCAGGAGGGCCTCACAGTTGGTCAAGCAGCTGCTCGCGTTCAGCCGGAAATCAGAGCATAAACTGCAGCCTTTTGAGCCCTATCTTATTGTGAAGGAGGCGGTGAAGATGCTGCGCTCCTCGTTTCCAGCAACCGTTTCAATCAAAGAAAACATTGAGGCCGGCGGCGCAATAGTTGTTGCCGACCCGACCAGGATTTACCAGATAGTGGTTGAGCTGTGCACAAATGCCCTCCATGCCATGGAGAACGAAAAGGGAGTGTTGACCGTCGGCCTCAGGCGCCGGCACCTTGAAACAAAAGATATACTTGAGCAGGGGGTGAAGGCCGGGACTTTTGTTGTCCTGTCGGTCCGTGATACCGGCACCGGCATGGATCAGATAACCCTGCACCGGGTCTTTGATCCTTATTATACCACCAAAGAGGTGGGGAGCGGGAGTGGTCTGGGCCTGGCGGTTCTCCACGGTATAATTCGTGACTATCATGGTATGATCCGGGTGGAGAGTGCCCCGGGAATCGGTACGGTGGTGGAGGTCTTTATTCCGTCGTTGAAAGATGAGAAAGCACCGTCGGCTGGGAGTGCTGAGAAGATTTCCGGCAGTGAACACATTCTGCTGGTTGACGATGAGAGCAGTATCGTCAGTGTGCAGAAGATTGCTCTGGAAAGCCTTGGCTATCATGTAACCATTACGACCGACAGTGTTGAGGCCTGGGAGACCCTGCAGCAGGAGCCCGATCGGTTTGATCTGCTCATAACCGATCAGACCATGCCCCACCTGACCGGCATTGAGCTGGCGACAAAGATTCTTTCGCTGCGACCCGGGTTTCCGATTATCCTCTGTACCGGGTACAGCGCCCTGGTTTCCGAGCAGGATGCACTGGCGTTAGGTATTCGTCGTTTTGTGGCAAAACCTGTTGTCGGTTACGAACTTGGCCGGGTCGTCCGTGAGGTATTGGACCTGCCGGTTTCCTGACCCTCCCGCCATCATCCCAATGCAGAACTCGTCTCTTCACCTCCCTATACCTGTTTTCGATTCCTGGTAGATTTTTCCGTTGTTATCCTGATTGTCGGTGTCGTAGATAGCGGATACTTCCGGTAGTGATGTGGCAATGTCCACATGACGAGCAAACTCGTGAGACTCCGAGAAGCCACGAAACCGACGGCGGAGAGGTCGTGTCATAGGGGGCAGATGGCGGTTTTGACTTTTTACGAGTTCCTCCTGATTGACTTCCATTCTTCCATCTTATAAGATCGAAATACAGTTGAGCCGCAGAGTTATAAGCCCAGTGATTAGTTTACATAAAAGTAGTCTTCAAGGCCTCAACTCCTGGACGGCTTTCATCCTTCGTTGTCCCGGCCCGCCGGGATGGGAATTACATGAAAAAGATAAAAATACTATTTTTCGGGTTCTTTTTTCTGGCACTGACATCTGTTTCCGCTGCCGATAGGAATGACGACTGGTTGCGGCTTGGTGTTGTTCCCTATAAGAGTCCGAGAACAGTTGTCCGGCTTTATCAGCCTATTGCCTCTTTGCTGATGGAGAAGCTGGGCAAAAGTGTCCGGGTTGTTACGGCCGATGGCTATGAACAGTACCTGCAAAGAGTGTATGCACAGAAGTATGATATTATTATTCTGGGCAGCACTTTTTACTTCAAGGCGCATGACAGGGCGGGGTACGAGGCCGTGGCCAGAGGGTTTCCGCCGTTTCGGGCTGGTATTATTGTTCGTAAGGACAGCGGAATAGATACCCTTCGGCAGCTGCGGGGAAAAACCATGGGGGCTGTCAATGTCAAGGACAGGGGCGGATACAAGCTGCAGGAAATGGCTTTGCTGAAAATGGGTATTGACCCTGAGAGCGAGGTGGATGTACATTTTCGCGGAAAGTTTGACTCGGTCATCTATGCCGTTCTCTGTGGTCAGGACGATTCCGGGGCAATTCGGCTCGATGCTCTGGAGAAACCTGCCTTTGCCGAAGTAAAGAAAAAGTTGAAAACTATCTATACTTCCCAGGAAAATCCCCAGTTTCCCTTTGCTGTACGGTCGGATATGGCTCCGGCCATGCGGGAGAAGATCTGGAATGTTCTGGCCTCGATAACCATGGATCAGCCTGAAACAGCCGCTATCCTTGAGAGTTTGAATATAAAGGGTTTTGAGCGTATTCGTCGCAATGGGCTGGAAACCCTGCGTCTGGAAAGGCAGGAAGAAGCGCGCAGGATGGAGCTGCCGTGAGCTTTACCAGTCCGAGGCTGCGCCTTGTCCTCATTTTAGCGGTGACTCTGTCGATTCTGCCTGTGATCGCTATTATATCCTGGTTTTTTACAGTGCAGTATAAAGAGGCGGCCCTGATTCATTTGCACCATTATGCGGTCACTGTGGCTGAAAATGTTGCCACTGCCGAAGCCGACTTTATCATCACCGAAAACTATGCCTCTCTGCAGGACAGTATCATATCGTTCCAGCGCAGAGTACATGTTGAGTCGATTACCGTGACTACGCCTGACGGGATCGTTATCGCCGATACCGATCCCGAAAATCTCGGTGATTCATTGACCGTTCCCATGGGGGGGGCGGACTGGCTGCCGGGCCAGGATACTATCCAGGTGGATTTCAAGGCCGGGCTGGCGAAAACACTGCTTCCCATCCAGGTTGGAAACGCGACCATCGGCTGGTGTAAGATCGTTCTTGATGTTGGATATGTTCAGAATGGTCTTGTCTCCATGAAGAAAAAAATTACAGTGGTAACCGGCATCGCGCTCTTTGTTATATCCCTTCTGATTTTCTTTTTTTCCGCCGCGGTTACCCGTCCTCTTGAGGACATGATGGTTGTGGCTGAGAATGTGGCCGACGGTGACTTCGATCAACAGGCAAAGGTTGCCGGAGTCTTTGAGATCCGCAGGTTGGCCGAGGCGTTTAATATGATGACCCAGGCCGTCAAAGAACGTGAACATCGTCTTCATCAGGCCCAGAAGATGGAGGCAATCGGCATCCTGTCTTCATCCATTGCCCATGAGTTCGGCAACCCGCTCATGGGGATCAGCTTTCTGCTGGGTGATTTGAAGAGGAATCCCTGTCTGGATGAGGAACACCAACGGCTGCTGGATCTGGGCCTGGAAGAGTGCAGCCGGATGAAAAAACTCATCCGAGATCTGAAGTGTTTCTACCGTCCTACGTCGGGTCAGGTGACACCTGTTGTTCTTCATGACCTCATAGATAACATTCTCCTCTTTCAGAAATCTTTTTTTAAGTCACGAAAGATTGAGGTCGTCAAGGCATATGGAGACGATATCCCCCCGGTGATGGCTGTTGAAGATCAGATAAAACAGGTTTTGGTGAATCTGCTTCTCAATGCGGCGGAATCCATGGATGAAACCGGCGGGATCGTGACAATCGGCACGGAGACGGATGCGAAAACCGTCGTCATTACCATTCACGATACCGGTGCGGGTATCAGCCGGGAAAATCAGGAGGATGTTTTTATGCCCTTTTTCTCCACCAAACCGGAGGTCTCCGGCACCGGCCTTGGCCTTTCGGTATCCTATGGTATCGTCAAGAACCACAAGGGTGAAATCAAGGTTACCTCATCGCCTGAGCAGGGGACAACCTTTACCCTTGTGCTCCCCCGTTGCATGACGGGGTGAGCTGTTGTCCGGTGAGGGCGACGGCACGGGCCGGAAACAGAGTCATACATACGGAATTGAGGTATGTGAAAACACATAGTTACTAACCCCGTGAGTGGTTGTGATTCGGATAATCCGTTCATTAGAATGAGGCGTTCATGAGTCAACATATTTCTCCGCCCGATATCGAATCCGGAGCCCTGAAGGCCAACCTCCAGGAAACAGCCGGCCAGGTGGTTATCAATAAAGCCTATCTCCCCCTGCAGGATATTGTGTCCAGGTTTCAGGGCCTGTCCGTTAAGCTGGAAGGGCTGCTGTACGAGGTCAGTCACCCCTATCGGAACTGGCAGTTGATCATCCCTGAACTCCGTGCCTTTGTCCTGAAAAATCTTAACCATTACCGTACCCACGAACAGGGTCCGGAGGCCTTTGCCCTGTTCTCGGGTATTTTTTTTGAGGCTCTGGAGGATTCCCATAAAAACGGCAAGCTGGTCCGCAGGATAATGGAGGCCATGCTTGCCTATACCGATAAGCTCATCAACTCTCTGGATTATCCCAGTCTGCTCCGTTATGAATCTGTTTTAAATGAGTTTTTTGTTCGCTTGTCGCGGCTGGATGAAATCGATCACCAGGTCATGATGTACATGGTCCAGGGCCATCATCCCATGAAAAAAATGGCCCTGCGTCTGATCGGTTTTGCCCGGGAGCGGGAGCAGGTCGACTTTGATTACGGTCCCATTGCCCGGTTGATGCAGAAAATTCTAACCTTGAATTACGGTTACTGGCTGAGGGAGGAAGACCCGCTGCCCTGGTTTGAAGAACGCTGCGGCGAATACTGCCGCGACTGGCAGGCCGGACCGCTGCTCTCGGCTATATCTCATGCCCGGATAGAACGGCACCTGCAGGCCTTGCGGAGGATAGACGTAGACCGGGATCCGTTAACGGCTCTGCAGGAGATTCTGCAACTCCCGGCCCATATGGATGTGGTCCGCCTCTATCGTGAGATTCCGGGCAAGCTGGGGGCCGATCTGGTTCAGGGGGAGGGGGCGCCCTTTGTTGAGAATCGCAAGCTGTTGTTTCTGTTTCGGATTATGGACACCTCCGGCCTGTATCTGATCCATGAAGAGACCCTGCGTGAAATCAACCGTTCTCTGGTCCAGTTGATCCGCAAGCAGAGCTTTGAAGAGATCGAACAGTTTTTTGTCACCACCTTTCAACTGCTCAAGGCCAATGTCCGCAAATATCCCCATACCTCTCTCCAGTGCATCCAGGTTATCGGCGGTGAGGTGTTCAAGCGCGGCAACTCGCGCTTAGTCGAGGCCTTTCTCTGGCAGGCGGTGCGTTTCGGGTTTCAGTACGCCAACGTCATGGGGGTGGATGAGGACTGGCAGCCCCTGACCAACCCGGCCCATCTGGCCAATATCCGGGTCTGGCTCAATCTGATCATGCAGGAGCCCAAGTGGTGTTCCATCCTGTTTTCAGCCCTGATCATCAATATCAAACTCTCCGGTACCTGTGTCAAGGATACCGACCTGTTTCAGCGCGACATCACCGATCTGCTCAACCATCCGATTGGCCCGATTTACAATCTGGCCAAGCAGTTTACCAAATTAATGCCGGTTTTCTTCAACGAGATCGGGGCTGAGGGTGAACTGCGCGAGGTCTCGACCGAGCTTGACGAGCTCCATAAGCGGCGCGATGTGCTCATTCATTTCCTGCGTAAACAGAGCCATGTCGAATCCAGCAACCTGATCGTTGATTTCATCAAGGCTATATTCAGCTTCTGGATCACCAGGGACAAGGAACAGCTGCGCGATTATCTGCCCGATGAAATTCTCTCCCAGGTGGAGACCTCCGGCCCCTTTATCGATGAACAGCATATCCTGGCCACCCGCATCCAGGAGGACCTGCAGTTTGATTCCATGCAGGATATTCTGCAGTGGGATGCTGAAGAACGGCGGGCCTACCTGGAGCGTCAGCAGGATTTGTCCGTTGTCGAGCGCAAACGTTTTGAACTGCTGGTCAGGATGTTCAAACTCCTGCATCAGAAGTACAACCTCGGTCTGCCCGAGCTGCGGAACCAGCTCCAGCAGGCGACTCAGTCCGGATTCCCGGAGATGGAAGACCTGCTGGAGGTTCTGGAGAACTGCAACCCTCTGCAGTGCCTCGGCGCCCTGATGGATCATCTTGAGCAGCTCAAAGAGATTATCCTGAGTGATCAGGTGTTTGAACCCCGGGAGGAGATTTATTACAAGCGGCATATTGCGGTGGACATCCCCTCGGTCTACGGCCGCTACAGCGAACGGAAATTCGATGCTCTGGGCTTGAGCTTCCGCCTGGAAAACCTGGCCAACATCTACCTTGAACGCCTCTTCCAGACCATTAATCTCAACTTCATCACCCAGGCGACCTTTATCCATATCGTCCGCTGTCTGAAACTCTACCTCCGGGCCCTGCAGATCGACGGGATCAGCAGCCGCCGCCTGGATACCTATGCCAGTCTGTTATCCTCATCCATCGGCATCAAGCGCTTTTCCTATACCCAGCATCTTGATATCATGCGCGGTCTCTCCGAAGGGGTCAAGGATGTTATCTATGCCTATTATACCAATATTCACCAGAACAACCTGTCGATCATTATCCCCCAGATCGGCCAGGAAAACCTGCTGACCATGTATCGCTCTCTCTGGGACGATGAGGATATCCCCTCAACCGTGCTCAGGCTTTCCGAATCCTTTTTCCGCGATCTGATTGCCACCACCTTCGGGCTCCAGCATCTGGATAACTTTATCAGCCGGATTATCCAGACCCTGGAGGCGCAGAAGGACCTCCTTGATGAAAAGACCCTTGATCTGCTGATGACCTATAATCCGAAAAAGTCGATCAGCTCGCTGTTCAATGAAAACCTGGCGACCCATAACCTGATTCATCTGGGCAACAAGGGGTTCAACTTGATGGTCCTTGCCGGTGACGGCAAACCGGTGCCGCCGGCCGCCATTATTACCACAGAGATTTTCCGCTGCTGGCCCGCGGTCCGCAAGTTTGACCGGGCCCGGGACGAGTTCATGGGGAGGGTTCGCTCTTCAATTACCGAGATCGAGGAGTTGACCGGCAGGGTTTTCGGTTCACCGGATCGCCCGTTGCTGCTGTCGGTTCGCAGCGGGGCGGCTGTCTCCATGCCCGGGATGATGACCACGATCCATAACGTGGGATCCAACAGTGAACTGGTCGAGGAATTTGTCGGTAATCATCCGGAGCAGGCCTATTTTGCCTGGGATAATTACCGGCGTTTTAATCAGTCCTGGGCCATGGCCCACGGCATTGACCGGGAAGAGTTCCAGTCCCTGATGAATGACCATAAACAGCGCTACGGTGCTCGGCTGAAACGGGATTTTACCTCTAAGCAGATGCAGGAGCTGGCGCTAAGGTATGAGCACGCCGTCCGTCGGCTCGGGTGCGGTGTGCCGGAGGACCCCTGGGTCCAGCTGATCGGGGCGGTTGAAATGGTGCTGGAATCCTGG
>JAJRQC010000154.1 GCA_024280455.1 Deltaproteobacteria bacterium | reverse complement strand
TATTGCGCTTAGGTTTGGGTCAGATTTGGATGAGGAGATTGAACAAAACCGCAGGCGTAGCAGGGCTACGTCGAGGATTTTGTGATTGAGCCTCATTCAAATCTGACCCGAAGATAAGATGCAAGATGGCCATGTTATTTATTTACAGGCCCTTACCTACGACACCTACAAAGTTAACCGGAGCAACTGTCTGGAGGGTTCCGGGCTTTTCAGCAGAGGGAATGTATGTGGAACGTCACTGTTGACAAGGAAAAATGTAGCGGATGCGGTGAATGTGTCGAATCCTGTCCCGGAGAGGTATATGAACTGGTCGATGGCAAGGCCGAGCCCGTCAATGCTGACGAATGCCACGGCTGTCATACCTGTGAGGCGGTCTGTGACTCGGATGCCTGCAAGGTTGAGGATGAGTGACCGGTCGTTGTTGGATTCGAGATGAAAAGTTGATCAGGAAGAACTTATCTTGATTTCCTGTTGTAAATCGACAACCGGTTTCAGTGCGGGCGGGCCAGCAGGTACATCGGGTGATAGGTCAGGCGAACGCCCAGTTTCTCCCGGAAACGATCTTGATACCGGCGGGTGAACTCCTGTAACCGCACCCTGTTCCAGCCCGGTCCGGCCAGGGCATTGACGCCGGTCTGTCTGAGATGTTGAAGAACAGCACCGGAATTAACAAAATGCAGTATCTCCATGGTCTCGGCTGCCGCCGAAATTTCAAAATGCTGCTGTTCCAGCAGATCCGTCAGGTGTCCAAGAGTGGGGTATTCCAGGCCCATACCGGTCAATACTCTGATTTCCCGTAGATTTTCCGGGCCGTACATGGCAAAGGCCAACAGCCCTCCCGGTTGCAGGTGGCGGTGGAGTTTGGCAAAAAATGCACCCAGGTCATGGAGCCAGTGGAAGGTGGAGGATGAGACGACCAGCTGGTACTGCTCCGGCAGGGGAATGGCTTCAATATCGCCGGCCAGAAATTCCATTTGTCCGGGGAAAGCAATCCGTTCGATCTGTCGGCGAAAATCCGCCACCAGATCATTGACATGCAGTACCTGCAATCGCGGAAACCGGGCAATAATCCTCCGGGTCAGGATGCCGGTGCAGCAGCCGATTTCCAGCGCGGAGGCCGGAGGGTGCTCTGCATATTCCTCGACCAGGGTCAGCAACCGGTCTGCCACCCGTTCCTGGACCACGGCCTGAGTATCATAGGTTTCTGCCGCCCGCGCAAAGTGACGTCGGATTTGTTTTTTATCTGCTTTCACTTATTTTTTTTATTCCCTGCCGAAGCCGTATTCCCCAATATCCGGGATTCATACAATTATTCCTGTTCAGGCGACAGAAAAAGAGTACTCCGACAGTCCTCAAGATAAAAGGGAAAATGCGGCCACTTCATCCGTTCAGCCCGTGCTTTACCCCAGGCCCGGAGCTGATTGCGGGCCGGAAATATACGATCCCGCATGGTTACTATCCTGCGGCTGAAGATATCGGGGACGGAGCCTGCCCGCTGCACGGCACTCCTTAGGCTGATCAGTTCTTCTCTGACCGAGGACACCGACCGTCCAGGTCGGCTGTTCATAAATGTTTCCGATTGCAACGGTCCGTCAAACATGGAGGTGTAAAATGCCTCCAGTCTTGCCTCATCCAGATTCTCAATGGTTGCGTCAAAGGCGGTTGTGGGAATGCCGGTTTTGTTGTCTATGGGCTGCAGGGTTCCGCCGATAGCCGTGGCCCGGGTGAACAGTTTTTCCCGGCCTGAAAAAAGACCAGCCGCGACCCAGACCCCCATCGACCAGGCAATGAGTTCAAGATGCTCGTAGCCGGAAAACATGCTCATATCCGGTATGGACAGGGTTCTGTAGTCGTAACAGAGAAACAGGTCGTAATCGCCTGCAGCAAGGGATGCAAAGGGCTCCGGTCCCATGCCCCAGCCAGCCATAAACAGGATGCATCGAGATTTTTTTTTATTTTCCAGCCAGTATCCCTGCATGGCCTGTCAGAAAAGTGTTTTGGCAATTAGGCCGGGCAGGGGGGCAATATCTTCCTGTTTCATGGCTGCAGTAATGGAGAGCCGCAGACGGGCCGTTCCCGCCGGAACAGTTGGCGGCCGGACAGCGTTGATCCAGAACCCGTGTTCACGCAAGTTCTCAGCGATTTTGACCGCCCGCTCGGCGTCGCCGATCATCACCGGGACGATATTGGTTGAGCCTCCGGTCTTAAGTCCCTGGGAAGCCAAGGCCTCACGCAACCGGTCGGAGAGTTTCTGTACATGTCGGCGTTGCTGTTCCATGGCCGGAATCCGCTTGAGGACAAAGAGGAGCCAGGCCAGGGCGATCGGCGGCAGCCCGGTTGTGAAGATAAAGGAACGGGCTGTATTCAACAGATAATCACGCAGCACCTGCGAACAGATGACAAAGGCCCCCTGGCCGCCATAGGCCTTGCCGAAGGTGCCGATCAGCAGGTCGATCCGGTCCAGCACCCCTTGTTCCTCGGCCAGTCCCATGCCCTGGAGGCCGCGAAGGCCGACGCTGTGGGCTTCGTCAACATAGAGTACGGCCTGATGTGTATCTTTCAGCCCAGCCAGTCGGCCGAGATCGGCCATGTCACCGTCCATGCTGAACACCGATTCGGTCACGATAAACACCTGCCGGTATCCATTTCTTTTCTAGCTGAGAATGGCTGCCAGGCTGTCATAATCCAGGTGTGGATAGCGGATGAGAGTGGCCCGTGACAAGCGCATGCCGTCGATGAGGCTGGCATGACAGAGCTTGTCGGCAACAATCAGATCCTTCTTACCGGCAACAGCGGGAAGAATACCGATATTGGCATGATAGCCGGAATTAAACACCAGTACCCTGCCGGGGCTGTACAGCTCTGACAGGCTGTCTTCCAGTTCCATATTGACCGGATGATTGCCGGTCATCAGCCGCGAAGCCGTGGAACCGGGGCCGAATCGGTTCAGCAGATGTTCCGGGGTCACCCCCTGGTAAAATTCTGCGACCAGCTCCAGGTCTCCGGCCAACCCCAGGTAGTCATTGGAGGCCAGATTCAGATATTCCCGGCCACCATGGGAGATCTTCGCCCCTGTCAGCATCTGCAGCGGCAGAACCCGGCGCTCAAGCCCCTGTTCCCGTATCCGTTCCAGTCGCTCTGTAAGCTGCTGTTCAAAAGGATGCATGCGATATTTTTTTAAGACGAGTAGATGCTGATGAGAGCGTAGCGTGAGTCTTGAGAGAAAAGTCAATGCGTGAGGTCTTTTCTCAACGTACCCTACGTAATGTCGTTAACGTAAGCATTTTCCTTAAGTAGGTTGTGGTTGAGGAACGAAACCCAACATCGTATCTTACAAGGTCTTGCCCAAGAGCAGCATTCTGTTATTTGCCCACATATTCTGCGTACATATCATCATTGAACCCGACAACCAGCAGACGGCCGATTTTAAGCGTCGGCGCCCGCAGGTTTCCGGTGCGACCAAGGCAGATTTTTAAGATTTCGTCCTTGTCATCCTTGTTTGGGTCATAGACAGCAACTTTTTTTCCTCTGCCGACGACTATCCGATCGCTTGCTGCCAACAGGTTCCAGGCATCATCGCCTTCGATTTTCTGTTTACGGGCCTCAACAGCCTCATCAATTGTACTGTTTTTTTCATCAAACACAGCCTGTGCTTTTGTGCATGACTTTCAGCCCTTGCGCAGGTAGGCCCATTCAATGTTCATGTTGTTTCTCCTGTAAAAAAAAAATAAACTTGCGTGGAAATTGTTCCCGGAATGCCATGCCGCCTTCTGAAGGACCTAACCCACATTCCTCTCAAGCGATCTGCTGCAAGTCCTGAAAGCACCATGCCTGCTGGGTTACAGCCCCAAAAAGCGTCCTCGAAATATTTCAATATGTCTGCGGTCTTTTTGAAGCTGTAACCACGCATCCACGGTACTTTCCGACCTTTCGCGACGATCTTTGTGAGAAATGCGGGCTAACAGCCTTTAGTCTGAAAACCGGACACCCGAAACAGTTCCTCTTTCTTTAGCCTATCCCGCAGGATGTTGCCAGAAAATCAAGTCAAAAACATATTCAACCATATCAATTCAGTCGCTCTTCTGGTACAAATTAGAGAGTTGTGTACATTAGCCTCACCGTACCCGCGACGGTCCCGAAGAAAGCAAAATTGTTTGTTCAGATAACGGAGTTCTTTCATGCGGTTTTTTCTTTTCCTGTTGCTGTTGCTGCCCCTTGCCGCCTGCGCCCCCAAACTTCTGCCCCCTGTTGCCATTCAGATCCCGGACCGGCCGATCGAGTATCTTGCAGAGGTTAAACCGATTCTGGACAGCCGCTGTGTGGTCTGTCACTCCTGTTACAATTCACCCTGTCAGTTGAAGCTGAGCTCCTATGACGGCCTGGACCGCGGTGCCGGCAAGAAAAAGATCTACAATGCTACCCGGCTGAAGACCATGGATCCGACCCGGTTATTCATTGATGCCCAGTCCACGGAAGAGTGGCGTAAAAAAGGGTTCACCAGCGTGACCGCCAGCAGTGCCGGGCTGGGCTTTAACGATTCCCTGATGCTGGAGCTGCTCAATCACAAGATGGACAACCCGAAAAGCACGGGAGAGTATTTTTCCGAGGCCGAAGACCTCACCTGCGTCGAAAACGGCAGCGAGCTTGGTAAATATCTCAAAAAGCATCCCAACCGCGGCATGCCGTTTGGCTTTCCACCCTTAAAAAAAGAAGAATTTGCCACCATAGCCGGCTGGCTGGCCCAGGGGGCAAAGGGTCCTTCCGCCGAGCAGCAGGCAGTTCTTTCCGCCCCGGCAAAAAAAGATATCGCTGCAATTAAGCGTTGGGAATCTTTTTTTAATCAGGACGATGCCAAGCATAGTGTCACCGCAAGATATCTGTATGAACATCTATTCCTGGCCCAGATCACCTTTGATGCAAGCGGGGAAAGCTATTATGAACTTGTACGCTCACGCACTCCGCCAGGAAAACCCATCGACCTGATCGCCACTGTCCGGCCCTATGACGATCCCCGGACTAACCGGGTTTACTATCGCTTCCGTCGCATCTATTCGACCATCGTCCATAAAACCCACATGGTTTTTACCCTGGATGAGGCCGAGCGTGCCCGGGTGCAGGAACTGTTCATTAAACCGAAATGGTTGCAGGAACCGCATGCACTCAGCTATGACACCAAGCTCAGTGCCAACCCCTTTGCCGCCTTTGAACAGATCCCGCCCCGCTCCCGCTACCGGTTCCTGCTTGATCATGCTCAATATATAGTCATGACCTTTATTCGCGGCCCGGTCTGCAAGGGGCAGATTGCCCTCAGCGTGATCCCTGATCATTTCTGGGTCATGTTCATGGATCCGGAATTTGATCTGAGTGTTCGGTTTCCAGGATTTTTACGGGTACAGCAGGAAAATCTGAAAATGCCGACGGAACGGGGAAGTCGTTTCCCGGTCTTTGACCTGCTCGACAACCCATACCATAAAGCCATCCAGCGATTTTTTAAGGCCAGGCAGGATTTCTATGCCGCCCATTACTTTAACGGTCTTGGCTATGAAGCTATCTGGAAGGGGGAAAAAGCATCCGATAGTCCGTTGCTGACCGTGTATCGTCATTTTGACAGTGCTTCGGTTCACAAGGGGGTGCTTGGCGAACTGCCCAGAACCATGTGGGTTATTGATTATCCCCTGCTTGAACGAATTTATTATGCCCTGGTAGCGGGTTTTGATGTCTACGGCACCCTGGGCCATCAACTGGCGGTCCGCCTCTATATGGATACCCTGCGGGTGGAGGGCGAGAGCTATTTTCTCCAGTTTATGCCTCCGGACCAGCGTAAAGCAATGATCCAGTCCTGGTATGAAGATGTCAAGTACAAGGATATTCATACATCCCGGACTGATATGCCAACCGGTATTACCTTCAACACCTCGGATAGCAAAAGAGAGTTCATTGAACAACTTGTGGGCACCCAGATTCTGCCGCAGACTGAAATCGCTTTTGACCCGATCAACTATTTCCCCGGCGGAGCAAACCACCCGCCGTTGCCGGATCAATATAAAACCATTGATGATTTTCTGCAGGGGCTGCGGGCGGTGTCAAGGCCGGGCACCTCTTTTGTCCGTCTGTTTAATGACTACAATACCAATCTGGCCTACCTGCGGATTCGAATACCGGAGAAAAAAGACATTGTTGCCTCGCTGGTGGTCAATCGCTGGCATGACAACGTCACCTATCTCTTTGGTGAAAACGACGTCCTTGACAGCTCCAGAGATCAGGTCGATATCCTGAAAGGTTTTATCGGCTCGTATCCCAATTATTTTTTTGACGTCACCCTTGATCAGCTCCCTGATTTTCTCGACCTGCTGGCAAACATGCAGGGCACGGACCAGGATCTGCAGCGCTTGCGCAACTATAGTGTAAACCGGGCCGACGATGACTTCTGGGGTCGTTACGATTGGTTCCAGAAACGTTTTTTTCAGGATCAACCGGTGCAGGCCGGTCTCTTTGACCTGAACCGGTATTATTATAAGGCCCTGTAACCAGCATGGCTGGACCAGATTTTTAACGTCACAGCCACAACCATGACACCGCTTCGCTGTTATGAAAATATCCTGAAACGACAGCACTTCGTGCGCCATTTCCGGCTCAAATTGAAATCCTGAGGCTTATATGTTCACCTTTCTTCACGCCGCCGATATCCACCTGGACAGCCCGCTTAAAAACCTGGCTGTTCGTGAGGAAGCTCCGGTTGAGACTATCAGGGGTGCGGCCCGTCGCGCCTTTGACAATCTGATCGAACTGGCCGTTGTCGAGCAGGTGGATTTTCTTCTGCTGGCCGGCGATCTGTACGACGGTTCTTGGAAGGACTATAATACCGGGCTGTTTTTTATCGACCGCATGCGCAGGCTTCGCAAGGCGGGTATCCCTGTTGTTCTGGTTTCGGGCAACCATGATGCCGCCAGCCGAATCACCAGAGCCCTGCGGCTTCCCGATAACGTAACCCACCTGTCCAGCCGCAGTCCGCAAACCATACAGCTTGAAGATCCGGGAGTGGCCATCCACGGCCAGAGTTATCCCCGCCGGGCGGTGAGCGAAAACCTGGCCCTGGCCTATCCTGATCCGGTGCCCGATCTGTTCAATATCGGTCTGCTCCATACCGCGCTCACCGGCCGTCCGGGGCATGAGCCTTACGCGCCCTGCACCAGAGATGACCTGATCCACAAGGGCTATGATTACTGGGCCCTGGGGCATATCCACCAGCGGGAGGAGGTCTGCCGGGATCCCTGGATTGTCTTTCCCGGTAACCTGCAGGGACGTTATATCCGGGAAACCGGAGCCAAGGGTGCGACCCTGGTCCGGGTGGAGCACGGGCAGGTTGCCGAGGTGGAGTTCAGAGAACTTGACGTGGTTCGCTGGAGTTTTCTCCGGCTGGACTGTGGGGACATACATTCTGAAGGAGAACTACTGGAACAAGCAGGTACTGTTTTCCAGCAGGAGGCGGACTTAGCCGATGGTCGTCCACTCATGCTGCGGCTTGAACTGCATGGCCCCTGTCCCTTCCATGGAGAACTGGTGCGGGATCTTCGCTATTGGGAACATGCTCTGGAAGGGCTGGCCATTGATATCGGTGAAATCTGGCTGGAAAAAATACTGTTCCACACCAGACGCCCCGGGAATCCTGACTCGGCAACCCTCAAAGGGTCGCCCATGGAACCATTTTTTCAGGCCGTTGACAGTGAGGCGGTGGAGTTTTTTGAGGCCCCGGAACTGCAAAAGCTGCTGGACCGTCTGCCGGCGGAACTGCTCAGGACCCAGCCGCTTCTTCCTGAAGATCCGGATGAACAACAACTTCTGGTGCGGGAAATCAGGGATATGGTCCTGGCAAGAATACTGGAGCAGGGGGACCAATGAGAATCAACCGTTTTGAGCTCACCGCCTTTGGTCCCTTTACCGACCTGATCCTGGATTTTTCCGCAAAGGATTCAAACCTGCATATAATCTACGGCCCCAATGAGGCTGGGAAATCCTCAGCTCTGCGGGCGCTCAAGGCCTGGCTGTTCGGTTTCCCCGAACGGACCCGTGATGATTTTATCCATCCCCGACCCAAGCTCCTGATCGGCGGTGAACTCAGCCAGGGCGTGAAAACCCTGACATTTTTCCGGCGTAAAAAACGAAAGGGTGATCTTGTTGATGGAGATGGGGAGCCCATGGATGCGGCCCTGTTCACCCCGTTTTTAGGCGGTTTGGACCTTGCCCTGTTTGAATCCATGTACGGAATTGATCATGACACCCTGGTCAGGGGAGGCCGGGAAATCCTGGCCCGGCAGGGTGAACTCGGCGAGACCCTTTTTTCTGCAGGATCCGGTCTCAGCTCTCTGCACCGAGTTCTTGAGGCAATGGAAGCGGAAAAAAAAGGACTTTTCCTTGCCGGGGGCAGCATTCCTCAAATCAATCAGGGGTTACGCCTGCACAAGAAATTAAAAAAAGAAATCCGTGAACTGTCCCTGGCCCCGGAACAGTGGCAGGAGTATGCGGACAGGCTCGCTCAGATCAGTAGAGAGCTTGAGGAGACCACCGGTAAACGACTGGAACTTGACCGCAGGCAGCGGCATCTTGAACGACTGCACAGGGCCGTGCCCCTGCTCGCCAGACGAAAAAGAGTTCAGGAGCAGCAGCGGGCCCTGGGGACTTACCGCCCCTTGCCGGCGGATTTTGATAAACGACGCAGTGCGATTCAACAGGAGCTGCGCAGTGGTGGACAACGACTTGATCAGGCCCGGGCCCGGCAGCAGCATATCTCCACCAGTCTGAAACAGCTCAGGCCGCATAAATCGTTGATTTCCAGAGCAGCGCTTATCGAAGAGGCCTTTCAGCATCTGGGTGAATACCGCAAGGCCAAAAAGGACCGGCCCCGTCTTGAAGGTATGCGTGCGACCCTGTTAAAAGAGGCCGCCCGGTTGCTCCGGGTAACCGCTCCCTCACTGAGCCTGCACCAGGCCGAACAGCTCATGCCCCTTATCCGGGAAAAAAGAAAGATCCTCTCCCTGACCTCAACCTGCAGCGCTCTGCTGCAGGGACA
Source organism: Deltaproteobacteria bacterium (assembly GCA_024280455.1). Classification (GTDB taxonomy): domain Bacteria; phylum Desulfobacterota; class Desulfobulbia; order Desulfobulbales; family Desulfobulbaceae; genus DRLX01. Next base: position 14,759 of record JAJRQC010000154.1, on the reverse strand, counting down.
AAAAGATGCGCAGGCCAGACTGACCAAGGCCGGAATTGAGCTGGAGAAAACAAAAAAAATACTGACCGGTCTCCAGCCGCCGGGAGACGAATCACAACTCAAAATGGCGGTGACCAGGGCCCGAAAAGCCGGGGATATTGACGGGCGTATCCGGGAATTGGTCAGGCAGCGGCGGGACCGGGAACAATCGATCAGCCTCCGGCTCAGACAGGCCGGGTACTGGCCGGGAACCGCCTCGGAGCTGCTTGAGCTGGAGCTTCCCCTGAGTCAGACCATTTATTTATTTCGCGATGAACTGCAGGAAATGGAGCAGAAACAAAAAGACCTCACCACGGCGGCCCGGGAGATTGAGGATGCACTGCTCAGTGTCCGTTCCCGGCAGCGGGAGCTCATCTATGGCGGTGAGATTCCAAGTGAGGAAGAGTTGCAGGCGGTGCGCAGCCGTCGGGACCAGGGCTGGCAGCTTGTCTGTCGGAGCTGGCTTGAGCAGGATGATATCAGCGCTGAGGCCGCCCTGTATGCTCCGAATGGGGAGCTGCATGAAACGGTGCATGGGTTGATCCTGGAGTCGGACAATATCAGCGACCGACTCAGATATGAGGCCGACCGGGTCCATAGCTTTGCGGCGTTGCGTTCCGAAGAAGAAGAGCTGGGCGGTCGTCTCCGGGAGAATAAAAAGAATCATCTTGAACTTGAGTCCGCTGTTGCCCGTCATCAGGAGGCCTGGAAAATCCTCTGGCAGCCGTTGGCAATTGTCCCGGGCCCGCCGCAGGAAATGATGGACTGGCGACTGGAGATGGAACAGCTGCAGCAACTGGCTCTGGAGCTGGAAGGGGCAACGGTCTCCATCCTTGATCTTGAACAACAACGAAAAGGACTGGTGCGCGAACTCCGGGCCTCCATTGACGAAAAGGAACATCCTCCATCAGCGGGAGATGAGCTGGAACCGGTGCTTATGGCTGCTGAAACCATGCTTGATGCCCTGCAGGCCGACAAAGAGCAGTTCCAACGGGTTTCCAGGGATATGGAAAATCAGTCGGCTCAGGTCAGGCAGGCGGAAGATGATCTTGGCCGGATCACCGAGGAGCTCAAAACGTGGCGAGGGCAGTGGGAACAGAGTGCACAACTACCGGGCACAGCGAGCTCCTTTGAACCCGAGGCGGCTCAGGATCTACTGGACGCAGTTGAGCGGATCTTTTCGGGATTGAAGGAAGCGGATGAACTGAAGAGTCGCATGCTGGGTATTGATCGTGATTGCCTTGAGTTTGAAAAAGAGGTACGGGATCTCGTCCGCGAAACGGTTCCCGAATTGGAAGGGCAGCCGGTTGCGACCTGTGTTCTGCAGCTGTATGAGCGCCTGACCGCGGCCGGAAAAGAGCAGGCCCTGCATGAAAAGTATGCAAAAGAGGCTGAGGAGCTGGAAGCGGAAATCCGGGAGAACAGTCTGGTTCTGGAAAGCGGCCGCCGGGAGCTGGATACACTCCTTGCCATTGCCGGCTGCCGGCTGGAAGAAGAGTTAATCCAGGCGGAACAGAACGCCGCTGATCATAAGCGGCTTGCCGGGCAGCTCGAAGAGGTTGAACAGGACCTGCAGCAGATTGCCGGAGACCAGAGCATTGACGAGTTGTCTCAACAGGTGCACGATGTCGACACCGATGGCCTGCCCGGCGAGCTTCATGCCCTGGAGCTTAAGATCACCCGTGAGCTTGATCCATCCATCCAGGCTCTTGCCCAGCAGAAGGGCGAGGCCGGAAAAATGCTTGAGCAGATGGATGGCAGTGAACTTGCCGCTGCCGGGGCGGAAGAGCTGGAAAACAACCTGGCAAAGCTGGGCCGGGATGCTGGACGGTTTCTCCGGCTCCAGGTCGGCGTGGATATGCTCAAGCGTGAGATTGAAAATTTTCGCCGCAAAAATCAGGATCCGGTGCTGTCCATAGCCTCCCGGATCTTTGCCGAGCTGACCCTGGGCTCTTTTTCCGGTTTGAAAACAGATGTGGATGATCGGGGTGAACCGGTACTGGTCGGTGTTCGCGGAGGTAGTCGACAACCCCTTGGTGTCGAGGCCATGTCCACCGGCAGCCGCGACCAGTTATATCTGGCCCTGCGCCTTGCCGGTCTGCAGCACAGGAGCACGAGCAGTCGGTCCATGCCCTTTATTGTCGATGATATTCTGATCAACTTCGACGATGACCGGGGGGCGGCAACGCTGCAGGTTCTTGCCGGGCTGGGCCGGAACATCCAGTTGATTCTCTTCACCCATCATGAGCGGGTAGCCGACCAGGCCGCGGCAATTGACGGCGTGCAGGTTCACCGGCTGACCCGGTGACTGCCCTTCTTCTTTATTGCTCTCCGACCCGGGCTGATTCCTGAGATGGAATACAAACAGAAAACAATAATCTTTTTCAGGAAACAGGTTGCAATGCTGAGTTGTTGTGGTATTTTTTCAATGTTTGAACCGAAGCCGAAGCGTTACCGGTACCAGTGTGATTACAACCAATTCTCAAGGCTCCAACCCGAACCCGATCCATACTGTCCCTGGTATTCATTACCCGGGGATTGAAACATTTTCTCCGGGAGATACAGCATGAGTCCTGTAAAAAAAGTGACCGATAAACGGCAAGAACGTATAAACAAGCTTAAACGGGCCTTTGCCTACAATCTTTTCTACAGGCAGGGGGTGACGACGAGAACCGCACGCTTAAACGACTTGTATCTTGCGGTGTCCTACACTCTCCGGGACCGGATGCAGCATCTCTTTGTCAACTCAGTGGAGGCGCTGCTGGAAAAAGAGTCCAAAATTGTCTGCTACCTGTCGGCTGAATTTCTTATGGGCCCGCATCTGCATAATAATCTGGTCAACCTGGGGCTGTATGATGAGTTTTTCCAGGCTGCAGAGGAGAGCGGCCTGGATCTGAAAGTGATCATCGACCATGAAGAAGAACCGGGTCTTGGCAATGGCGGCCTGGGGCGACTGGCAGCCTGTTACCTGGACTCGCTCTCCTCGCTGCAGATTCCGGCCATCGGCTATGGCATTCGCTATGAGTACGGAATGTTCGACCAGGAGATTGTCGATGGCTGGCAGAAAGAACTCAGCGACCGCTGGCTGCACCCCGGCAATCCATGGGAGATCAAAAAAGCGGACCTGGCCTGTGATGTCGGGTTTGGCGGTCATACCGAAGTCTACCATGGTGAGCAGGGTAACCGGCGGATACGCTGGATTCCGGCCCGGGTAATCACCGGTATACCCTACGATACTCCGATCCCCGGCTACAAGGTCAACAACGTTAACTGCCTGCGTCTGTGGAGTGCCGAGGCTCATTCCTCCTTTGATTTTGAAGATTTTAATACCGGTGACTATTACGGGGCAGTGGAAGACAAGATACGTGCGGAAACCATTACCAAGGTGCTCTATCCCAATGATGAGCAGTTCCAGGGCAAGCAGCTGCGGTTGGAACAGCAGTATTTTTTTGTTTCCTGTTCTCTGAAGGATATGATCCGGATCCACCTGTATATGCATGACAGCCTGGATAATCTTTATGATGATTTTCAGGCCCAGCTCAATGACACCCACCCTGCGGTGGCCGTGCCGGAGCTTATGCGCCTGCTGGTCGATGTCTATCTCTACGACTGGGACAGGGCTTGGGAGATCACACGAAAAACCCTGAACTATACCAACCATACCCTGCTGCCCGAAGCCATGGAAAAATGGCAGCTTGATCTGTTCGGCAGTCTGCTGCCCAGGCATCTGGAAATAATTTATGAGATCAACCGTCGTTTTCTGGATGAAGTACGGCTCAGATATCCCGGTGACGACGGCCGGATCAGCCGGATGTCCATTATCGATGAATCCGGGCCGAGGTATGTACGGATGGCAAATCTGGCCTGTATCGGCTCCAAGGCCATCAACGGGGTGGCGGCCATGCACACCGAACTGTTGCGCAGACATACCCTGGCCGACTGGGACACCATGTTTCCCGGTAAAATACACAACGTTACCAACGGGGTTACACCCAGGCGCTGGATTGCAGTCAGTAACCCACGCCTGACCGATCTGATCACCGAGGCCATCGGTGAAGAATGGATTACCCATCTTGATGAGTTGAAAAGACTGGAAAAGCTGGCGGAAGATGCCTCGTTTGTAGAGGCATGGCGCAGGGTTAAAGAAGACAATAAACAGGATGTCGCCGATCTGATTCTCCGCCATGATAAACAGGTGATTGATCCCACGGCCATGTTCGATGTTCAGGTCAAACGCATTCATGAGTATAAACGCCAGCATCTGAACATTCTCCATATTATTACCCTGTACAACCGAATCAAGGCCAATCCGGAGATCGACATAATCCCCCGTCTCTTTGTATTCGGCGGCAAGGCGGCACCCGGCTATTTCATGGCCAAGAGGATGATCAAGCTGATTACCTCAGTGGCCAGGGTGGTGAACTGCGATCCGGATGTCCGTGATCGTTTGAAAATCTTTTTTATACCCAACTACAACGTCAAGATCGGCCACATCGTCTACCCCATGGCTGATCTTTCGGAACAGATTTCCCTGGCCGGCAAGGAGGCCTCGGGAACCGGCAACATGAAGTTTTCCATGAACGGAGCACTGACCATCGGGACCCTGGACGGAGCCAACGTCGAGATCCGGGAAGAGGTGGGGGCGGAAAACTTCTTTCTCTTCGGGCTCAACGTGGATGAGGTTATGGCACAGCAGGCCTCCGGCTACCACCCGATGGACTATTACAACAATAATGACGAGCTCAAGGCTGTTATTGATCTGATTTCCTCCGGTCATTTCTCCCACGGTGACCGGGAACTGTTCCGGCCCATTGTTGACTCGCTGCTCTATGACGACCAGTACATGCTGTTTGCCGACTATCAGGAGGATATCGACTGTCAGCAGCGGGTCAGTGATCTCTTTGGCGATAAGGATCGCTGGGCCAGGATGTCGATACTCAATGCGGCCAGAATGGGCAAGTTTTCTTCAGACCGCTCGATCATGGATTACAGTAAAAAAATCTGGGACGTTAAACCCTTTCCGGTCGAGCTGAAATGGCAGAAAATTCCTGAAAACGGAGTCCTTTTTTCTCCCGAAAAGCCCGGAAAAGAGGAGCAGGTATTATGAGCACGGATAACCACGCATGTGATTTTACTATCTTCGGGGTCTTGGGAGATCTGTCCCGGCGCAAGCTTCTTCCCTCGCTCTATCAGCTGGATCGGGCAGGACTGCTCCACGAGGATACCCGTATCATCGGAGTGGCCCGCCATGAGATCAGCCGGGATGAATTTGTTGCCAGGATGCGGAACAGTCTGGAAACCTTTGTCAAGGAACCTCTGGAGCCAGCGGTGGTCGAACGGTTGCTGGCCAGACTGCAATACGTGCTGATCAACCTGGATGTGCCTGAGGAGTACAGGCGACTGGCCGAGGTAACGGACCAGAAAAAACGGGTGCTGGTCAATTATTTTTCGGTGGCCCCGTTTCTCTTTGATGATATCTGCAGGGGCCTTGCCCATGCCGATATCGTGACCCCGGAGACCAGAGTGGTGCTGGAAAAACCCATCGGTCGGGATCTTGAAACATCAAAGGAGATTAACGATACCGTGGCCCGGGTTTTCACCGAAGATCAGGTCTACCGGATTGATCATTATCTCGGCAAGGAAACGGTCATGAACCTGCTGGCCCTTCGTTTTGCCAACTCCATCTTTACAACCAACTGGGATCACAACACCATTGATCACGTTCAGATCACCGTGGCTGAAGAGGTCGGCATAGAGGGGCGCTGGGGCTATTTTGATAAGTCCGGTCAGCTGCGGGATATGGTGCAGAATCATCTGATGCAGATTTTAACCCTGGTGGCCATGGAGCCGCCGGTCAACATGGACGGTGATTCCATCCGTAATGAAAAGCTCAAGGTCCTCAAGGCTCTGCGGCCGATAACCGTTGACACGGTCGAAGAAAAAACCGTGCGGGGGCAGTATACGGCAGGTTTTATCAAGGGCAAACCGGTCCCGGGGTATCATGAAGAAGAGGACGGCAATCCCGGTTCGAGTACGGAGAGTTTTGTTGCCCTGCGGGTGGACATCGACAACTGGCGTTGGGCCGACGTCCCTTTTTATCTCCGTACCGGCAAGCGGATGACCGCAAAACGTTCCGAGGTCGTTATTTATTTTAAACGGCTGCCTCATAATATTTTCAAGGACAGTTATAAAAATTTGCCCCGCAACAAGCTGGTAATCCGTTTGCAGCCCGATGAGGGGGTGGAAATTGAGATGATGAACAAGGTTCCTGGTATCGGCAAGGGGATTAAGCTCCAGAAAACACTGCTTGATTTAAGTTTTTCCGACGCCTTTAATGCCGAGCGGGTTGCCGATGCCTATGAACGGCTGATCCTGGAAACCATGATCGGCAACCAGTCCCTGTTTATTCGACGGGATGAAGTCGAGCGGGCCTGGCAGTGGATTGACTCCATCCAGGAGGCCTGGGAAAAATCCAATGAGCCGCCTAGAGCGTACCCGGCCGGTACCTGGGGCCCGGTGGCCTCGGTGGCGCTTCTGGCCCGGGATGGGCGGGAGTGGGAAGAATAGGTTGGTTTACGGTTTACGGTGACCAGTTTACGGTTTTGTGATGGCAACATCTTTTGAAGAATTCTACAGGCCGTTATGAAAAGGATTTGAAAATGCCTATGAATCAATCCGAATTTTCCAACCGGTCAACTCTTGCAAAGAGTCTGGCCGATCGGATCGGCGAACTGCTGACCTCCGGGATCAGGAAAAACGGTAGGGCAAGTTTGGCCGTGTCCGGTGGTTCGACCCCGGTTGAGTTGTTTGAACGGTTGTCCGAACTGGATATCCCCTGGGCCAAAGTAGTTATCACCTTGGTCGATGAACGGTGGGTGGAACCGGAGGCGGAGGATTCCAATGAACATCTGGTCCGGACCCATCTGCTCAAAAACAAGGCCACTGCCGCCACTTTTATCCCGATGAAAAATCCGGCCCCGACAGCAGGCGAAGGCGAGGCGGCATGCGCAAGGCAACTGCAGGCAATCCGCCGCCCCATTGACGCGCTCATCCTGGGCATGGGGGGGGACGGGCATACCGCCTCCCTGTTTCCCGGGGCGGAGAAACTTGCTGCCGCCACCGACATGAATTCGGGGGAAATATGTATGGGTATTGCCCCGCTGACCGCACCCCATGAGCGGATGACCCTGACCCTGCCTGCGATTCTCGACACCAGGCAGATTGTTCTTCATATCACCGGCTCGGAAAAACAGGATGTGCTCAAAAAGGCCATGGGAGAAGGGCCGCCGGAGGAGATGCCCATTCGCTTTATCCTCAGGCAACAGAGAACTCCGGTGGCCGTCTACTGGGCACCTTAAGGAAGGAAATTATGCATCCGATAGTTGAAAAAGTCACCAACCGTATCATCGAGCGCAGCAAAGAGAACCGGGCAGCCTACCTCCAGAGAGTGGAAGAGGCTCGGGGCGAGGGCGTCTTCCGCAAACAACTTCCCTGCTCCAACTTTGCCCACGACCTTGCCGGTTGCGTGGGCGGCTGCCGCCAGGCCCTGCTCGACGAAAAGGTGCCCAATATTGCCATTATCACCTCCTATAATGACATGGTTTCCGCCCACCAACCCTATGGGGCTTATCCGGAGATTATTAAAAAAGCGGTTGCCGAGGCCGGAGGCACGGCCCAGGTTGCCGGCGGGGTTCCTGCCATGTGCGACGGCGTGACCCAAGGGGAGCCAGGCATGGATCTGAGCCTGATCAGCCGGGACGTCATTGCCATGTCCACGGTTATCGCTCTTTCTCATAATGTCTTTGACGGCGTCCTGTTGCTCGGGGTTTGCGACAAGATCGTGCCCGGCCTGCTCATGGGCGGACTCCAGTTCGGCCATCTGCCCATGATCCTGATTCCAGGCGGCCCCATGACCTCGGGCCTGCCGAACAAAGAAAAGGCCCATGTGCGTGAACTCTTTGCCGAAGGCAAGATCGGTCATGAAGAGATGCTGGCCTCCGAGGTCAAGGCCTATCATAGTCCGGGAACCTGTACCTTTTACGGCACCGCCAACTCTAACCAGCTGATGGCGGAGATGCTGGGCCTGCATCTTCCCGGTGCTTCCTTTGTCAATGCAGGCACTAAGCTGCGCGACGCTCTGACCCGGGCCGCTTCCGCCCGGGTGACGACCATGACCCATCTCGGTGAGGAGTATACCCCCTTAGCAAAAGTGATCAGTGAAAAGTCGGTGGTCAATGCCATGGTCGGACTGCTGGCCACCGGTGGTTCCACCAATGAGCCCATGCACCTGGTGGCCATTGCCCGGGCCGCCGCTATCCGCATTGACTGGGACGATTTTGCCGAGCTCTCCGACAACGTGCCACTGCTGGTTCGTATCTATCCCAACGGATCAGGCGACATCAACTCTTTCCAGCAGGCCGGAGGCATGGCCCTGCTCATTCGTGAGCTGCTCAAAGGCGGCCTGGTGCATGAGGACGTGCAGACCGTGGCCGGGTTCGGCCTGAGCCGGTACCTGGAAGAGCCTGTGCTTGATGAGCAGAAAGTAATCTGGCGGCAGGGGCCGAAACAGGCTGCAGATCCCGAGGTTATTGCCCCGGTCGACAGACCCTTTGAAACCATGGGCGGTATCAAGGTCCTGTCCGGGAATCTGGGTCGGGCAATTATGAAAATCTCCGCCCTGGCCGATGGCGAAAAAACACTGGTTGAGGCCCCGGCCATGGTCTTCAACAGTCAGCATGAACTGGAAGAGGCCTTTAATGCAGACAAGCTGAACCGGGATCTGGTGGCGGTTGTCCGTTTCCAGGGCCCGCAGGCTAACGGTATGCCCGAGCTCCATAAACTGATCACCTATCTCTCCATTGCCATGGATCGGGGCTACAGCGTTGGCCTGGTCACGGACGGACGGCTGTCCGGAGCCTCGGGCAAGGTTCCCTTTGCCATCCACTGCACCCCGGAGGCCTTCTGCGGCGGGATGCTGGCCAAGGTCCGGGACGGTGATATCATCCGGATGGATGCCCATAACAGTGTGCTGGAGCTGAAGGTGGACAACGCAGAGCTGGTTGAACGTGAATACGCGGCCCCGGATCTTGAACCCCACCGCTACGGCCTGGGCCGTCAGATTTTTGCTCCACTACGTAAAGATCTGCTTGGTGCCGAAGAGGGTGCCAGCTCCATTTTTACCTATGTCCATGAGAGCTGCAACGTGGTCTTTACCGATGATGTGTGATCAGAGGGTATAGAGAGACCAGCTGTCCGGCGTTGTCTGGGAATGAGAAAACGATACAATGGGAGTAACTGCCTGTATTTCGTCATCCCCGAGTGCTGTTATCGGGGATCCAGTCGTCGGTATACATTCCTGCCCTGAGCAGGGGAAAAGGATGCAAATCTGAGAATGAATACAAAAAATAAAAATAACTCGTTCCCACGCAGAGTGCGGGAAGAGAGCCAAGGATAAACCAATGTCGATTATAAAAAACTGGAAAATACCACCCTTAGACGTCCTCAATGCCGGGCCGGTCGTGCCGGTGATTGTAATACAAAAAATCGAACATGCAGTGCCGCTGGCTAAAGCCTTGCTCAAGGGCGGAATCAAGGTTCTGGAGATTACCCTGCGCAGCGAGGTCGCGGTCGAGGCCATCCGTCGGGTCAGCCGGGAAGTCCCTGAAGCTCTGGTCGGGGCCGGAACCGTGGCCTCGGCCGAAGATCTGCAGGCGGTAGCCGATGCGGGAGCGGTCTTTGCTATCAGCCCCGGTCTGACCCCGACCCTGCTTGATGCCGCCAATCAGGGGCCCATAGCCCTGATCCCCGGAATCTCCACCGCCTCGGAACTGATGTTCGGCATGGAAAGGGGGTATCGGGAGTTCAAGTTCTTCCCGGCCGAGGCCGCAGGCGGAGTACGGATGCTGAAGTCCATCGGCGGCCCGTTTCCCCAGGTCACCTTCTGTCCCACCGGTGGTATTTCGCCGGAAAACTATCAGGAGTACCTGGCCCTGGCCAATGTCGCCTGTGTCGGTGGTTCCTGGGTGGTGCCGTCCCGGCTCATCAAGGAGCAGGCATGGAAAAAAATAACCGAACTTTCCCGGCAGGCCGTACAAAGCGTAAACTGATAGATACCATCCCTTTATCAGGGGAAAGCATGTTTTGAGAGTAGAGCGTTCCTGTCAAACTGTTTACTCTGCATTAAAAAGTACAGGGGTGTTATTTCTTGTTATCTCAACTGGTGCAGCAAGTTGGCACTACAGAGGCAGGAAGGGTACGAAAAATGGCTGAGAGTCTATACATTGCAAGCCTGGAGCCCAACAGCGGTAAACTGATTATTACCCTCGGCATCATGGAGATGCTTTCCCGTCGGGTTGATCGGCTTGGTTTTTTCCGCTCCATTGTCCCCGGACCACCGGAAGAGGACAACCATATCCGCCTGATTGCAAGCCGGTTCAATCTCAGCCTGCAGCCCAAGCAGATGTTCGGCGTCACCCATGACCAGGCCAGGGCCTGGATTACCGGCGGTGAAGAGCGCCGTCTGTTCCGTGAAATCGTCGTCTGCTTTAAAGAGGCCGAAGAGCAGTGTGATTTTCTGCTCTGCGAAGGGCCGGACATCACCCATCTCTCCGATGCCTTTGAATACGATGTTTCCATCCGTATCGCCCGGGAACTGGGGACCCCGGCCCTGTACGTTTCCTCAGGCTACCAGGCGACAGCCGGAGAACTGCTGGAGAATGTTCGGGTTGCCGAGAAAAATTTCCGCCAGCTCCAGTGCCCGCTGCTGGCGGTGATGGTCAACCGGGTCGATCCGCAGATTTTAGAGACGGCCGAGAATGAGTTGCGCGCCAAATGCGACTCCGGGATCGGCATCGATCTGCTGCCGGAGGTGGAAAGCCTCAGCAGCCCGACCATGGAGGAGATTGTCGAGGCCCTGCAGGCGAGCTGGTTCAGCGGTCCGAAAACAGGGCTGCAGCGTGATGTCCGCGCCTTTAAGGTGGCGGCCATGGGGCCGGACAATTTTTTAGAACACATTGAAAAGGATGATCTTATCATTACGCCCGGTGACCGGCCGGACATTATTCTCACCACCCTTGGCGCCATTGCATCCAAAAATTATCCGTCACCGGTGGGGCTCCTGCTCTCCGGAGACCTGACCCCGGCCCCCTCGGTCGTCCGGCTGCTGGAAGGCCTCGGCGACCTGGCGCTTCCCATCTTCCGGGTTGCCACTGACACCTATACCACTGCTATGAATGTGGCCGCAGTCAAGGGGCGGCTCTATCCGGAAAACGAGCGCAAGATTGCCCGGGCCCTGGGCATGTTTGAGGCCCATGCCGATATCCCGGCTCTGGAGGAAAAAATCAGAGTTACCCCATCCTCCACCATGTCGCCCCTGATGTTCGAATATTCTCTTTTTCAGCAGGCCCGGCTGGAGCGTAAACATATCGTCCTGCCGGAAGGAGCAGACGACCGTATCCTGCAGGCTGCAGAAATCCTGCGCCTGCGTGATGTGGTCGAGCTGACCATTCTCGGACGGGAAAACACGATCCGTTTCCGGGCCGCAACCCTTGGCCTGAAACTGGAGGGGATCAAGTTTATCGACCCGCAGACCTCCCCCTTGCGTGAGCAGTTTGCCAAAACCTTTTTTGAACTGCGCAGCCATAAAGGCATCACCATGGATACAGCCTATGATACCATGAGTGATGTCAGCTACTTCGGCACCATGATGGTCCATCTGGACATGGCCGACGGTATGGTGTCCGGAGCAGCCCACACCACGGCCCATACTATTCGGCCCGCATTTCAGTTCATCCGGACGCCGCCGGATGTCCTGCTTGTCTCTTCGGTGTTTCTAATGTGTCTGGAAACCAGGGTCCTGGTCTATGGCGACTGTGCGGTTAATCCTAATCCCAACTCCGAAGAGCTGGCCGACATTGCCATCAGCTCGGCCCGAACCGCGAAGTTGTTCGGGATTGAGCCGGTGGTGGCCATGCTCTCCTACTCCAGCGGCACCTCGGGGGTCGGAGCGGATGTCGACCGGGTCAGAAAGGCGGTGGAAATTGCCAGGCAGCGCAGGCCGGATCTCAAGCTCGACGGGCCCATCCAGTACGATGCCGCTATCGATGCGACCGTTGCCAGCAAGAAGATGCCGGACAGCGAGGTGGCGGGCAAGGCCACGGTTTTTATCTTTCCCGATCTCAACACCGGCAACAATACCTATAAGGCGGTCCAGCGTTCATCGGGCGCGGTTGCCATCGGCCCGGTCCTGCAGGGACTCAATAAGCCGGTCAACGATCTATCCCGGGGCTGTCAGGTGGCCGATATCATCAACACTGTGGCCATTACCGCGGTGCAGGCGCAGTATAAACAAGGATAAGTTACAAGGAGAGATGATGAGTATACATCCACTGGCAGGCAAGCTGCCCCCGAAATCCATATTAGTCAATGTCCCGGAACTGATCTCGGCCTATTTTACCCTGGTTCCGGATATACAGATCGGCACCGAACGGGTCGGTTTCGGCACCTCCGGACATCGCGGCAGTTCGCTGAAACGCAGCTTTAACGAGCAGCATATCCTTGCCGTGACCCAGGCCGTATGCGAGTATCGCCGGGAGGCGGGCATTGACGGTATTCTCTTTATGGGGATGGATACTCATGCCCTTTCCTGGCCGGCCCAGCTGACCGCCCTGCAGGTGCTTGCCGCCAACGGCGTGACCACCCGTATTGCCGAGAAATCCGGGTACACGCCTACTCCGGCAATTTCCCGGGCCATCCTCACCCATAACCGGGATGGCGATGCGCTCTGTGACGGGATTGTGATTACGCCCTCGCATAATCCGCCTATGGATGGCGGATTCAAGTACAACCCGCCCCATGGTGGTCCGGCCGATACCGATGTCACGGACTGGATTCAGGCCAGGGCTAACACGTTCCTTGAGGGTGGTCTGCAGGCGGTCCGGAAGGTCTCTCTCAGGGAGGCGATGGCAGCACCCTGTATCAGCGAGTATGATTACATTACCCCCTATGTCGAAGACCTGGAGAATGTGGTCGACATGGAGGTGATCGCAAAATCGGGCATCCGTATCGGGGCCGATGCCATGGGCGGGGCGGGCCTGGCCTATTACGGCGCCATCAAAGAACGCTACGGCCTCAACATGGAGGTCTTCCATGATACCCTTGATTCACAGTTCTCGTTCATGCACTGTGACAAGGACGGCAAGATTCGGATGGACTGTTCTTCACCTTATGCCATGGCCGGTCTGGTCGAACATAAGGAAAATTTTGATATTGCGTTTGGCAATGACACTGATTTTGACCGTCATGGAATTGTTACCAAAAGTGTCGGCCTGATGAATCCGAACCACTACCTCAGCGTTGCAATCGCCTATCTTTCCGAAAACCGCCCGCAGTGGAAAAAAGATCTGGCCATCGGCAAAACCCTGGTCTCAAGCTCAATCATCGACCGGGTGGCTGCCCACCTGGGCAGGAAGGTGATCGAGGTGCCGGTGGGCTTTAAATGGTTTGTCGACGGACTCAAATCCGGAACTCTTTTTTTCGGCGGTGAAGAGAGCGCCGGGGCCAGTTTTCTGCGCAAGGACGGCACGGTCTGGAGCACGGATAAGGATGGGATTATTCTTAACCTGCTGGCTGCAGAAATCACTGCTAAAACCGGCAGTGATCCAGGCGTGTATTATAAAAAACTGACTGAGAATTTCGGGGCGCCGATCTATGCCCGCATTGAGGCTCCGGCGACCCCGGAGCAGAAGGCGATATTAAAAAAACTCTCGCCCGAAGACGTTAAAGAGGAAATCCTGGCCGGTGAGCCGATCCAGGCGATCCTGACCAATGCACCCGGCAACGATGCACCCATCGGCGGGCTCAAGGTTGTGGCGGAAAACGGCTGGTTTGCCCTCCGCCCGTCCGGCACTGAAGATATCTATAAAATCTATGCCGAGAGTTTTATTGATCAGGCCCATCTTGCCCGGATCCAGGAAGAGGCCAAGGCCATGGCTGCGAAGATTCTACAGTGATGCAAGGTTGGTGTATTTTAATTCAAAGACGTCATGCCCGCAGAGCGGTGTTACGAGTGCGTAAATTGGAACTCGGGTCATTGCCTGCTCTCTGGATCCCCGATAACAGCACTCGGGGATGACGTGGTAATAGAAGGTCGGGTGGAGAAGCCGAAGGTGAATCCACCAAAAAGAGGGTAAGGTAGAATAGATAAATTCTTCGCCGAAGAATCGATGAGTTGCACCTCTCAAAGACGTCATCCCCGCAGTCTTTTAGGCGGGGATCCAGAGAGCAGTCAGAGGTCTTTTTCATGAGTCCTATACCTCCCAACGGGAAGAGCGGAATATGTTGTACCTTTTCTCCCTGCTAGTCAGGTAAACGGACATGTCTGCGAAGCGGTGTTACGAGCGCGGAAACTGGAACTCGGGTCATTGCCTGCTCTCTGGATCCACGATAACAGCACTCGGGGATGACGTGGTAATAGAAGGTCGGGTGGAGAAGCCGAAGGCGCATCAACCAACCACCTGAATTCGTGTCAAAAAAGGAACCCTGACTGGAGTTTCTGGAGGAGCCCACCCCGTGGGCGATTTTTTTTAATTCGTCCAGAGGGTCGGACTCCTAGTGCGGCCGGGCAAGGTCGTTTATTCCATCGGGTGGAAGTCCCGCTCCGGTAAGGCAGACCAGCCACCGGATAGAGAACCCTGGGCTGGCGGGAGTAATCCCAAAGGTTAAGCACAGGGGAACCAAGACAG
>JAJRQC010000153.1 GCA_024280455.1 Deltaproteobacteria bacterium | reverse complement strand
TTCGTTCTGAGCCAGGATCAAACTCTCCAGTTTATATCCTAGCCAATCACAAATCGATTGGACTTACTTTTACTTCTTACTCAAACCAAAATTTACTTTGGCCCGCTCTATTTGCTGTTTAGTTTTCAAAGATCAATGCCACATTCCGCTCTCGCAAAACAGGCGCAACGCAGAGTTTATATTAGCCATTCGGCTTTCTCCGTCGCAGGTGTTCAGTATATCTCGTTCGCTTTATGCTGTCAACATTTAATTGACTCTGGCGAACGTTTTTTTCCCGGCGCTCGTGATGTCTCACGAGCAACGAAGCGGCAAATTACATGGGATCAGTAGACCTGTCAATAATAAAAATGGAAGAAAAGTATTTTCTTTTGTCAGTGCGGGGTTAGCTTAATTATGGTTCAGCTGTAACAGCCTGTTGCACCGTTAAAACAGGCCGAGGTAACGCAGTCCGGTAAAAAGAATGCAAAAGGTGAGAATAGACTTGATCAGGCGGGCCGGTACGAAACGTTGCATCCTTGCCCCGCAATACATACCGGCAAATCCACCCAGGCCGAACAACAGACCGAGGCCCCAGTCAGGAGCGACGGCCATATTCGGGACAAATGGAGCCATTGCCTGAAAAAAAAGAACTCCGGCAATGGAGGTGATCATGGTACCCATCAGGGTGGCGCCGGCAACCGTATAGATCGGCAGGCCTAGAAAAGAGACAAAGAAAGGCGCAATAATTGCGCCGCCCCCGATTCCGTATACACCACCGATTATGCCGACGGTCAGGCTGAGAACCATGATGGTAAGGGTTGAAACTTCGTATTGTCTGCCCTCAAAGGTGTAGCCTAGAGATTTTACGGTAAAAAAAGCATTACTGACAATCCCGCCCTTTTGTCCCTGGTCGGGTGCTCTGGTTGGCGGTCTGTCCTGGTCCTTTTTCAGAATATCTCGCAACAGGCGAACACCTATATAGAGGAGAACGACTGCCGCAAAGCGTTTAAAGGTCGTGGGGTCGGGCAGGTATTTTACTCGGATTACAGCGCCGGCAAGTACCCCGGGCAGGGTGCCGATGATGACCGCCCAGGTGAGCGGCCAGACCATTCGGCCCTCTTTTATGTAGCGATACACGCCGCTGGGAATAGCGACAATATTAAATATATGATTGGTGGCGCTGACCGAAGGTGAAACAAAACCGAGAAAACTCATCTGGAAGGGCAGGAGTAAAAAAGCCCCTGAAACCCCGCCCATGGAGGTGAAGAAAGAAATTACGAAGGCAATCAGGGGCGGCAGCCAGGGCCGTACTTCTATGCCAGCAACCGGGAAATACACGGTTAATGGGCCGGGTTAATCATCAATCCATTTCTCCAGAGCTTCAATGATTTTTTTGGCCTGTTTGGCACTGGAGATATTGAATTTTGATTTCGGCAGATACTGGCCGTTGCGTTTCTGATACCGGCGTATGGTATACTTGTCCGGGCCGTACTCCCCTTTGGCCCGGTTGTAATCCTGATACCGAAAGAGGATTGTTGTCCAGGCGCCCTTGGACAGGATTTCCTTGTCCAGTTCTTTGACTATCAGGGTGTCGTCTTCTTCATAATTAATGCTTATATCATCTACTTCAGTGCTCATTTTTTACTCCGAAAAAAAATATAGAAAAATTGAATTTCTCTTTTATAGCACAGGAATTGAAAAACACAACCGCCATGCCGGAAAGATAAAAACCTTTTCAGGCCACCTGTGCCTCGCATCGCGCATGGACGATTATTTTCTCTGAAGCTGTTCCTGTCGTTGTTCGCGGCGTTTCAGTGCTTCAATGTTGCGTCGTCTGGCATCTTTGTCCGTCGGCGTGTACTCGGGAATTGGTATGGGCTTGCCGTTTGTGCCAAGGGCGACAAAGGTCAGGTAGGCCGAGGCGATGTGGCGCACCTCTCCACTTTTCATGTCCTCTCCCTCGACCCGGACACCGATCTCCATGGAGGAGCGGTGAGTCATGTTCAGGCAGCCTCGCAGCGTTATCAGGTCCCCAACATGAACGGGTCGGTGGAAGTCTATCCGGTCGATGGAGGCGGTCACCACATTGGATCTGGCAAACCTGGTGGCAATGACAAAGGCGGCATCGTCGATAAGCTGCATGATCACCCCGCCGTTGACGTTGCCGGCCGGGTTGGCGTGGTAGGGCATCATGACATGGGAGATCACGGTTCCGCAAAAGTTTGCATCGTTATTCAGCATTGCTGTCTTCCCTTGGTACAGGTTTGTAATCATATCTCTGATACTACTCCGCCGCCTTGAGCTCTGTCGACAATAAAAAAATGCTGGTCTGTTTTTTGCTTGGAAACAGGCTCAAGGCAGGGATGCTTTTGCACGCTCCATACATGGTCCGGTCCTGTTCAGGGTGAAGGGAGCCGGTCGCTCGAAGAAAGCGGCCCGCTCCTGCAGGAGAGAATAGTTGACATGCCCTGGTGGCGCACATATAATAACCTATCGATTTGATTGTCTTCTGGGCGAAATGTTGTTGGACGCCCGTTGGGCCTGTCCTGGAGCGGGGTGTATCTTCCCCGTCATGATTGCCCTGCAGGCTTATGATTGACAGACGAACTGATTCCAAACCGGGAGCCGTCGGCAGGGTGATGCCTGGTGCCGACAGTTGGAGTACCTGGTTCCCGAGAGTTTAAATCCTGATTAAGAGGTCAGATACCGTACGCGACCATGTCCGACGCCGGAAATGCAAAACTGAAAAGTATAATTCTCCAGGGAGTGCATGAGGAGAACAAACGACTGCTTGAAAAGGGGTATGGCGGTGTCAGGGCTGCCCGCAGATGGCGTCGCAACAGGTTTGCCGTCCGCATCTCTTCCCTGCTGCTGCTTACCGGACTTCTTGTCCTGACCAGATTTATTGTATTCCCGGCCCTGTACAACGGGGATGATTCAATCGCTCCGGTCGAGCAGGCTGCTTCCGGCCCGATCCTGCCGTGGGCGACGGTTGTCATGCAGTCGGCAAACAATGCCCGGCTCAAGTGGACTCCGGTTGACATTAATCCCCGTGAACTCTTGAATTACAGCCTGCTGCTTAACGATGAACAGGTTCGGGTCAGCTCGGTTCTCGGGCTTGATGTCCAGACCATTGTTATTGATCCGGGTCACGGCGGAAAAGATCCGGGCGCAATCGGCAGTCTCGGTACCAATGAAAAGGACATTGTTCTTGATATCGGCCTGCAGCTCCGGGACGCTCTGACCCGAAGCGGGCGCTATAACGTGGTCATGACCAGGGAACGGGATGTGTTTATCTCGCTGGCTGATAGGGTGAGAGTCGCCAATGCCAACCGGACCGACCTTTTTATTTCACTCCATGTCAATGCCATCCCCCAGAAGGAGTATAACGTAACCGAGACCTTTTATTTCGGGCCGCCGACCGATAAGTACACCCTCCGTCTAGCCGAACAGGAGAACCGGGGATCGGAGATCCAGGCCGGGGATTTTAAAAACATGATCAAAAAGATCAGCGACACCATGAAAGAGCAGGAATCCGCTCTGCTTGCGGCCTCGATCCAGCAGAGCCTGTTTTCCAATATGAAAAAGCATGACAGTACGGTTTCCGACAACGGTATCAAGATTGCGCCTTTTGTCGTCCTGTTGGGCGTCGATGCACCGAGTGTGCTGGTGGAGATTTCATGTATTACCAAAAGAGATGAGGAAGCAAATCTGAAAAAATCGGAATACCGCAAACAGATAACGTCGTTTATCAAGGAAGGAGTCACCTCCTATCTTGGGCAAAGGCATTTACAGATTGTTGAAGGAGAGCATAATGGCCGGAAAAACAACAAAGAAAGCAGCTAAGAAAACACTACTTGTCGGTATTGATCTCGGCACCTCGCGCAGTTCGATTTCCGCTGACAACGATAAAAAAGAATGGGTGGAGAGTTATGTCGGCTGGCCCAAGGATTTTATCGCCAGAAAGGTGGTGGGTAAACCCATTCTTTTCGGGGCCGAGGCGGTCTCACACCGACTTTCTCTCGATATGTACCGGCCCTTGAAAAACGGGGTCATTAAAGAGGGAACCGCCCGGGACGAGGAGGCGGTCAAGGAGTTGATCCGCCATCTTATCACTCTGGTGGATGAGGATACCGAAAATACCAGGATCAGGGCGGTGGTCGGTGTGCCGGCCGAATCATTCAAGGTTAACAAGGTCGCGCTTAAAAAGGCGGTTGCCGAATTTGCCGAATCGTTATTGGTGGTTTCGGAACCCTTTGCCGTGGCCTATGGGGTCGAGGCCCTGGACAATGCCATGGTGATTGATTTAGGCGCCGGTACGGTTGATTTCTGTATCATGCATGGAACGGTGCCCAGTGAAGATGACCAGCGGACCGTGCTTACGGCCGGGGATTACATTGACCAGCAGTTGTATAATTTTCTCCAGGAACGTTATCCGGAGGCCGACTTTAATATCAACATGGTCCGCCGCTTCAAGGAGGAGTACAGCTTTGTCGGCGAGGTCGAAAAGCCGATTGAAGTGGAAATCCCGGTGGAAGGCAAGGCCACCAAGCATGATATTACCGAGGAAATCAAGAGGGCCTGTGAAAGTATTCTGCCGGCTATTGTTGAAACAACCCTGGAGCTGATTGCCAAGTTTGATCCCGAGTATCAGGACGCCATCCGCCAGAATATTATCCTGGCCGGCGGTGGCTGCCTGATCCGTGGGCTGGCCGACCATATCGAAACCGTTCTCGGCGAGTACGGTCCGGCCAAGGTGCAGCTGGTGGAAGATCCGCTGTTCAGCGGCTCCAACGGCGCCCTCGCCCTTGCCCGCGAAATGCCGGATGAATATTGGACCGAGCTGAAATAAACGGTTATGACATAGAATGTTGGCAACCGGCGTTCCCTGTCTTACATGCAGGGAGAGAAAAGGGGGGACAGACCTCGATTTCTTATGGCATGAGCGGAGAATAATGTCTTGAGTATAAATTTGAAATTGGATCCCCTTTTTTCATTTTCTCTTTGTGGGGTTGTCTCTTTTGTTTCATGAAGTTAGCAGGGGGAATGTTTTAAAGAGGGATCCAGCTTAAGAGGCGTTTGGAATATGAGAGAGAATAGATTTGGTTGAGATCATCTTTTTCTTCGCAGGATGTGCAGCCTCCTGGCTTATTGCCCATCTGTACTGTCGCCGTTCATCGGTTCAAACCCGGCTTGGGCGAAGGATCTTATCGACAATCTTCCCACTCAGCAACCGAAGCCAAGTGAGCTTCTCAAGCTGTTTCAGGAGCATCTTGATTCCGGGGATATTAAGATCAACCATCTTCTTGGGCGAGTCGCATGTCCTGAATGCAACGCCTCCGTGAAAGAGTTTGAAGAACGGGTGGTTGGCGAAGATGCGCATACCATCGTTGTGTTCACATGTCCGGAATGCGGATGGTCTGAGCATGTGGAAGTCTGAAAATGCAGTAAGAAGGGGTCAGGTCTACTTTTGGCTTTGTTCTATTTCTTTTTTTATTTCAAATGGATAAGAGAAATCAGTTTCGGCAGGATCTGTCGTGATTTTAGTAGAACCGGGCGGTCGGTACGGATAAATTGAACCGGCAGAATGTCACATTGATTTTTTATCCTGATTCTGGTTAGATGGGCAATTGAATTGAAACCGTGTCCGATTATCCTGCCTTGGGGGAGGCATCATGGGAGAAACAGAGATACCAGACGAAAAACGACGGACCGTACGTATTCCGACCGAAGAGGTGGAGCGAATTCTTCTTGAGGAAGAGAAATCCATTGATGTTCAGGTCGGCACATCACCTGACCAGTTGAAACTGAATGGAAAGTTGCTGGATATCCATGAGAACGGGATGTGTTTCATGATGTTGAACCATTCCCTGCGTGAAGGAGACCTTATCTTCATAGATGCACTTCTGGGGAAATTTCCCTTTTCAACCGATGCCATGGTCCGCTGGACCCTTGGCAGCCAGGTCGGGGTGGAGTTTCTTGATGCCCAGGCCCGCGATGCCGCCTTTCTGGCCGAACTGTATGCTTCCCGAATTCTGAACAGCCTGCTGGATGAAGAGGATGATTGATTGGGGGGGGTACGGTAGGAAGCACCCGTAAGGTATAAAGCGTGCCGGGGCGGCCCATGAGTTCTACACGCCCCTTTTCAGGTTCCCGAGATGCTGATACAGATTATATCCGCCGATAAACCAGCATGGCTGGACCATATTATACAGGTCACAGCCACAACCAAGGATGAAAATAGCTTGAATCAGCGTACTTCGTGGGCGATTTTCGGATAAACCAGCATGGCTGGACCAGATTTTTAACGTCACAGCCACAACGAACCATGAAAATAGCCTAAAAGTTCCATCTTCATGGGCGATTTTCGGATAAAAACAACCATCAATCCTGCCCATTGCAGGAGTTCCGTTCGCATTGACGTTGACAGCAGGTGAACGGCGCTGCCGAAGACAAAGAGAGCGGGCAGGTTTCCGAGACCGAAGGCCAGCATAATCAGGCCGCCGGAAACAGGAGACCCCCAGCCGGCAGCTGCCGGAGTCTGGTAACAGCCCTGGTCATGAAGGCCGTTAGGACCGAGAGTTCAAGGTGGAAAAGAATAATAATTCATCCAATGAGGCTTGAAAAGGTAACGGCCAGGGTTTGCACGGCAGAGGCGGGCGCGGGAAGGGGAGGAATATCGTTGTCGGGCAGTTGTTATGCGCAAAGAAAAGATCGTCCGGGACACCTTTTTTACAATCGTTCCGGACGATCTTTTTACTTTGGGAGGAGGCTCGCGTCGACCTGATTATGATCAGGCCGAGCATTTATTCCGCGATTTTTTTAGTAAAGGAGAGCCTGTTTCCTTCACCTCTGTCGATCAGGATATGGTCACCTTCCTGGAAATGGTCTTCCAGAATTTCCATGGCCAGCGGGTCTTCAATATAGCGCTGAATTGCCCGTTTCAGAGGCCGGGCCCCAAAGGAAGGGTCATAACCGGTCTCCACCAGGAAGAGCTTGGCCTCCTCGGTCAGTTCGACGGTGAATTTATGATCTTTCAATCGTGCCGCCATGCGGCCGATCTGGATACCGACGATCTGCATCAGGTCTTCTCTGGTCAGGCCGTGGAAGGTGATGATTTCATCCACCCGGTTGAGAAATTCCGGCCTGAACTGCCGGTGCAGCAGCTCGTCGACCTGGCGCCGCATCTCCTCCGGATCGGTCTGGCCCAGCTCCATGATAATATGACTGCCCAGGTTTGAGGTCATGATCATAATCGTGTTTTTAAACGAGACCGTTCTGCCCTTGCCGTCGGTCATCCGGCCGTCATCAAGCACCTGGAGCAGGACATTGAACACGTCCGGATGTGCCTTTTCGATTTCATCAAGCAGGATAACAGCATAGGGCCTTCGTCTGACCGCCTCAGTCAGCATGCCGCCCTCGTCATAGCCGACATAGCCGGGAGGGGCGCCGATGAGCCGCGCCACCGAGTGTTTCTCCATGTACTCGGACATGTCGATCCGAATCATGGCATGTTCCGAGTCAAAGCGAAAATCCGCCAGACTGCGGGCCAGTTCAGTTTTTCCGACCCCGGTCGGGCCGAGGAAGATAAAGGAGCCCAGGGGGCGGTCGGGATCCTGCAGACCGGCCCTGGCCCTGCGCACGGCATTGGCCACTGAGGTAATGGCCTCTTTCTGGCCGATGACTCTTTTTGCGAGCTCGTCTTCGGCATGGACCAGTTTTTCCTTTTCACCCTCAAGCAGTCTGTCCACCGGCACACCGGTCCACTTGGCGACCACGGCGGCAACGTCTTCAGCCGCAACTTCTTCTTTGAGCAGGGAGTGTTCTTTCTGGATCTCTTCGAGCTTTGCGTTCTGTTGTTCCAGTTCACGTTCCAGTTCAACGATTTTGCTGTAGCGAATCTCCGCAACTTTACTCAGGTCGCCCTGGCGTTCAGCCCGCTGCTCTTCCATGTGGGCCTCATCGATTTCAGCCTTGATATCCCTGATCCGCTGGATAACGTCTTTCTCCAGCTGCCACTGGCCTTTCATGGCATTGAGCTGGTCGTTGAGGTCGGCGAGCTCCTGTTTCAGTTTTGCCAGCCGCTCCTTGGACGCCTTGTCTTTTTCTTTTTTCAGGGCTTCCTGCTCGATTTCCATCTTGATCCGTTTGCGGTCAAGCTCGTCGATCTCGGTGGGCATGGAATCAATCTCGATCCGCAGCCTGGATGCGGCCTCATCAATCAGATCAATCGCCTTATCCGGCAGAAAACGGTCGGTGATGTAGCGGTTGGACAGGATGACGGCCGCAACAGTTGCCGAATCCTGGATCCGAACCCCGTGGTGGACCTCATATTTTTCCTTAATGCCGCGGAGGATGGCAATGGTGTCCTCCTCGCTTGGTTCCTGGACCAGCACCGGCTGAAACCGCCGTTCCAGGGCGGCATCCTTTTCAATATATTTGCGGTATTCATCCAGAGTCGTTGCGCCCACACAATGGAGTTCACCTCGGGCCAGGGCTGGCTTGAGCATGTTGGAGGCATCCATTGAGCCCTCGGACGCTCCGGCCCCGACCAGGGTGTGGATCTCGTCGATAAATAGAATAATCTCACCGGCTTTCTTCTCCACTTCCTTGAGCACTGCTTTGAGGCGGTCTTCAAATTCGCCCCGGTATTTGGCCCCGGCAATCAGCAGGCCAAGGTCAAGAGAAATAACCTGTTTTCCTTCAAGGGTTGCCGGAATATCGCCGTTGACAATACGCTGGGCCAGCCCTTCGACAATAGCGGTTTTGCCGACCCCGGGCTCGCCGATAAGCACCGGATTGTTCTTGGTCCTTCTGGAAAGCACCTGAATAATGCGGCGGACTTCCTCGTCTCGGCCGATAACCGGATCCAGCTTACCCTGGCGGGCGACATCGGTCAGGTTGCGGGCATATTTCTCCAGGGCTTGGTATTTATCCTCAGGATACGGATCGGTGACCCGCTGATTACCGCGGATGGTTGTCAGGGCCTGGAGAAAGGCGTCACTGGTAATGCCGAGCCGGGCCAGCATCTGCGAGGCCGGAAGTGTATGGTTTTCAAGCATTGCCAACACCAGGTGCTCCTGACTGACGTATTCGTCCTGCATGTTGGTTGCGGTTTTAAACGACTGGTCGAGCAGATTCCTGAAGGCCTGGGAGGCATAAGTCTGTCCGGCTCCTGACCCGGAAACTTTAGGCAGGTTTTCGATCAGCTGGTTGGCTTCGCTTAAAACGACACTGGGCTCGATGCCCATCTTCTGCAACACTGGGACTACAACCCCTTCCGGCTGTTCAAGGGTGGCCTTGAGCAGATGCTCGGGCTGTATCTCCTGGTTGCCGTTATTCTGAGCCAGGGTGTGGGCCGCCTGGATTGCTTCCTGGGATTTTAATGTAAATTTATCAAGTTGCATATTTCCTCTCCTTGTCAATCCATGCTTTTTGCACGGTTAGTTGTTTTTTCAGTAGAAAAAATAAGAATGAATCGCGGCGTGTCAAGATTTTGGCGCGGAGTAAAGCGGGGAAATAAAAAAAGGCCCCTGCCAAATGGCAGGAGCCTTTAGTATATCTTGGCTGTACCGGCTAAGATCGATCAGCCGCCGCAGGAACCTGAACTGCAGGAACCTGAACTGCATCCGCCGCCACTGCTCACCGGATTAGTCGAGGTGATGGAGAAACCCGACCGGTATCCGGCCTCAATAAAATCCACTTTTATTGCGCCGCAGGTTGAAAGCAACCCTTCTTCAACCAGAAAGGTAAGAGAGTCTTCTTCAAAGGTTTTGTCGTTGTCTTTTGGCTCGTCCAGAGCCAATCCCAGTGATGGGCCGGCTCAGCCGCCCTGCATCAGGGCGATACGAACCGCTGATTCAATCTTGTTCTGTGCGAGATACGTTTTTAAGTTCTCCACAGCTGAATTTGTTACTTCAAACACGATGTCCTCCTGGTTAAAAATATAAATAATCTTAAAATATAATAATGTTTCTGTTTCTCAGTAAGAGGAACAGTTATTTTTCTATACACCTTAACCCTAAGGTAGTTAGGCTAAATTGTCAATGCTGGAATGGACAATTTTGGGTTCTCCTATTCCACAATGTGGTTGTCTGTCGGGGTGAATTACCTTGAAGAATCGGCTTGTTTCAGGGGAGAATATGGTGAAAACATAGGAAAAATGTTGCAAAAACTGAACCCAGTCTCTAGTATTTGTTCAAGAGGGACAGGAGGAGCGAAAGAGAAGGGGATTTCCTTCTCTTTACATGTTCCCGGGGGGATGTTTTTTTATTTAGTAGAGGAAACGGTCCATGCGAAAAATTGTAATTTCTACAGGTGGCGGTGACGCGCCCGGTTTGAATGCTGTTATCTTTGCGGTCGTGAATTCTGCGACCAAGCGAGGATGGGAAGTTTTTGGTAGTCGTTCAGGATACAAGGGACTGCTTGACCTTGATGATTTGGTTCGTCTTACCCCCAAAGATGTGGAGGGGATTACACCCATTGGCGGGACGATTCTCGGGTCGACCAACAAGGGTAATCCTTTTGCCATGCCTGTGCAAAATCTTGCTGGTGACACCCAGATTGTCGATGTGTCGGATCGTATCTTGAAAAACTTCAACAGGATGGGTTTTTTCTGCCATATTGCCGTGGGCGGCGACGGCAGCCTGGAGATCGCGCACCATTTTGCCCAAAAGGGGATGCCGGTTATCGGGGTACCGAAAACAATCGATAATGACTTGGAGGCCACGGACCGGACTTTTGGTTTTGATACCGCAGTTGCAACGGCCACTGAAGCGCTCGACAAACTGCACTCCACAGCCAAGTCCCACGACCGGGTCATGGTGGTGGAGGTTATGGGACGGGAATCGGGCTGGATTGCTCTGTACTCAGGGATTGCAGGTGGTGCTGATGTTGTTCTTATTCCGGAAATTCCTTTTTGTATTGATGCGGTCTGTGAAAAGATCAGCGACAATGAACTCCACGACAAACATTACTCTATTGTCGTGGTGGCCGAAGGCGCCAAGGCCGAAGACGGGGAAGTGATCTGCCGTGGTCAGGGTGAGGTCGGCCGGTCTGAGGTCCTCCTGGGAGGAATTGGCGAATGGGTGGCCCGTGAAATCGGTGAACGGCTGGGCAAGGATACCCGTTCCCTGGTTCTGGGGCATCTCCAGCGCGGCGGGTCACCGACCACTTTTGACCGGCTTCTCGCCCTTCGTTTTGGTGCGGCTGCCGTTCGTCTGGCCGAGGCGGAAATATTTGATCACATGGTTGCCTGGACCCCGCCGGAAATGTCATCCGTGCCGCTGGCCGATGCAATATGCTGTAAGAAAAAAGTTGATTTGAACAGTGACAAAGTTCTTACTGCCCGCGACATCGGTATTTGTCTTGGAGATGAGGAATGATGTATTCCCGATTCGGGGTTACGGTTACCGTCTGGTTTATCCGAAAATAGCCCACGAAGTGATACCGCATCAGGCTATTTTCATCCGTGGTTGTGGCTGTGACGTTAAAAATCCTGGTCCAGCCATGCTGGTTTATCCGAAAATCGCCCACGAAGTGATGCCGATCCGGGCTATTTTCATAGTTTGTTGTGGCTGTGACCTGTACAATCTGGTCCAGCCATGCTGGTT
>JAJRQC010000152.1 GCA_024280455.1 Deltaproteobacteria bacterium | reverse complement strand
GAGATGAGGTGTAATATGGACATTTAGAGAAGTGATCTGATTGCATGCAACCGCAGGCGTAGCAGGGCTACGTCGAGGATTGCATAATTGAAGATCGCTTTTCTAAATGTTCAGAGTGCGCCTCAGAATGCGAAGTTATTTCTGAACGAACCCTAAGGTGACTATGAGATGTTGACGTACCGACAAAACACCTGTTCAGGAGGAGCATATGCCGCCACATGCATTCTACAAAGTAGCTCTATGTTTTTTGATTGGTCTGCTCTTTCCCATGTCTGTGTATGGGGCTGAAACACCTCATGAGATTGCAGGTATCCGGCTGGGAGGTGACATAACCGATTACCTGCATCTTGAATATTCAAATTATCTCAAAGAAATTGTAGTCACCAACTGGGGTGGTTTTCCCAGGGGTATGATATCTTACGGCATCTGCGATTCACCCGGCAAAGTCGTTAAAATAAAGTTTAAATATGACGATACCAGTGAAAAATTCTATAAAAACATGCTGAAAAACTACAAGAAAAAATTCGGTAAACCAAGCGAATGGGAAGGTGATGCCTTTGGCATACAACACATCTGGAAATGGTCTTTTACAGATAAAAACAACAACCGAATCGAGATGATATTGCAGCATAATCTTCAGGACCCGAAAGCACCGATAGGCACAGTCGTCACCCTGTCTCTTCCCGATCAGATTGTAAAAGAAAAGCAATGCTTTGAAAAAACCTGCATCGCGAACATGAAAAAAGCCGACTACACGAAATGCAAGCCGGACTGTCCGATGAGGGTTAAAATTGGCGACAGTCGATTCTGGCTGCCGAAATAACTCTATGATCACATGGCACAACGCATTGTTTTTTTTCTTTATTATATATTTACTCTTTCTTTTACAGCATTACCGAAACCACACCTTATTACCGTTTAAAGCAATGAAAGGTTTTTGAGCAACAGGCAAACTGATGCTCGCAAACAGCAACAAAAGGAGATGGTTCTATGAAGAAAAGGTATTTACTCGCGGCTGCGGCAATTCTAACTTTTGGTATGCTCAACGTGCAACCCGCCCACGCGGGGGCAAAGATTAAAATCAGTGAAGATTCCAACTTCGATTTAGGCTTCAGGCTCCAGACCCTGTACCTCAACAATGACAGTGATTTGACCTCCAACACCAACGAATTCAACCTCCGGCGGGCCAGATTTCGCCTGAAAGGCAATATAACAAAATACGTCACCGGCTTTCTGCAGACGGATTTTTCCGACGATGATATCAATTCCGGTGGTGACGTGCGGCTCATCGACGGCTGGGTCATGGTCAAGCCCTATAAGCTTTTGAATGTTATCGGCGGCATGCAGATGGCGCCAGTAACCAGGATGGGCATGACCTCCTCCGGTGGCGCGATGACCATGGATCGTCCCGGAATCAACAACTATATGCTCACCTGGGGATCACGTGGCAGGGTGGCCTTTAATACCTCAAGCCTGGCCGGAACCCGAGACGGACTCGGCGGCGACGTTATGGTTCGAGACCTTGGCGTTTCACTGTTCGGCTCCACATCCTTTACCGACACCGCACATTTTAAATACTATTTAGGGGTCTTCGAAGGTCAGGATCCGGCAACTCGGTCTTCGGACTCCGAACGATTCACCGGCAGAGTGCAGTTTAACTTTTTCGATGCTGAAAGCGGCCTGTTCAACCTGTCGACCTACCTGGGCAAGAAAAAAACCATTGCACTTGGTGCCGGCTACGATACCCAGTCGGATGTGGCAGTCGATTCCATTACCGGAGAAAAAATCGATTACGGATTTTTCACCCTGGACGCCTTTGTCGACTACCCGATCGGACCGGGGAGCCTGACTGCTGAAATGGCCTATAACGACCTTGACCTTGATGATGCAAAAAACGTTCTGGCCGATGAAAAAACCGGGACGCCCTTTGCCGGTGCTGTTGCCGCTCCCCAGTCCCAGGGCAGCGGGTTTTACGGAGAGCTCGGGTACTATATCAACAACTGGCAACCATGGGTACTGTATGAGCAATGGGACAGCGACGCTGCCAATGATGCCGGAGACTGGCAGGCATATCGTATAGGTCTGACCTATTTCATCAAAGGACATAACGCCAACATCAAGGCCGGTTATGAAAAGCTGACAAATGATACACCCGGACAGGAAGATATCGACACCTTTGTTGTCGGCCTGTATGTTACCTACTAATATCAGCTGAAAACACTCATAGCCGGTCATGATCGGCTATGAGTATTATACTGCTTCTGCAAGCTGGATTTACTTTGGATTCAATAACAAAAGAGGGAAAAATAATTATGCTCACCCGGATGACATCTTGCCTGCATATTCTCTGTGCCGCTCTTGTCTTTGCTCTGATTTCCTTGGGTTCTCCCGGCCACCTTTCAGCAGGTAGCATCAACTCCGAGGTTACCTATGTCGAGCTCTATGGCAAGGTTCTCCGAGCCGTTGACAGTGGCAAACTGGACAAGTCGACCGGCAAAGAGGCTCACTCTTTAAACTCCGCCCTGCAAAAAAACCTGCTGGCACTGGACGATCGGCTCAAGGAAGTAAAGGCCCAATCAATGAAAGCCGGCGGCTCCAGACAGGAAGAACTGTTTGACGAACTGGTTGCACTTGGTGCCGAACGTGAGAGACTGTACTTTGATTATCGTAGCCGACTGGAACAGCTGGTTGGTAGCGGGAATGGCGCAGCAATGATTTCCGCACCGGCGGCAGGAGCGACCCCAGAACAAATAAAGATAAAAAAGAGCGGGGAAAATGCATCGGCAGATTCCTCAAAACGAACCTTTACATTTGAGAATATTCCTGAAGACATCTCAACCGGTCAATTTGACTGAGACTGCGAAAAGGACCACGGCCTTATCCTCAAACATTTTTTCCAGTTTTTTCTTCTTTATATCCATGCGTTAAGATGTCGGGATGCACTCTGCCTCAACCTGAGTGTACCCCGGCTTCTTTTTTCCGACAATACCAACCTGCTGCTTCAACAGGTAGACAAAAAAGCCACGGCCTGCAATTCAAACGGCTGACCTGGAACCCAAACTCCTACTCGGGCACACGGTACAGGTAACCGATGAACATGTACCGGGCAGGATGCTGTCCAGCAGACTCCACGGTGCCTTATTTTCAGACACCATTTTTTTCCCAGCCCTATCAAAATGTCCTGATTCTGGACAATACCCCATCCTCCCCCTCCGTTTACCCGACAAAATATATATTTTTATCCAGTATAATCAAGAAATTATAGCAACCACGAACATTTTCTACACTTCGGATCACTCTATGCAACGTTATTCCATATCAAGAATAACTTTTTGGTAGCATGCTGCCCTTTCCAGAAGGAGATGATCCCATGACAACTCCAACACAGCATCACACCCACAGGCAACCCCAACAACCGATAACCTATGAAGATCCTGTCTGCGGTATGTCCACCAATGATGAAAAAACGTTTATTGCCTACACACATTAGGGAAAAACCTATTTTTTCTGCAGTGAGCATTGCCTGACCGCATTTACAAAGGATCCTGCCCAATACATGGACTCCACCCCGTTGCCTCATCGCAAAGAACCTGACCAGCCTGTTCCTGCAGCGGATACCCTCTATACCTGCCCCATGCATCCTGAGGTTCAACTTGATAAACCGGGCACCTGTCCCAAATGCGGCATGACCCTGGAGCCTCTCACGCCGACTGTTGCTGCGACTAAAACCGAGTACACCTGCCCCATGCATCCCGAAATCATTTGGGACAAACCGGACAGCTGCCCTAAATGCGGTATGGCCCTGGAACCTCGTACCGTTGCGGCGGGTGAAGAAGATGGAAACCCGGAATATGAGTACATGCGTAACCGCTTTATCTTTGGTGCGATCCTGACCCTGCCCCTGGTCTTCATTGCCATGCGCGACATGTTGCCGGGTGGTCATTTGCTGGAGCAGCTGGCATCCGATAAAACCCTGGGCTGGTTGGAGCTCATCTTATCCACCCCGGTCGTTCTCTGGGCCGGATGGCCATTCTACGTCCGTGGAGTTCAATCAGTCATCAATCGCAGCCTCAACATGTTTACCCTGATCGGGCTCGGGGTCTCGGTGGCCTATGTATACAGCCTGATCGCGGTTCTCTTTCCCCAAATATTCCCAACCTCCATGCGCGGCCCGGACGGCTCGGTAGGGGTTTATTTTGAGGCGGCCGCCGTTATCGTCACCCTCATCCTGCTGGGACAGGTCATGGAACTGCGGGCCCGCAGTCAGACAGGTGCGGCCATCAAGGCCCTGCTCGGCCTGGCCCCGAAAACAGCCCGCAAAATCGACAGTGAAGGGGTTGAAAAAGATATCCCATTGGAAGATGTCCAGGCCGGTGACTTGCTTATCATCAAGCCCGGTGAAAAGATACCGGTGGACGGTGAGGTCATGGACGGAACAAGTTCGGTCGACGAATCCATGATTTCGGGCGAGCCCCTGCCGGTTAAAAAGCAGGCCGGTGACAAGGTCATTGGTGCCACCATCAACACAACCGGAGCCCTGACCATGCGGGCGGAAAAGGTCGGCAAAGACACCCTGCTGGCTCAGATAGTCCAGATGGTGGCCGATGCCCAGCGCAGCCGGGCACCTATTCAAAAACTGGCGGATCTGGTGGCTGGATACTTTGTTCCGGTTGTGATTATTATTGCCCTGCTTGCCTTTGCGGTCTGGTTTGCCGTCGGTCCTGATCCCCGTCTGGCCTATGCCCTGATTGCAGCGGTCTCAGTACTGATCATTGCCTGCCCATGCGCGCTTGGTCTGGCCACCCCGATGTCGATCATGGTTTCCACCGGTAAAGGAGCCACAATGGGCGTGTTGTTTAAAAATGCCGAGGCTATTGAAACCATGCGGAAGATCGACACCCTTGTAATTGACAAAACCGGCACCCTGACGCTTGGTAAACCGAAGCTTACCGGTCTGGTTCCGGCAACCGCCATGGATGAAGAAAAACTTCTGCGTCTGGCCGCAAGCCTGGAAAACTCCAGTGAGCACCCGTTGGCTGCAGCCATTGTCAGAGGTGCGCAACAAAAAAATGTTCAGCCGGGCAAAGTCGAGGACTTTGATTCCATCACCGGTAAAGGCGTACGCGGCACGGTTGACGGAACCGAGGTTCTGCTGGGCAATCTCCGGCTGATGAAAGATTTTAACGTACGGATTAATGAACTGGCTCAAACAGCCGAGGAGATGCGTAAAGAGGGCCAGACAGTCATGTTTGTATCAGCAGACAACAAACTTGCCGGGATAGTGGCCGTATCTGATCCGATCAAGGAAAACACGCCCCAGGCCATCCGTGAGCTCCATAACGAAGGGCTGCGGGTCGTAATGCTGACCGGTGACAACCGGGCAACCGCTGAGGCGGTAGCGGCAAAACTGGATATCGACGAGGTTGTGGCCGAAGTCCTGCCCGATGAAAAGGCGGCGGCAGTGAAAAGATTCCAGCAGGCTGGAGAAAAAACGGCAATGGCCGGAGACGGTATCAACGACGCACCGGCACTGGCTCAGGCCGATGTCGGAATTGCCATGGGCACCGGCACCGATGTGGCCATGGAATCGGCCGGGGTCACCCTGGTCAAAGGTGATCTGCTGGGTATTGTCCGGGCCAGAAAACTTTCCCGGGCTACCATGGCCAACATCAAACAGAATCTGTTCTTTGCCTTTATTTATAACGGACTCGGCGTCCCCGTGGCCGCAGGTATTCTGTACCCGTTTTTCGGCATCATGCTGAGTCCGATCATAGCCGCAACCGCCATGAGCCTGAGTTCACTCTCAGTGGTCGCCAATGCCCTGCGCCTGAAAATGGTCGATATCAAGTAACCCGGGCACAGGGGCACAGTTTTGCAGGTCTGCTTGAGTGAAACGAAAGCGGACAGCCACCCCCGGTACCGCCTGACCGATTCAGGCAGCCATCAGTTTATTGTCGATTTTAAATAATGCCGGTAAAAATCATGGCTCACGAAGGGAAAGGGCAATCCGTTTTCGCTGCTGATCAACCTCCAGCACCCGAACCATGACCTGCTGCCCGACCTTGACCACCTCGGCCGGGTCCTTGACGAACCGGTCGGCCAACTGGCTGATATGGATCAGGCCATCCTGGTGCACTCCGATATCGACAAAGGCGCCGAACCGGGTGACATTGGTGACAATACCGGCCACTTTCATCTCGGCAACCAGATCGGCCATGGTGTTGACCCCCTCGGCAAAGGCAAAGGTGGTAAATTCGTTACGCGGATCACGACCGGGTTTGGCAAGTTCGGCAAGAATATCCTGCAAAGTCGGCAGGCCAAGGGAGGCTGAGACGTATTTTTCAAGCTTGATCTTTTCTCTGAGTTGCCGCTGTTTCATCAGGTCACCGACTTCGCAGCCAAGCTCTGCCGCCATCTGCTTCACGGTCTGATACCGTTCCGGGTGAACCGCAGAATTATCGAGCGGATTTTCAGCCCCATGGATACGCAGGAACCCGGCACACTGTTCAAAGGCTTTTGCCCCCAGTCTGGGAACCTTCAGCAATTCTTTTCTGGAGCCAAACGGACCATGTTCATCACGATACTTGATAATATTTGCAGCCAGGACCGGGCCCAGGCCGGAGACATGGGTGAGCAGTTCGCGCGAGGCACTGTTGACCTCGACCCCGACGCTGTTAACGCAGCTGACCACCACATCTTCCAACCCTTTTTTTAACTGCGGCCCGCTGACATCATGCTGATACTGACCGACCCCGATTGATTTGGGGTCAAGCTTGACCAGTTCGGCCAACGGATCCTGGAGACGGCGACCGATGGAGACCGCACCCCGGACCGTGATATCATGGTCGGGGAATTCACGGCGGGCAACCTCGGAGGCTGAATAAATGGAGGCCCCGCTTTCATTGACCAGGGTTATACAAGTGGTCTCGTCCAGTTCAAGACCACGGACAAAGGCCTCGGTCTCGCGACCGGCGGTGCCGTTACCGATTGCAATGGCCTGGATCCGGTGGCGCCGGCAAAGTTCCCGAACCTTTTTTGCCGCCTCCTGTTCCCTTTTGCCGCCATGGGTTGGATAGATGGTCGTGAAATCCAGCAGGTCCCCCTGTTCATTTAAACAGACCAGTTTTGCCCCGGTACGAAATCCCGGATCAAGCGCCATCACCCGTTTCCGACCAAGGGCCGGGGCCAGCAGCAACTCACGAAAATTTTCTGCAAAGACCTGGATGGCCTCCTGATCAGCCTTTTCCTTGAGCCCGGCACGGAGCTCTTTTTCAAGAGAGGGGGCAAGCAATCTTTTATAACCGTCAACCACAGCCAAATCCACCTGGTTGTGAAATGTTCCTTTGCCCCGATACCGGTTGCGGAGTACGGCCAGGGCCAGTTCCTCATCGGGTCGAACCACCAGCCGCAGGATCTTTTCGCCCTCGCCTCGAAACATGGCCAGCAGCCGGTGGCCCGGGGTTTTTCCGGCCTGCTCCTGCCAGTCGAAATAATCGCGAAATTTACCCCCGTCTTCCTGCTTCTTTTTGATAACCGTTGAACGAATTATCGCCCGGTCGACAAAAACACGGCGCAACTTTGCCCTGATCTGCGGATCTTCGCTGATCCATTCCGCCATAATATCCCGGACCCCGGCCAGGGCATCCTCTTCAGATTCCACGACCTTTTCAGGATCAATGTAACGCGAGACATTGACGTTTTGATCTTTGCCCGAAAAAATTGCATTGGCCAGCGGTTCCAGCCCCTTTTCACGAGCCATCATAGCCCTGGTCTTTCTCTTCTGCTTGTACGGCAGGTACAGGTCTTCCAGGGTTGCCGAATCTTCAGCCCGCTCTAAACCGGCCTTAAGTTCACTGGTCAGGATATCTCTTGCTGCAAGTGAATCCAAAATCGTCCGCCGACGTTTATCGAGTTCTGCCAGGGCGGCAAGTTGATCACGAACAGCCGCAACCTGGGTTTCGTCAAGAGAGCCGGTCATCTCCTTTCGGTACCTGGAAATAAAGGGGACGGTTCCACCTTCGGTCAGCAGTTGAGCGGTGGCGGCGACCTGCTTGACATTGACCTGCAGGCCTGCTGCAATACGGCTGTGATATTGTTGGGTCTGATCCATATTTTTTTTATTATTATCAACTATGATGGACTCGTAAAAAGGCAAAAACGCCATTTGTTCTGCACGGAACTACGAGAAGTTGTAACCTTTCCGCCGTCGGCTTCGTGGCTTTTCGAAAAAAGCGCTTATCTACGACACCGACAACTATTGAGGGGAAAATTCAGTTGAAACTCTTGACTGTAACAGCTGCGACAAGGGCGTAGCGAACCAGCTTGCCGATAAAGACAAAGCAGGAGAACAATAAAAAATTAAGGCGCAACGAGCCCGCCACCAGACAAAGCGGATCGCCTACCACAGGGAGCCAGGAGAGCAGAAGCGACCAGGAACCGTATTTCTTAAACAGTGCGGCGGCCTTTTCGCTCTGGTCTGCATTGATCCGCAACACCTTATGCATAAAAAAATCCGACCCCCAATGGCCGATGCCATAGGTGGTGCAGGCGCCGAGATAATTGCCGACCGTTGCCACGGCAACTACCTGTCCGGCATCCCAGGACTTGATGATCAGGCCGATGAGCAGCCACTCCGAGCCCACGGGTAAAACAGTTGAGGCCAGAAAACTGAGCACAAAGAGGGCCGGCAAACCGTTATGCAGTAAAAAAATTTCCACCTAAATCCTGGAACCGACCCGGGTATAATGCGCCTGACGCTGTTCTTCGGGCAGGGCGAGAAAATCATCAATTTCCCGGAGCATATCCTCCCGGTCCTCCTTGAGCAGTCCGCTGACGTTTATGTAGTTGTTAGCATGATCACAGGCAAAAAAGGTGTCCAGCGGTTCCAGCAATTCCAGCAGTTGCCGCACCTCAAACACTGTTCCCTCCGGAGTCTGCTCTATAAAAGAACCATCGCGAACCTGTTGCATGAGCGGGCATTCCCCTTCGCTACCCGCACCGTACAACCATAACCGGCGCAGACGGACAAATTCCGGTTCGGTCTCATTTATAATCCGGGCCGTTCCGGTTATATGCTGCTCGGACTTATCGCGGCCGCCAAGACCGAGCAGCACGTAATAGGAAATTTCAATTCCGACCTCTTTCAACCAGCGGGCGACGGTGACGACCATTTCCGGTGACTGGCCCTTGCGATGAAACTGCAGGATCTCCGGATCGCCGGACTCCAGGCCCAGATGAACCCGGTTCAGGCCCGCTTCTGCCAGCAAACGGATATTTTCAGGGCCCAGCTTGTGCAGGGTCGAGGCCCGGGCGTAACAGGTCAACCGTTGAATTTCGCTGACCTCGCGTAGATAATGCGCCGCGCCAATGAAAGTATCCTGACCGGCGGCCAGCGGATCGGCATCACCGAAAAAAGCTGTTTCCGCCCCGGGATGCAGGCGGATCAACAGGTCGATGTCATGTTTGATCTCGTCCAGGGTTCGACGAGAAAAATCAGGCTGGCCCATGGCGGGGTAAATCCCGCAGAACCGGCAGCGGTTCCAGTTGCAGCCCCGGGTTATCCGCACCAGCAGGCTCCGCCATTCAGACGGCGGCCGGATAATCAATGCTTCAGGATGGTCAATCATTATTGGTTTTGGTTCCTGTATACAGACAAAAGGTGCCTGTTTAGCTCAAACATACCCTGCCTGAAAGAGATGTCAACCGTTCGGCCAAATCAAAAACAAGTGCCACAAAACGTCCCCCTCCAGCAGCCCCCCCCCGGCTCAATGGCGCCGGATAAAATGTAATTAGACATTGACACGATTGATCCCGTAACGTAGATAGTGACACAGGGTGGCACTCATCTTATCCTGACTCTCAACGGGTAAGGCCACATACGTATTTATTTTATTTAATACAACCGAGGTGAATTTTATGAAAAAAAGAGTATTCCTGTCGACCACAATTCTGTTTACTTTGTTGGCTTTCATCACTCCTTTTTCGGTCGTAGCCGGACCCTCGGTTGAGCAAGTTAAACTCAATGTTGATAAGCTCTGGAAGCCCATCAAGGAAAGTCAGCCCCATGTAACTGCCGTAGAATTTAAAAAGATCATGGATAGCGGGGAGAAATTCGTTCTTGTAGATGTTCGCACTCGTGATGAATTTATTGCGGCTCACCTTCCCGGAGCGATTCATATCAATCGAGGCCTCATCGAATGGGTACTCCCAAAAAAAATCGAAGATACTGATACAAAAATATATGTGTATTGCAAAACAGGTGCTCGTTCAGCTTTTGTTACCCAACGGCTTATGGAAATGGGATACACTAATGTAACAAACATTTATGACGCCTTTAAAGGCTGGGCTGTTGCCGGATATCCAGTCTATAATCAACATGGAGAATTTACCCTGACAACAGGCGGGTTTGAAAAGAAAGAGCCGGGCATTGAGGAGTAAGTAAATAACGACACGACTGCTCAACTCTTTTATCCCTGACGCTTTGGCGTCAGGGATAAACCAGCATGGCTGGATCAGGTAAGCGGAGCAAAGCGCAGACTCCGAGATTTACAGGTCTCAGCCACAACGAACGATGAAAATAGCTCGGATCGACATCACTTCGTGGGCGATTTTCAGATAAACCGCCATGCTTTTCCGGCACAACAAACTATGAAAATCAACAAGTTGCGTTCATAACATCGCGTAATTCGATTTTCGGATAAACCAGCATGGCTGGACCAAGATTTTTAACGTCACAGCCACAACCAAGGATGAAAATAGCCTAAAAGTTCCATCTTCATGGGCTATTTTCAGATAAACAAATCCCCCGCCTCAGGATGCACCGCCACATACGGATGCTACCAGATCGATCCTCTCTTTCAATCTCAAGGGTACCCCAAGACTCACCACGGTTATATACAACAGGTTCATGCCTCCTCATACTTGTTGTACGTAATTTCTCAATAAATGGTGATGTAAAGTATTCTGTTGGGTTTCGTTCCTCAACCCAACCTACACGTTTTGTCATTACCTCGGTTATTGAGAAGTTACTGTTGTACAAACTACCCGCCTGTATCCACGGCCCTTGCCGTATTCACTGACACTGACCAGTGCTGCTTTTTCACATTAACCGTTAAGTGACACCAACAGCCCCACCTCATCCCCGAGTGGTCGGATTACGCTGTTTGTAACGACAATGTAGTTGCCGGGAACCCCGCTTCGGATCCCCGCTAAAAGCATGTGGGATGACAAAAAAAAAGAAAAATACGGATCAAACCGTAAATATAAGTAGTGCTTCTTGACTTACGCGGTTCAATTCCTTTATTCTGATTATACGAAAAAGATTGAGGGTGCGCCTCCATCAGCACAACCATCACCTCAAATTTTTTATCCTTAATGCTTCACTTTTAAGGAATCAGAACGTCCTTCTTCTTTTGGAGACCTTTATGAACAAAGCAATAAAATGGATACTGCTAACCGTAGCCGGCCTCATCGGACTGATCGTCATCGCTGTTATCAGTGTCCCCTTTTTCATCAACCCAAACGACTACAAGGGCAAGATCAGTCAACTGGTTCAAGACCAGACCGGTCGCGAACTTTCAATTCCAGGCGACATCAATCTGCATGTCTCTCCCCGCCTGGACGTCACCTTTTCACTTGGTGAAATACGCCTCGCCGCCGGCAGAGACTTTACAGGCACCCCGTTTGCCTCAAGCAGGCTTGCTGAAATCAAACTTGCGCTCTGGCCGCTGTTGAGCCAAAAACAGCTGCAGGTGAACAACGTCGTGCTCGAGGACGTTCAACTCAACCTGATACGAAACAAAGAGGGCAAGACCAATTGGCAGGATCTGATTGCCGGATCAAAGAGTGCACCAAAGGATCAAGCTCCGGAAACGAGCAAAGAGCAGCCGACTCAGGCCGCCGAAAAGAAACCGTTGGCCATTGATGTCGGCGCGATACATATCAAGAATATCAATGTCCGCTACCAGGACGAGCAATCCGGAAAAACAATTGAGCTCAGTAAATTCAATCTCAATGTCGGCCACCTGCAGGAAGGACGACCGTTCCCTATCGAAGCGGATTTTGTCCTGAGCCTGAACAACGCCAATCAGAAACCGTTGACGGCGACCATTGCAAGTAAAGGATCGCTGACCCTGTTTTTATCCAAACAGCAGTTCATCCTGGCCGATTTTTCCATTAAGGGGTTGTTTCAGGGCGAGATGTTTCCATCGTCCAAACTGGAACTTGAACTGTTGACCGATGCGGAAATCAATATCCCTGATGAAAAAGTTATCCTCAAAAAATTCGTCATCAAACAGGGCGAGCTGACCGCTGAGACAGCGCTTTCCCTGACCGGCTTTACAACACCTTCCATTGCTGGAACATTTCGAATCCAGGAATTTTCGCCCAGAACCTATCTTGAGCAGCAGGGGATTGCCCTGCCTGATTTTTCCGACCCGCAGGTACTGGGCCGGTTATCGGCTTCCCTTGGCTTCAGCCTGAACGGCGACCGGCTTGCAGTCAAGGATATGAACGTGCAGCTTGACGATACAACCATCAAGGCCTCGGCCTTGGTGAACAATCTCAAACACCCGGACTATCAACTGGTCATGGATATCGACCAGCTTGATCTTGATCGATATGCGGTCAAAAAAGCAGAAAAAACCGAACTCGCGGCAAAGGCGGCTACAGAAGAGCCATCACCGCCGCAGACGGCTCAAAGTGCACAGGAAGCGGATCAACTGATCATACCGGTACACCTGCTGAGAGATCTTCTGTTTTCCGCCGACATCAAAATCGGCTCCCTGAAGGCCGCCAAGCTGCAAACCTCGCAGATTGTCCTCAAGGCCGAAGGCAAGGACGGCCTGATCAGGTTAGAGCCCCTATCGGCACAACTGTATGACGGGACGGTTACCGTAACCGGCAAAATCGATGTCAGGGGGGATATCCCGAAAATGCAGCTGAAAAAAGTGCTGCAGAACGTAGAGATGGGACCGCTGTTTGTTGATATGACCGGCAGGGAAGAGATCAGCGGCCGGGCCAATCTCAAGGCGGATTTTGTAACACGTGGTCTCACTAAAAAGGAGCTGACCCGCAACGCAAACGGAACCATGAGCCTGTCGCTGGTAGACGGCCGTATCGCCCGCCTGCAGATCCTTCAGACCATACGGCTGGCTAAGGCTCTGCTCGAAAAACAAGCCATGGCACCTGCATCATCAGAGCAACCGACCGGGTTGGCCAC
Organism: Deltaproteobacteria bacterium; assembly: GCA_024280455.1. GTDB lineage: Bacteria > Desulfobacterota > Desulfobulbia > Desulfobulbales > Desulfobulbaceae > DRLX01. The sequence continues at coordinate 1,036 of JAJRQC010000152.1, read as the reverse complement.
CTTGACCGCCGGCGGCAAATTGACCAATGGTGTTTTCACAAACAATGACCTGCTGATGAAGTCAGACCTGATGAAGGTCACCGGCAAGGGCACGGTTGATCTGGTCAATGAACAGATCGACTACCTGCTCACCGTCTACCTGACCGACCGGGTTGAACGGGACAAGAAAACCGGGCTGGTCGATCTCGGCAACACCCCCATTCCATACCGGATAAAGGGAAGTTTTACAAAACTTGAGCAGTCGGCCGCCATAGGGGAACTGGTCAAGGCCAAGGCCGAGGAATTTTTGCTTAATACCCTGCAGAAACAGCTGGAACCGGATTCCGACAAGAAAAATTCAACCAGAAAAGATACTCCGGCAACCGATGCCGGGTCACTGATCAACAGAGGATTGAAAGGGCTTTTCGGTAATTAACCTATATCCAATAACGATGGATTCGTAAAAAGTCAAAACCGCCATTTTCCCAGTACGCAATTACAAGACGATACGACCTCTGCGTCGTCGGTTTCGTGGCTTCTCGGAGTCTCACGAGTACGCTTACCGGAAGTCTCTGCTATCTACGATACCGACAATAATGGCGCAGGGCACCGAGAAATACGGAGCACCGCAGAGCGGATGCAGCGAGAAACTCGGCATATTCCAAGCCTTGCACCATCCGCTCCAAGACCATGAAAAAAAACGGATCGTCTAAAATTATACTTCTCAAAATGATTGGAAATGAATTATCCGGAGATATGGTTCGGAAATATGGGAAAGCGTTTAAAAATACGCAAGATTTATTTTTGAACTTTGTGTGAGGTAATAAGTAATCGCTTTTTCAGCGAGCAAATGTGACGGGAAAAGAGCATAGCCGTCAAGCTAACGAGAAATATCCGTAATATCGCAGAATAACCCCACTGGTCGAGTAGACCGATTCCATCATTGTTCAACAAGTTCTTGAGAGCCGATTTTATTGACGCCCCGCCGCACGCGGCTACTACGTTCAACGCTCTTAAACTTGCCGACTCCGATGGTCTCAAGCCCCTCACAGAACCG
>JAJRQC010000151.1 GCA_024280455.1 Deltaproteobacteria bacterium | reverse complement strand
TGGGTCAGATTTGGATGAGGAGATTGAACAAAACCGCAGGCGTAGCAGGGCTACGTCGAGGATTTTGTGATTGAGCCTCATTCAAATACGACCCGAAGATAAGATGCAAGATGGCCATGTTATTTACTTACAGGCCCTAAGAAAGGTCTTGGATCCCCGCCAACAGCATGTGGGGATGACGAAAAAAAAAGGAGATGGTATGACTGGTTGGAGAAAAGTCGGATTGATGGTTATGGGTTTGAGCCTGTTGTTTTGTCAGATGGCTGCAGGCGGTGAGATTCAAAAAAAGATTGCTGCCGAGAGTACTATTGAACAGATTGCCAAACGTGGAGCCATCCGGGTTGGGATGGATGTTTTTGTTCCCTGGGCCATGAAGAATAAAAAAGGGGAGTTGATCGGTTTTGAGATTGATGTGGCCCGTCAACTGGCCGAAGATATGGGGGTCAAGGTGGAGTTCGTGCCGACCAAGTGGTCCGGTATTATCCCGGCCCTGATTGCCGGTAAGTTTGACGTAATTATCGGCGGCATGGCCGTGACCCCGAAACGAAACCTGAAGATCAACTTCACCAGCCCGTACTACTATTCAAGCCAGGGGCTACTGGCAAACAAAAAAATGGCTGAAGGATTTTCGCTGGCCGATTTCAACAGCCCGGATGTGAACATTGCCGCCCGGCTCGGATCAACCGGTGCCCTGACCGCTAAAAAGAGATTTCCCAAGGCCAGGTTGCGGCTCTTTGACGACGAACCCTCTGCGGTCCAGGAAGTTCGAAACGGACGGGTTCATGCCATGATAGCCTCTCAGCCGCTGCCGGCCCACATGGCCGCTGATCTGCCTGATCTGCTCAAGGCCTATCCTGACCGGCTTATGAAGGAACCGATCTGTTTCGGGGTTCGCAAGGGTGATGTCGATACCCTGAATTTTTTTAATAACTGGATTGAGATCGTCAAAAGCAAGGGCTGGATTGACGAGCGTTACAGTTACTGGTTTGAATCCACCGTCTGGAAAAGTGAGATGTAAGTTCCGCCTCCGATGGTTTTCACAGAGGGGCAACCAAATATCCGTCAAACTAGGGAATACTACTATGTACAATATCGTATGACAGCTTAGCCGTAGGAGCCCGCCCTGCGGGCGATGATTTGCAGGAACCATCAATCCGGCCCATTACGATCGCCCGCAGGGCGGGCTCCTGATATGGTTGTTAGTTGTCAAGAACAAAGACGTATCCTGCACCCTTTTTTCCCTCGGCTCAGCCGAGGGTTTCGCGGGGTTAAGTGTTCCAGGACCCACTGCATTGCCAGAGGCGGGGGCAACATGCTACGACGGTTGATCAGTCTGATATACTGGGATTGGTTACCCGATGAATTGGTTTCGTCGTGGAGCTGCCTTTATCTACAAGCGGGAGTTCAGCAGGTGCCTATCCCATAGGAGCCGCAAGGATTCTCCAAACCGTGCCCGCGCCCCTGATAATGCAGTGGAGCGTATTTAATGTTCTTTGATAATCTCCTCCGTCAAAACATTTTTGTTTTGAAAGTTGATACATTCAGGTTCAGCATGTGGTTTGTTAATGTCAAGGCTGCGAAGCACCGCGAAGCGGCTCGGCCTTGACATTAACAAACCACATGCTACGGGCCAGGTTATGCTGCAAGCGGTGTTTTCATCGCTATATCCCAGATAAAACCTGATAATTCACGGGCAATTGCGGTCTTGACTACATTATCCTTTTTACCTTTGGCCCGTAAACGACGGTACCTGCCACACAGCCGGAGTTGGGCTTTCCAGGATATTTCGCAAACATTCTTGGCTAAATGTTCCTGACGCCTGGCCAGCAGAGTGGTTATCCGAGCGGGTAGGCGATAGGCCTGAGCTGATTCAATCAAGGCCTTGCGCACATGGGTGTTGCCCGCTTTCGTTATTGAACCTTTCTTGACACTGTCCCCGCTGGAATATTCCGAGGGGATCAGGCCTAAAAAGGCCATGAGCTGCGTGGGGCGTTCGAACCGGCGGATATCCCCAAGTTCTGACGCTATCGTCGCAGCAGTAATAAGAGCAACACCACGTAATGATTGAATAGCTGCAATGAGAGGCCATAAACGACTTTCCTGTGAAAGAAGCAAAATCTGCTCAGTAAGGCGGACTACCCGCTGATTGCAGGTGTTCACCGTATCAATATATTCCTGCAACGCAATATGTTGGGCAGGATGCTTCATCTTCAGATCTGCGAGCCAGTTGAAATATGTCTTTGACCAGCTGGTCTTTCCCGGAAAGACCTTGTGATGCCTGAGCAGGAATGCTTTTAACTGCTGTTTGGCTCTTTTATGCGCATTCTGGGCATCTGCACGGGCTCGAACCAGGTCTCTGAGCGCCTCATCCTCTTCGTTCGGAACATAGATCGGGGTAAGCTAACCGGCCCGGTGCAACCTGGCTAAAGAGAGGCAGTCACGTTTATCATTTTTCAGGTGGTCGCCACTTTTTTGCGGCGTTTTGGATGGCGCTATGACTTCACACGCAATGCCGTTACTGGTTAAATAACGATAGATATGATATCCGCAACTCCCTGCTTCGTAGACACAGCGCAATTCAGCACCCTGAGAAATAAACTTGCGAAGACATTTTGTCAGATGATCCATGTTATTATCAATTTTACCGTAATATCTTACTTCACCGTCACGGCCCTGATCGGCAATGGCTATAGAGATAGAGTTTTTGTGGACGTCCAATCCAATATACTTTATTATTGTTTTTTTCATGACCTGCCTCCTTGGTTATGGCTCTGTGTTGATGTTGAAATATATGCCTCAACATAACCCACGCTGCAAGGATGGCAGGTCTTTTTTTGCTTAACTGACAACCATAATATCTACATGACGGCTATGGTGGGGGCAGCTCGCCCCCCCCCGTCTCAAGTTCCTAACCCTTAACTCCCAGCCGCTAGCCAATGACCGCTGTCCGAAAAAGTTATCTCCCTCTTGATCTTTTTCTACTGGCCGTGATTTTTTCGGCCGCAGGATATATCGGTTATCGGGTTGTGGCTCAGCTTAATTATTCATGGAACTGGTCCGGGATCTGGCAGTACCTGTTTCGTTATGATGAGCAGCAGGGACGTTTTGTCGCCAATTATCTTGTTCTCGGCCTGTTGACAACCATTCGCCTGAGCCTGTATGCCGGGATTCTGGCCATGGTTGGCGGTCTCTGCATGGCCCTGGCCCGGACAAGTCAGAGTTTGTTCTGGCGCCTGATCGGCCGGACCTACATCGAGCTGATGCGTAATCTCCCGCCGCTGGTTATCATTTTTCTGGTCTATTTTTTTTTAGTCGACCAGATCGCTCCCTTCCAGTGGATTGAATCTGCGACCCGTAACGCCCAGCCAGCGACGATTCATTTTCTGACTCTTTTTGTTGCACCGCCCTCGTCGCTCTCCGCTTTCCTCTCCGCAGTAGTGACCCTGGCCGTTTTTGAAAGCGCCTATATCGCCGAAATAATCCGGTCCGGAATAGAATCCGTAGACAGAGGACAATGGGAAGCCGCGCATGCCCTTGGCCTGACCCGAAGACAGACCCTGAAAAATATCATTCTTCCCCAGGGCTTTCGGCAGATTCTGCCGCCGCTGGCCGGTCAATTCATTTCTCTGATCAAGGATTCTTCCATTGTTTCGGTTATTTCGATCCAGGAACTCACCTATCAGGGCACCCAGTTGATGGCCTCGACCTACATGACTATAGAAGTCTGGGTGCTGGTGACCCTGATGTATTTTCTGCTCACCTTTCCCTGTTCCATGGCTATCGGCAAACTGGAACGTTCACTTGCCCGGACCTCGGCCTGATTGAATCCACGTGGTTGAAAAGATCGTTTTTTTGATTGCCATTGATTTTTTGATTACCATTAAAGCTCGGTAAAGACCAGGTGATCCCGGAGCTCGCCCCTGCGAGCGATTGAGTTTGCAGCCCCCGATGACAGCATTTCCCAGCGGGCCGGGCTCCCAGTGCGAAAAACAGTCTCTACAACGGGTTGAAACTATACCGGTCACGAATACGCAAAGAGTACAACCGTAAACCGGGCGGCAAAGACCTTGTCTGCAGGAAGCGGAGTGGGTATAAAGAGTGCATGTGAATCAGTAAACCAGAGAGTATGAACGTAAACGACCATGAAAAAATTCGGCATCCTTTCCCGTGAGAAAATGAAAAGTCTCTGCCTGCTTCTGCTGGTGGCACAGTTCTGTATGCCGCTGCAGGCCGCGGCAATGACCATCGGCGAAGAGCGGACCATCAGCGAGCAGCTTCTCTATTCAGTGCGGGCCCAATTCCGTCTGCTCGATGACCCGGATATCAGCCAGTATATCAATGATCTCGGCTATCAGGTGCTCACGGTCGCCGGGCCGCAATACTTCAACTACCATTTTTTTGTGGTCAAAAGTGACCAGTTCAACGCCTTTGCCGCACCCGGCGGGCTGGTTTTTTTCTATACCGGCCTGATCAAGACCATGAAAACCGAGAACCAGCTGATCAGTGTCCTTGCCCATGAAATCGGCCATGTGGTCAGTCGCCACATTGCCCAGCGTATGGCCAAGAGCGGTAAAATCAGCGCTATCACCATGGGGCTTGGCCTGGCCGCTCTGGCTCTTGGCAACCCCGAGCTGCTCATCGGTTCAATGGCCGCCGGTCAGGCCCTGAATCTCCATTACAGCCGTCAGGATGAAGAGGAGGCCGACAGGCTTTCTTTTGGCTGGATGAAGGAGATGCATCGTAACCCCACGGCCATGGAAGGGATGCTCAAAACCATGCGCCGGATCACCAGGTATCGTTCCGATAAACTGCCGCAGTATCTGTTGACCCATCCCAATCCGGAGGCCCGAGCCAACTATGTCGAATCCCTGATTGAGATAGACGATAAACAGAAGGTTCCGGGATATTACAAGAAGACCGATAACTTCAGGTTTCTCCGTTTCAAGTACCGGATAATGCTGCAGTCCATGGATCTGGAACAGATGCGTATTGCCTGCACCAACCTTGCCACCTCCTCAATGGACCCGGAACAGCAGATCATGGCCGAGTACGGGCTGGCCCTGATTGCCCGGGAAGATCATAATTTTTCCCGGGCCGCCGAGCTCCTGAAAAAAGTTGAGGCTGCATATCCGGATAGGGACATTCTGGAAGTGGATATCGCAGTTCTTAAAATGGAAGCAGGTCAACTCGATGAAGCCACAGCCCTGCTGCAGCATGCGGTTAAAAGAGATCCGACCGATATGTATGCGGTCTTTGAACTGGCCAAGGCCAGAATACAGCAGAAGGAATACGGCCGGGCTGAAAAACTGCTGCATGAGGTTGCCAAGGCCATGCCCGAGTATTCGCAGCTGTATTATGAAATCGCCAGAGCCAAGGCGGATCAAGGGTTGGATAATGAAAGCAGATTTTACCTGGGAAAATATTCCCTGTACGAGGGCAGAATGAAGCAGGCCAAGCAGTATCTTACCAGGGCATCGAAAGATACGACCCTGCCCGAACCGCTCCGCAATGAGGCCGCCGCTATTCTGGAGAGGTTGAAAAAGCTGGAAAAGTCCTGAACGGCTCCAGCATCAAATCAGGAAGAGAATATAAAAAATGTTAAAACGATTTTCCATTTCACTTGAAGAGGATCTGCTGGAAGGGTTTGACAGCTATGTGAACCAGCACGGCTATTCAAACCGTTCCGAGGCTGTCCGCGACCTCATTCGTAAGGCGCTGATCACCGATGAATGGGCCAGCGACTCCGAAGTGGTCGGGGTGGTGACCATGGTCTATGACCACCACAAGTCACAGTTGCAGGAGCGGATAACCGAACTGCAGCACGATTTTTACGAGCTGATCACCTCAACCACCCACATCCATATGGATCACCACAACTGCCTGGAGGTGACCATTGTTAAAGGCATAGCCTCAAAGGTCCAGGATCTGTCCGGCCGCCTGATCGCCTTGCGCGGCGTTAAAGACGGCAGCCTGACCATGTCCAGCACCGGCGGCCATCTTATCTGACCGGCCCGGTCGGCTGAGAGAGACCCGCCACTGCGTCGAGGCTGTCAAAAGACTTGAATCATTGGGTTGTGTTCCTGTTATCCTGTTAAAGAGGTATGATATCCGGCTAAAAATAAAGTAACTCCTTGAATTTGCGTCATCGACGTTTTGAGGCTCGCGGAGCTGTTGGGAAAGATAAATTATAGATGAACGATACATTAACCGGTTGCGCTGTTTTTGGCGGTGTAATCACTTGTTCTGCAGGATCAAATCTAAGTAAATGAAAATCGACATACATTCTCATACCAAGAAATGCAAATCAGGTGATGCACCTACAAGGGAAATCACTCCTGATGATTTCTGCGAAACGATTCAGTCCACTGAAGTAGGAATCATTGCGATCACCAATCACAATACCTTCGATTTGGGTCAATTCATAGAGATCTTAGACATAATGGGTGATAATGCCCAAGTTTGGCCGGGAATCGAATTGGATGTCCAAGAGAATAGTGTGCGCGGACATTTGATAGTGATTGTATCACCTCAAATGGTAAAAGAGTTTTCCGATAGCGTGGGCAAGATAACCGCAGGCTCCACCCCAGATAGCTTTAGGGGCAATATCGAGCAGGTTCTTGAGATATTCGATAGCTTCAAGCCACTTTACGTGACGCATTATAAGCAGAAGACGCCTAATCTGTCTGATGAGGCACTTGAAAAGTTAATATCAGGAACCGCAAATCCTGCACGGGTGATCAAGGAGGTGTCCAACTCTATTTCGGCAGGGATATACATTTCGCACGGTTATGCATCAATCTACGGTTCCGACGTTCACGATTGGTCAACCTACGAAGTGCAAGCCTGTGACCTGCCGGATCTCCGGCTTCCTATAGAGAGTTTTGACCACTTCTGTTTGCTGCTAGAGAAAGACCCAACGACTATCAATACCATGTTAGACAAGAAGGTTGCAGAAGATCTTATTCTCACGCCGTTTGAAGATTCCACTCGCATAAAGCTCAAAGTTTTTAACGACATCAACATTGTTTTTGGTCCTAAAGGAACAGGTAAATCCTGCATTCTTAAGGCGATAGCAAAACATTATCGTGACTCCGGTACCGACGCAAATGTCTATGAATCGGCGAGCGACCGGCTTGATGAACTCTTTGACACAAAGGGCCGAGATCTTTCTCTTAATCTCAATTCGTATGGCATAAACTATTGCAAAGATGAAATTGAAGCTATCAGAGAGGCATCCGAGGTAGGCGTCACAAGCTTGTCTAAATACGAGATCTATTTTCGTATTAAATCTACAAATAAAAACGCGAAGAAAATTCAGCTTAAGGACATTGAGCCAGAAGAAGAAGGTGGTGCGAAGCGTGAATTCTTAGAATTTAATGAAGGTGTGAAAAATACGAGAGAATTCATCGCGTTCCTGCAGGAGCATCCATCGATAAAGAAAGAACTGAGTACGGAGGAGATCGAAGAGGTTACTCGTGTTCTCTCAGGCCTTCTTAAACGAATGGTTAATAGGGAGTGGACTGGCTATTCTGGGTGGAAAGAAATCAATTTATTGAATTCGGCCATTGAAAAACTTCGGACGGAGGTGGAACGAAAAACCGGATCGCCAGCCAAGCCTATAACAACAGGATTTCGCGAGTACGCTCTTAATCGGGTCAGGATCGAAGCCAATGTCTCAGAAATTATTAAGAGTGTGGATGCGGATATTCAACTGCTTAAGAAGTCTGTGGGCAGTCTCGGCCCGAATAAAGGTGAATTGGAGTTATGGACGGAATTCAAATTCCAGAACGGAACAATTTCGGATGGGAGCCTCAATAAACTGAAGAACGTTAATAAAGGTCCGCAGAAAACGTTTGCAAAGACAATTCGGAAAATCCTCAAGCATGTATATGAGGATGATCTTTTCCAGCACATAGCTGATCTCAACGCGATAGATGATGTTGAAAAAATCGAAACCGTTTACGAATTGTTGCTCTTTAAACGGTATTTCGCACTTAGTGGCCTACCTTATTCCCCCTCAAGCGGTGAAGCTTCAATGGTTATGCTACAAAAGGAACTAGAAACAGACAAGGATGTCTACATTCTTGATGAACCGGAACGGAGCCTGGGTAACGAGTATATTAACGATGTGATCGTGCCCTTGATTAAGGAGCGTGCTCGTGCTGGGAAAAAAGTTATCATTTCGACCCATGATGCAAATATTGCAGTGCGCACGCTTCCTTACAGTTCAGTTTACCGCCTCCACGGACCAGCCGGTTACACAACTTACATAGGAAACCCCTTCTCAAACAATCTAGTGAATCCGAACGATGAAGACGACCGGTTGGATTGGAAAAAGGTCAGTATGAAAACCCTTGAAGGGGGCGAAGAAGCTTTTGGAGAGCGAGGAAAAATCTATGGAAACGGTTAAAGCGACAGTTGTTGAGCTTGAAGAAAAACACTTCATCAAGATCGAATCCGGGGACGAAGAGATCAATATCCCAATTTCTGAGGACAATCTGAATGAGGTCAAAAGTGCTTTCAATAAGCTGGTTGTTCGAATCAAAGAAGGAGAGTTTGAGATTAAGTTGGAGGATATTGGCCAAGATCTTTTCTCCCAGGTAGCCTACGAGTATATCACTCAACTAAATCGGGAGATTCAGGAGGTGCGTGGCGAAATGGAGGAATACGGCTTGGTAGAGGATTAATTCTGTTTTCTAAAATCACGGGTAGATCCCGCCCATCAATTAACAAAAATGAACAGTAATTGCAGAACAATTTTATGCACCTGACTGGCGAGCACGCGCGCTTTCCTGAGGTTTATCAAAGGATTGCGTTACGCTCGAAGTTGGTAGTTTAACCCACGGCCAGCAGGTGATAATGGTCGTTAGGGGCGAGGACAGTACGAAGTGACTATAGAATTACGAAAAGGTAAAACTAAGACGCTGGTAGAGTCCTCCATCGATGCGGCTTTATTGGCGATTGAAATCTATAATAAACCTCGAACCAACTTTAGGAGTGAGGGATATATTACTCTCATGGTCATTGCCTGGACTAAACTGTTTCACGCATATTATAATCACACTATTGGAGGTAAGTATTATTATAAAAAGCCTAATGGTCACTATGAACGTATTGATGGTGAAAAAAAAGCTTGGGAATTGGCCACATGTATAAAAAAGTATGCCGGCATTAAAGAGCCGGTAAAAAAAAATATTGGTTTTTTTATCAAATTACGAAATAAAATTGAACATCGACATATAGAAAAAAGAGAAGTTGATGTTTTAATTTTTGGAGAATGTCAGGCATTCTTATATAATTATGAAAATTTTCTTGTTGAGATATTCGGTACAAAATTCGCGTTAAATGAATCTCTTGTATATTCCCTCCAGCTTTCTCACATGCGAACTAGTGCCTGTCCCTGTAGGCCTAACTGCTTGATTTTTTGAGACGAAATCGCCTTTTTGGGGTGACATTTTTAGCGATTCGTGGTAAGGGTAAATCAGGTAACCCACCAAGATTACAAGATTAACCACTTTCCGGAGTT
>JAJRQC010000150.1 GCA_024280455.1 Deltaproteobacteria bacterium | reverse complement strand
ATCTATTTGAAATTTATTTTTGGTAGTAACGGCTCACACTGGACGTCAGTTTGAGTCAGACTAGCTGGAAAGATGGAGGCTTTTCTGTATCTTTCAGTGTCAGGAATTAATCTATGAAAGTGTTTGACAAGGACACCTACCTGGATCCGTTTTGGATTGATTCGAGCATCGAGATAGTCCCATATTTCTGTGGTGAATTCCGGCTGATAGTTGGCCTTCTCCAAAACCTTGGGGTCCGGAGCATGTACTTCAGCAAAGGCACTGTCATAGGTCTCACGGCTGATTCCTGCAGCTGTAGCCTTAGGAAGAAAATTATGGACCCAGCGTTGAAAGTCGTTGTCGCCCCAGGCCGGGTTTGCAATAAAGAGCAGGATGAAGCACAATCCTACGACGCCTGGAGTTGTTGTAAAGAAGGAAGTTTTCACGATAGATATTCGACGGATATCCCTTTAGCTGTTGTGCAAGGGGTAGCTTGGCAGTGAATTTAGTAGTAGTAAAATCAGGAGGTCTGAACTTTAAATTCGTCCATATACTCTCTGCGTGTTTTTTTACTCATGTGAACACCTCCTCTGAGCATTCTAAACGCTTTTAACTTTGTGTCCACTTTTCTCTACCACCTCAAACGTTTATTAAATTATTCAGCAATTTTTGAACGGTTGAGTTAAGGGGAGAAATTAAACAAATTCGTCCCCTTTTTTATCCTGCTCATGTAACATTGCCTGGCGTCCATCGCATAGCCTTATTATTGAAGATCATGCCTGAACCAGGTTTTACGCCAACCTGACTTGAGTGTTCTTGGCAGTGCCATAAGGTCCCTGCCTACTGCACGCTGGCAGTCCCGTATGTTTTTCATGGGCGTTCCTGATAAAGATCTGCAGCAGCATACCGGGTGCAAATTTCCTGCTACTCTCCGTCCAGACATGGACACTCATCCCGTTTTTGTCCTCCAGGCACAAACCACCGGTCATTTCCTCTGTCCCTGTTCATCCAGAGGGAATAAACATACATCCTGGTATATCAATAAAGGATGTCGTCTGGAAATGACTGATTATATAATGGATCGGGATTCCTTTCTCATTGAAAAATGTTCTTTTACTTTGCCTTTGGACAGCCGTTTTTCCAGGAAGCTCATGTTCAGAGGAAGGGTGCCTGAAAATTGTATTGGTGGTGGCAGGGGATGACTCCTGCAGAACGAGCTGTTGAGGCGCTGACCGGCTAGCTGGAACAGGAAGAAGGCTATGCCCATGTTCAGCAACTGGTTCGTGGTTATGCAAGGAAGAAAATGCAGTCGGGGGCCACAGGAGTGTACCTCGCCCACCGGTTCGGTTCTGCTCCGGAAGAACTCATGGATGAGCTGGTCCAGGAGTTCATGCAGTATCTTTTTCAGGTTTTTCTTTCCCAGCTCAGCTCCTGGCCCGACCAGGTAACTGCCATATTAAACGGTCAGGCGGGGTATACCTTGAACTTCGCCCGGGAACAGTTTTTCTGGCGGCTGCAGGATCGTGCCAGGTAAAAGGACATCAACCCGCGTGCGTACCTGCATCGGCGGGTCAGGGAGGTTCTTCGGCAAGACAGGCGATCAATGAATTTATCGAGCTCCTGGTGTGCTTTGTCGCGATACATTGCAAGTTTGTCGGTTGAAGCAGGCTGGATAACGGCACTCATTGCAATCCTCCGAGCTGCCTGCGGAAATCGGAAACCAAGGGATAAAGATATACGTCTTTTATCTGCTCATGATAGTAAAATTTTTTATTCTTTTTGGCATGACCTTTTGTTGCACCGACACATTGCCAGTTGGCTGCTTTGTAGCATGTGCCCGTAAACCTGTCTTTTTCAAGACCACGGCCGTGAACCATTGGTCGGTGGTGGTATCTCATCAAGCCCAGACATCATTGTCTATAATCAGGAATTGCTTGATCCGAATGCAACTTTGCTTTCGACAGCCGCACAGGACAGTAACCAGCTCGGTGAGCCTGTTGAGGCTGGGCAGAGCAACTTTATTTATGTGTGTGTCCATAACCGTGGAACATAGGCGACTGCCGGTAATGTGACAGTGTACTGGTGCAAGCCTTCAGTCCTGCCGGCGCCGAACTCTTGGCATCTGATTGGCAGCACTAGTGTTCCCTCTGTACCTCCGGGAGAGGTTATCGTTCCCGACCCAATTGAGTGGAAAGAAGTAGATATCCCGGGTGAAGGGCACTATTGTTTCGTCGGCATCGTCGACAGTGGCAACGACCCCGCCCCTGACAAGTCTGCCATTCAGAACATCGGACAATTCTACGCCTTCATTCGTGAAAGTAACAATGCAACCTGGAAAAATTTTGATGTGGTCGATGTATTTGCCAACTCCATCTCGAATATGTCCTTTCATATCCAAGGCTGGCCTCGTAAACGCCTTACTGCAGACTTGATTGTGGATCTATCCGAGATCCAGGAAAACTTCGAGGTCAAGTTACGCATTCTGCGTCGCTTGAGTGAACCCTCCACCCTTTTGAACATGAACCTCGATCAACAAACATTGACTTATCAGAAGCTTAATGTGAAGGCTGGTAAGCGAGGCGAGATGCGTGCAGTGGAGCTCAAGCCAAGTGATGATACGTTGGCCTCACTCCAGATTACGGTTCCGCCTGAAGTTGCAGATGGCGTCTACCGGATCAGTGTCGCCCAAGTTGTCGATGGCAGAGAGGATGGGACGTGTTACACGCCTGCTGGCAGTCGGTGAGCATCCATACCTTGGCAATCGGCGTTCTAAGGAAATCCACATTCCCTCCTGTAAATGGGCTAAGGTTATGTCACCTGGAAATCGTGTGGCCTACAAGGATTTGGAAAGAGCGATCAAGCATGGATACAACGGCTGTCATTTCTGCTTGTCCGAATACGATACTGACTGATCGGGTGTCAGAGCAGGCGCACCTCACAGCGCATTCCGGCACGATCGTCCTCGCTCGAACTTGGACGAGGAGATAGTGCTGGAATGCATTTCAAACTTCAATGCCTTTTCTGTCGCTTTCTTACCTTCCCAAAGAAAATATAAAATTATCATGTTGTGTGCTTTGATAGGCTCCTTAGAGATCACAGAAACGCAGGATCTAACGTCACCTCACGAGGTATCAGTACTGTATGCCAGCTGGCAGTGGACTTAGGCATCAGGAAATCGAACATGAGAGTATGACCATGCGCATCTTCACACAGAAACAAAAGCCAACACAGCAGACGAAATCTGCAAACTTTACGCCTGCCCGGCCACATCTGGTCTATAGCCGTGAAGTGCGGCCCATCCTACACTTGCAGCGCGTAATTGGTAATCAAGCAGTGCAACGGGTACTGCAGACTCACGTTGAAGAACTTGAAGTCGGATTGACCGCCACAGCATTTCCTCGCTTCGGGAACGATTTTAGCCAGATTCCCATGGGAGCATTACGCGCCTGTTCCAGCACTGGAAAACGGTACATTACAGCCAGGTCAACTGCGTATTTTCCGCATTTCATCATGAAATTTGACTGATATTTCATGATAATGATGGCACAACGTGGTTCTGAAAAGCTTTTTT
>JAJRQC010000015.1 GCA_024280455.1 Deltaproteobacteria bacterium | reverse complement strand
GCTCAGAAATAACTTCGTAGAGATGAGGTGTAATGTGGACATTTAGAGAAGTGATCTGATTGCATGCAACCGCAGGCGTAGCAGGGCTACGTCGAGGATTGTATAATTGAAGATCGCTTTTCTAAATGTTCAGAGTGCGCCCCAGAATGCGAAATTATTTTTGAGCGCACTCTAAGGGAAAACAGCATATGCAATTCGGCAGTGACAACCAGGTTGGTGCATCCAGGCAGATTCTTGAGATGATCGAGACCGCCAATTCAGGTTTTACCCATGGATATGGTGATGATCAGTGGTGTGCCGAGGCAGCCGGGGCACTGAAAGATGTTTTTTCCTGTGAACTGGAGGTGTTTTTTGTTGCCACCGGCACCGCAGCCAACTCGCTGGCCCTGTCCTGCCTTGCCAAACCCTGGGAGGCCATTCTCTGTCATCATCAGGCCCATATCCTTAGGGATGAATCTACCGCGCCTGAATTTTTCTCCGGCGGAGGTCGACTCATGCCCATTTCAACCCAGGCCGGGAAACTGGAACCCAGGCATCTTGAAGAATATTTCAGGCGTACGGCCCAGGATCCACCCCATACCGCTCGTCCCGGTGCCTTGAGCATCACACAAATCAATGAAGCAGGACTTGTTTACAGCCCGACCGAACTCAGTCAGCTCTGCTCTCTGGCCCACGAATATGAGGTGTCGGTCCACATGGACGGAGCTCGTTTTGCCAATGCTGTTGCCGCCCTTGACTGTTCACCTGCCGACCTGACCTGGAAGGCCGGGGTTGATGTTCTCTCTCTGGGCGCCACCAAGTGTGGAGCCCTTATGGCCGAGGCGGTTCTCTTCTTTAATCCTGAACATTCCGAGTCCTTCAGCTACAGAAGAAAGCGTTCCGGACATCTTGTTTCAAAGGGCCGTTTTTTCGGGGCCCAGTTTACCGGATGGCTGAAAAATGATCACTGGCTCGAGCTGGCACGTCACGCCAACAGTAAGGCCCAGCAGCTGGAAAAAAGACTTGTCCCCAATCCTTCGATTCCACAGATCTGGCCGCGGCAGGCAAATGAACTCTTTGTCGCCATGCCACAGCAGTTATCCGACACCCTGCACGATGCAGGAGCAGAGTTTTACCAGTGGCCGAACCATGCCCTGCCTGAAGGTATCACGCTCAAGGAAAATGAGGTCTTTGTCCGCCTTGTAACCTCTTTTATCACATCGGATGAACACATAGATCGCGTTTGTGAACTTGTCGACCAATACGAGACCTTTCATCAGTGTGTCTGAGATGGCTGATCTTCAAATCCGTGAAGCGACCCCTGAGGATGCCGCTCTCATCCTTGGTTTTATCACCAGCCTTGCCATCTACGAAAAAGCGGAGCATGAGGTGCTGGCCTCGGAATCGGACATTCGGGAATCGCTGTTTGGTGATGACGCAACCGGTCACGGCCTGATCTGTTCCATAAACGATACCCCCATCGGTTTTGCGGTCTACTTTTTTAATTACTCAACCTGGCTTGGTAAACAGGGCCTCTATCTGGAAGATCTCTATATTGAACCGGAATACCGCAGTTCCGGCGCCGGCAAGGCCCTGCTCAAATACCTGGCAAAGACAGCGGTCACCAGGGGATGCGGACGTTTTGAGTGGAGTGTTCTTGACTGGAACACCCCTGCAAGAGAATTTTATGAATCCCTGGGCGCACAACCACAGGAGGAGTGGATCATCTACCGGCTGACAGGTAAAGAACTCGAAAAACTCGCCCACGGTTAATTTTTCATCCAACTGCATGGCCCTCTTTCAAACCAAAATCACGAGTAGATTCGCCATGAAATCCATGCTGATAGTACCGGTTTTTTTCTTTTGCCTTTGGAGTACGACCATGGCAACCGCAGGAGAATCAGGGAAAATGCAGGGCATGACTGCGGCCCATAACACAATTCGTAATCAACTGGGCATAGCCCCGCTGGTCTGGTCGGATTCTCTGGCTGAATATGCCCGGGACAGGGCAATCAAACTAGCAAAAAAAGGCTGCCGGATGCGCCATGGGCCCTCGGGCAGGTATGGTGAAAACCTCTATTGGGCAAGCGCGGTGCGATGGTCCAACGGCAAGCGGCAGGTTCAGGAAATCAATGCCCGTCATGTAGCAGACAGCTGGGCCCAGGAAGGAAATGACTACAATGCACTGTCAAAAAAATGTCGAAATGGTGCAATATGCGGCCATTACACCCAGATGATCTGGAGGGATTCAAAAGAGCTAGGATGTGGCATGGCTGTCTGTACAGACAAAGGTCAGATCTGGGTCTGCAACTACAACCCGCCGGGCAACTTCATCGGCCAGGCCCCGTACTGAACCCCGCATCTGACAAATACACCCAGATGGCACCGCAGAGTGATGTCACGAGGCCGCGGTATAGCACAAGGCGCTTTGCGCCATTCTCCTCAGATAAAAGAGTGCGGGCTACCCCATGGGATACAAAATTTCACTGTGCACTGCATCGCATTTCTGTAGCACTTCCTCGGACAACTCGAGATCAATTGCCGCAAGAACGTCGTCCAGCTGTCGGGCAGTCGTTACCCCGATCAGGGTGGAGGCGACAAAGTCAAACTGTTTACTCCAGGCAACGGCCAGGGTTGCCGAAGAAATGCCGATCTCCTGTGCTATCTCCATGTAACGGGAGGTGGAGACCATCGTTTTCTCGTTAATGAACCGGTTGACCATGGCCCTGATTCTAGAGTCATCGTCTTTGCCGTATTGATTAAAACGGCCGGCCACGCTCCGATCGATATTGTACTTGCCCGACAACACCCCGCCTGCCATAGGTGAATACGGCAGCAGGGATATTTTTTCTCTCCTGCACATCTCGACCATCTCATCCAAGAACCGGCGGTTGAGCAGAGAAAAATTATTCTGGATCGATTCAAAGCGCTTATAGCCTTTGTGCTCGGCGATCATATTGGACTTGGTTGTCCCGTAGGCCGTATCGTTGGAGGTGCCCAAATAGCGAACCTTGCCCGAACGAACCAGCCGGTCAAAGGCCTCCATGGATTCTTCCCTGGGGACAACGGTATCAGGCCAGTGCATCTGGTAGAGGTCGATATACTCACACCTCAATCGACGCAGACTGCCCTCAACCCCCTTTACAATATGGTGGGCGTCAATGGCGGTTAGACCTGCCCGTATCGGCGGCACAAACCAGCCCGAGGCCGCACCGGCAACCTTGGTGGCAATAATCAGCGAATCCCTGGATTTCCCCTGCAGCCATTCTCCGACAATCTCCTCGGTGATGCCTGCGGTTTCAGCCCGTGGTGGAACCGGGTACACTTCGGCGGTATCAAAAAAGTTAATCCCCGCATCATATGCCTTATCCATGATCGCAAAGGATTCTTTTTTGTCGCACATGGAACCAAAGGTCATGGTTCCAAGACCTACAGGACTCACCCGCAGACCACTCCGACCTATATATCGATACTCCATTCTCAGACTCCTTATCCGTCCATAATCATCAGGTTATTTTTTGGGCTTGTAGGCCAGGTTCTGCAGCTCTTTTATGCTCTGCTTGTCGACAAGCTGGACCACATTGGTGGTCCCTGTTTTTGTTGAATGCCGGCTGATGGTGACGATAAACGGTTCTTCCGGATCGATTTTTTTATTTTTGACCGCCCTTTTATAAAAATTCAGAATGGCCTTGTCGCTGTCCTCATACTTTCTGGCGACTAAAATCGGCTCCACCCCCCAGACAACGGCCAGTCTCCGGTAGGTCTTTTCATTACTTGTCACAGCGATAATCTTGACCTCGGGCCGTTGCCGGGCAACCATCAGAGCGGTCAGGCCGGTCTCGGTAAAGGTGACGAGTGCCGACACCTCTATCCGCTGGGAAAGGGCAACTGCGGCGGCCGCCATTGCCTTGCGGTTGTCCCGCATCTCAACAAATTCCCGGTACCAGGGATAAAATTTTTCGGTCTCGTTTATGGTGTCGGCTAGAACCATGACCGCCTCTTCAGGGTAATCCCCGATTGTTGTCTCATCAGATAACATCACCGCATCAGCACCGTCGAGGACCGCATTGGCAATATCAGAGACCTCCGCCCTGGTGGGATAAGGTGAGGACACCATCGACATCAGCATCTGGGTGGCAATGATCACCGGCAGCCCCTTTTCCCTGGCCTTTTCAATGATCTGTTTCTGGACCACCGGTATAACATACGGCCCCATCTCAACCCCCAGGTCACCCCTGGCAATCATCAGGCCATCGGCTTCAACAATAATATCTTCTATATTATCCAGGGCCGCCCCTTTCTCGATCTTGGCAAAAACAGGGATGTCCTCCCCTTCCCCATGCACAAGTTCCTTGGCCAGCTGGATGTCATCGGCTGACTGTACAAAAGAAAGTGCGATGATGTCTATTTTTTTGGAGATGCCGAAAAGGATATCTTTTGTATCTTTGGCGGTGATCGCCGACAGGTCAAGCTGGCCCCGTGGCAGGTTCACGCCTTTGCCGGTGGTCAGCTTTCCTCCGGTCAGAATTTGTACAGTAACCTTGTCGGAATCCAGCTGCTTAACGATTGAACGAATGGTTCCGTCGGCAAAGTAGACCTGATCGCCGACTGAAACCCCTTCAATTATTTTTGGATAGTTGATGGAAATGCAGTTTTGGGCACCCTCGGGCGGTTTCCGTTTCCAGATATGAAGCAGATCACCATCAACCAGGAGAACCGGTTCCATGGGCTGGACCCGGATTTTGGGGCCGGAAATATCCTGAAGCAGGGCTATCGGCCGGTTCAACTCCTCTGCAACGGCTCGCGCATCATGGATAAGCCGTTCATGAAAGGCATGATCACCATGACTGAAGTTAAGGCGGAATACATTTACCCCCAGCAGTATCAGCCGTTCAATAATGGCTTTATCAGCTGTTGCCGGTCCCAGGGTTGCAATTATCTTTGTTCTGGCCATATATTTTTCATTATCAATACGTTGAATTCATCAGGCAATGGAAATGATTTATTTTTGACGCGGTTAACCATATCAGGAGTTATATTCTGTTGTAGAGCCGAAGATAAAATCGATGCCCCTGAAATTGAGTGCCCGTATAGAAAAAATGTAGGTTGGGTTGAGGGACGAAACCCAACAATTGCCTGCTGTAACAAAGCAATCTATTCCCTGCCGACATCACAGGGCAATGTCATCTTTTCGCCCGCACCCCAATCCGGCTGATACAGGCCCTTCTTAACATACCGATGAAAACTGGTAAATGGCCAATCAGCGGGAAATGCAGCCAGCCTGTGCTTGACGGGGT
Organism: Deltaproteobacteria bacterium; assembly: GCA_024280455.1. Lineage (GTDB taxonomy): Bacteria > Desulfobacterota > Desulfobulbia > Desulfobulbales > Desulfobulbaceae > DRLX01. The sequence continues at coordinate 40,590 of JAJRQC010000015.1, read as the reverse complement.
TGTAATGGATATACTCCACATGCCGCCTGAAATCGTTGCCGCATTGTATCGTATGTTCCCAGAAACGGCGCTGCCATACGGCCTGTTCGTTTTTCCTCTTCCTGGATTGTTCCGGTGTTCCCTTGTATTTTGACCGGCACTCCCTGGTGAACGCACTTTTTATCAACCGCCAGCGCATAGGATAATCGGAATCCTTTTCGGGCACTGTCCAGAGGCAATGGATATGATCCGGCAAAATCACAATGGCATCAATGTTAAAGGGATGTTGTTCCTTTATCTCGCTGAATATGGAACGAAGAAGGGTTATGTTTTCCGGTTCACCGAGAAATGGTCGCCGGTTATGGGCAACAACGGTGAAAAAATATGTTCCGCCTGATATTCAGCAACGACGATATTGCATTGCGTTGGATAGGGTTATGGGGTTGTTGGGTTTCGTACCTTAACCCAACTTACTGGCTGATCAACTCCATTATCCTGCCGTGTTTCAAGAGATGAAATCATGCAGCATGTAATCAGGACTTTTTCTTTGGCACTCAAGTATTTTGGGTCGAAATCGGGGTCATCGAAATCGGGGTCAGGTCTTGAAATATTGCTTTTTTCTTATTTCCCCGAGTAAACATTCTTCCACTCAAGTTAACCCTGCAAAGGAGGCATCTCCCCTTCTTCATCTTCAGGTGAAAGACTTAAAAGATGTTCACTAAAGGTTTCGTAAATATCGCGCTGGTGGCCGATGGCCCAGACAATGATGATCTTTTCTCGGGTATTGGTTTTGAAAATAATCCGGTACCTCTGAAATTTATACGACCTGAATCCACTTAATTCAGCCTGTAATTCTTTACCAAGAAAAGGATCCTCGGCAAGTTCCTTCAGGGCAGCTTTCGCGGATTTTTTTACCCCAGGGTTGAATGTTTTAGCGACCCTATTTACAAAAAAGGTGAGTTTAACCTGATAGATCACTAAAACGCCTCATCAAGATCTATTAACCGGCCTGCTTTCACATCATTTGCGGAAGCTTTAAGCTGCTTCATCATTTCAGGATCAGCCAGGATATCAATGGTTTCTAATAAACCTTCAAATTTCCTCATGGACAAGAGAACAGCTTCAGGAACGCCATTTTTTGTGATCGCTATGGTGTCGTCCGTATCGCGCAACTGCCTTACCATATCCAAAAGCTTGGCTTTGGCCTGAGTAATTGGAATAAAAGTTTCAATTGTCTGCATGGCTATACCTCCCTTTAGCTTTCCTTTGCTAGTCACTATAATGACCACTCGAGCACATTACAAGGATACTGGTTTAAATAATAACCATATTGTTCCCTGAAAAAGAAGCTCTGCTTTTACCTTTCTTGTGCCAGGCTGATCGCCTTTTTCAGGGCGGCATGGTGGACATGACCGGCAAAGTGGACCGGACTCTTGCCGGTAATCGGGTCAAAGCGGCTGGGATTTGCCATGCACAGGTACTGGACAAGGCGCGGCAGCAGGGTCAGGGCCTCATCAACGGGAGTTCCGATGACATCGGCAAAGGCCTCCCAGGTGGCACCGCATGGCGCTCCCCGAACCACAGTGATACTTTTAATTAAATCGCCGTCAAGTTCGACCTTGTATTCGGGAAAGCCAAAATGTTCGCCATAACTGCCAAGTCGTTTATGTTTGCCGAGACCGCAGCAGGTAAAGGGGGTATAGGCCAGTTCGCTATGTTTGCCCGAGGCAATTACAGGAATTTTTTTGGTATTACAGACCTCAATCAGGTAATGGGAAAGATCGGGATGGGTTAGATAGTCAAGAACCAGATCGGCCTTGATGTCGGCATCAATATACTTCTCGGGTTCATCGACAAATTTGGGTAGTTGCTGATCAATGGTAATGACGGTGAAGGTATCTTCGGGACTGCCGTACTGCCTGAGCCCGGAGACTTTGTAGGCCCCGGATCCGTTCTGTTCAAAGACAAGAATTTCCATTTTTTTTAATGCTTCTTCATTTGATGGTTTTGTAAAAGTGAAGATCCTCCTGCAGAGCAGGAGGCCTCAGGAAGCACCCTGAAAGGGGGCAATTAAGTGGACTTCTGGATGCCCGACAACAGCACTCGGGCATGACGGCCACGGCTACAAACATTTCGTCATTTCCGTAAAGACAGGAGCACAGAAGTTCCTTTATGTTTGTTATGGATCCCCGCCTCCGCGGGGATGACGTTTGCTCAGCGCGGGGATGACGTTTGCTCAGCGCGGAAATGACGCGCGTCCTCCGGACACGAAGTCAAACCTGACGGACTCGTAAAAAAAATAAAAAAAACCTCTGCCGGATGAACAGTTAACGCCGATTCAGGTTGCACTCCCTGCACTGCTCAATGGTTGTGGCCAGCCGTTGAAAAAAAAGTCGTGGCCCTGAATCATCCTTTCCTGCGTCCAGATCCTTTTCATACAGGGAATAGAGTCTGGTCAAGACATGAATGGCCTCATCCTCTTCAAGAGTTCCGATGGCCTCCCATGGATCATTTTCAATCTTCATTTCTTTTTCTTTTTCTTTTTTTTCTGCCGCAAACCGGTTCCATTACATTCCAGGCATTCTTCCATGGTCAGCAGAAAACGGCTCTCACCCTGAAAAAAACTGATCAGTCCGGAGCCGCCGCAAACCGGACAACTTTTTTTATCTGCCTTCTTCAATGGACAACGAATAGTTTTAGATGGTATACGTGGTACATCCTGCACGGGCCCTCAACTAAAACATGAAAAAAGCCCGGCATCTCGCTGGATGCTCGGGCTTTTTTAACCTAAAAGAAAAAGTATTGAGAATCAGGCAAAGGCCTTCTCCAGAGTTTTGGCCATTTTTGTATTAATGATCTCATCTATATGATCCTTTGTCCAGACCCCGTCCTTGCGGACAGCTTTAGCCGCGTTGCCGTAGCTGATCCGGCTCTTCTGAGCACTGACAAACTCAAGAGCCTTTTCCAGGTGTTCCTTGACCTCTTCCGGGCTCAGCCCTTCGGCCTTGCCGAGCGGACCGAGTTCTTTCATCTGATCGGTGAACTCGGTGATCAACTGCACAAAGCGCGGGGCCTCGGCAGCGGAAGCCCACTGCAGGTCATACCGTTCTTTTTTTATACCGACTTCTTCCAACACTCTGCGGATCAGACTGTCCGCACCCATTGCATCGTAATTACCAACCTGGTAATGGCATTCGCCGAGTTGTCAGCCGCCGGTGAAGATGCCGTCGGCACCCTCAATGAACCCGCGAAGGATAAAGGCCGGATCAACCCGTCCGGTGCACATGACCCGGATGGTTCTCAGGTTGGGTGGATACTGGAACCGTGAGACCCCGGCCGCATCGGCAGCGGCATAACAGCACCAGTTACAGAGAAATCCCAGAATCCTGGGCTTAAATTCATCGCTCATTCTTTATACCTCAGCGGTTTCTTTTTCAGTGGCCTTACCAAAGGCCTCAATCTGGGAATTTATCTGGTCATTGGTAAATCCACCCATGGAGATGGCAAAGGTCGGGCAATGGCTTGCACAGATACCACAGGCCTTGCACGAGGCGGCAATGGTTCTGGCCTTGCGTTTTTTGCCGACCTTGATCATTTCAATCGCACCAAATGGGCAGAGACTGGCGCAGAGACTACAGCCAATACAGGTGTCTTCATCAACTGTGGACACAATAGGATCAACCGAGACCGAACCCTTGACCAGCGGTATGGCAGCCTTGGCAGCTGCAGCCTGGGCCTGGGCTATGGTTTCGTCTACCGGTTTAGGGCCGTGCGCCAGTCCACAGACATACACACCTGCCACCGGCAGTTCTACCGGTCGCAGCTTGACATGGGCCTCAAGAAAAAACTTATCATCGGTCAGAGGGGCCTTGAGCAGCTTGCTCAGATCCTCGGTGCCGTCGGGCACGATCCCTACCGACAGGGCAACCAGATCCGGGGTCATGTCCACCTCTTCCTGCATGAGTGAATCAAAAAACTTCACATGCAGTTTGCGGCTCTTCTCATAGATCTCCGGTTTATGGTCAAGGTCGTAGGGGATAAACACAACTCCCTTCAAACGAGCCTCACGATAGGCATCCTCGGCATAGCCGTAGGTTCGCATGTCGCGGTACAGGACAATAACCTGGGAAGCAGGATTAAGCTCTTTGATCTGCAGTGCATTTTTAACCGCATGATTACAGCAAACCTTGGAGCAGTAATTGAGATCATCACCGCGAGAGCCTGCACACTGGATCATAATAACCGAATCCGGAGCCCGGTTCTTGGATGTACCGGCAAGCCGTTTCTCCAATTCCTGCTGGGTCAGAACCTTGCTGCTTTTCTCAAGCAGGTAGCCGTCCGGACGATGCTCATGACCTCCGGTTGCAAGAATAACAACCCCGTGATCAACGGTATGCTCCTTCTTCGATTTACCGGCACCTGCCGAAATCACGGAGGAGAAATTACCTATAAAACCGGCACTCTGTTCAAGAGAGGCATTGGTCAGCACATCGATTTTTTTATTCTTCTTGACCTTAGCAACCAGAGCCTTCAGATGCGAGGCGGTCTCACTGTGGTCCAGGGTATGGTTGAGCAACCCAAGATTTCCACCAAGGGCCTTACTCTTTTCCAGCAGTACCGATTCAAACCCCTGATCGGCAAGAGTCAGGGCGACCGTCATCCCGGCAATTCCACCGCCGACAATCAGGGCCTTGGCTGTAACCGGTACGGTCTGTGCCGGTAATGGTTTGAGTTTTCGGGCCTTGGCAACAGCCATCCGGACAAGATCCTCGGATTTGTCGGTCGCTGCACCCGGCTCACCGGCATGGACCCAGGAACATTGATCGCGGATGTTCACCATCTCAACCAGACAGGGGTTAAGACCCGCATCTTTCAAGGTCTCCTGAAAGAGCGGTTCATGGGTACGCGGCGAACAGGCCGCTATAACAACCCGGTTCAGATCATGTTCGATAATGGTTTTCTTCAGGGTCTCGATCGCATCCTGAGAACAGGAGTAGAGCGAATCGGTGTGATAGACCACTCCTTCCATGTCTTCAACCGAGTTTTCGACCTTGATAACATCAACCACCGAACTGATATTGATCCCGCAATGGCAGACAAAGACGCCAATCCGCGGTTCATCAGTTTCAGCTTTTTCTGCAGGATAATCCTTATGGATAATTCCCTGCCCACGTTGTTTTTCAAGCAGGCCGGCGACAATTCCTGCCGCGGCCGAGGCCTGGGTTACCGATTCCGGGATATCCTTGGGGCCCTGGAAGGCACCGGCGACGATTATCCCTTCCCGGTTGGTGGTCAGGGGATCAAAGGTGTTGGATTTAGCAAAGTCATATTCGTTGAGTTCAATTCCGGTAATTTCGGCAATACCCTTGGCATCGCGCGGAGACTCAAGACCTACGGACAGGACGACCATGTCAAAGGGGTCAAACTCATGACGGCCGTCAAGGGTGGAATAGGTCAACTGCAACCTGTTTTCCCATGGGGTTACAGCACCGACCTTGGCCCGGATAAAGCGAATACCCATGGCTTCGGCCCGCTGCTGGGCCTTGTCAAAATCCTTGCCCTGGGTGCGGATGTCCATGTAGTAGACGGTGATTTCAACTTCCGGGTCATGCTCCTTGGCAACCATGGCTTCTTTTATGGCATACATGCAGCAGACCGAGGAACAGTAGCCGTTGTCGCAACCGAGATCTCGGGAGCCGACGCATTGGATAAAAGCGATACTTTTAGGATGCCGGCCGTCGGAAAAACACTTTACCTCACCCAGAAACGGTCCGGAGGCGGTTGTCATCCGTTCAAATTCAAAACTGGTGACAACATCAGGATGTTTACCGTAGCTGAATTTTGCCAGTGTATCTTCTCCAATCTTACCGAAACCCGGGGACAGAATGACCGCCCCTACTTTCAGTTCCAGCTCTTCCGGCTGCTGCTTGAAGTTAATGGCGTGGCTCTGACAGACAGGCACACAGATCTGGCAGGTGTCATGGAGCAAATGCAGGCAGGTTGAGGGATCGATGTAGTAGGTGGCTGGTACTGCCTGGGCATAATCGATATGGATGGGTCGGGTGATCGACAACCCTTCGTTATAGGAATCCACATGATGTTTAGGGCAGTACTGCGTACACAGACCACAGGCCGTACAGGAATCCGCATCAATATAGCGCGGGCGCTGCCTGATTTTTGCGGTAAAATCACCTGGTTTTCCGTCCAATGCCAGAAAATCGGCATTAGTGAGCATCTCAATATTTGGAGACCGACCGGCCTCTACGAGCTTGGGCGCAAGTATTCAAAGAGAGCAGTCATTGGTGGGAAATGTTTTATCGAGCTGAGCCATAACTCCGCCGACAACAGCTGCCTTTTCCACCAGATAAACGTAGTAACCGAGTTCAGTCAGGTCCAGGGCGGCCTGCACACCGGCAATACCACCGCCGACGACCATTACTGATCCGGCTCTATGTTCCATTCCTTTTCCCATTACAATCTCCAGAGTGAAAGTTACTGATTCTTTTTTAACATCTTATTATTTTTGAATACATCCGATCTACGCTGATGCATTCTCGAGTTTTGTTATTTTCACAAATTTCGTTCTACTTATAGATGCGACGTTCATGCATCGGCTCTACGCAGATACATCTTCAACTTTTTCTATTTTAATGGCGCAGACCTTGGCCTCGGGTATCTTACATACAGGATCAAGGGCGTCGTTGGTCAACAGGTTGGCTGCGGCCTCTTTATAGTGAAACGGCATGAATACCATCCCCTTATACACCCGATCGGTAATCCTGACCGGCAGGGTTATTTGTCCGCGACGGGTGCTTGCCTGCACGGTTTCACCTTCTTCAAGGCTTAAGATTTCAGCATCAGCCGGGTTCATCTCCACATACGGCGACGGGGCCGACTCTTCAAGCACTTCGGAGCGCCTGGTCATGGTTCCCGTATGGTACTGATAGAGAATACGGCCAGTGGAAAGCACCAGTGGATATTCCTCATCAGGCAGCTCATCGGGTCCGTTCCAGGTAATGGCTGAAAAAAGTGCCTTGCCGCGGGGAAACCCGTTTTCATGCAGAACCGGGGTTCCGGGGTGATTCCTTTCAGGACAAGGCCACTGCAGGCTTTCACTCTCAAGCCGATCATAGTCCATACCGGCCATCGCAACCCAGGTTTTGGTAATCTCATCAAAAGTGGCGGCAGCATCATTTGCCTTCTGCCTGCCGTTGCCGATCATCCGGGCGCTGACCTGATTGATGATAGTCAGGTCATCGAGCGCACTGCCCGGCGGAGGGACGGCTTTACGAACCCGCTGTACTCTACGTTCGGTATTGGTAAACGTTCCGTCTTTTTCCGCAAAAGAAGCCGCCGGCAGCACGACGTCGGCAATCTCAGCGGTCTCGGTTAAGAAGATGTCCTGCACAACCAGGATATCAAGATGTTTAAAGGCCTCGCTGACATGGGCACTGTTCGGGTCACTGAGAACAGGGTTTTCGCCCATGATCCACAGCCCTTTCAGTTTGCCCTCATGTATGGCAGCCGGCATCTCGGTTGCGGTTAAACCCGGCTCCGGAGAGAGCGGTGTTCCCCACAATTCTTCAAATTTTTGCTGGTGGCCCTCATCGTCGACCCGCTGATATCCGGGATAGAACACAGGATTACAGCCCATGTCGCTGGCGCCCTGAACATTGTTCTGTCCCCGCAGTGGATTGAGACCGGCCCCATGCTTACCGAGATTCCCGGTCAGCAGAGCAAGGTTGGCCAGGGCGCAGACGTTATCCGTGCCCGAGGTGTGCTGGGTAATTCCCATGGTATAATAGATTCCAGCCCGCTCAGCTCCAGCGTAGAGCTTTGCGGCCTGTTCAATATCAACAGCAGCAACACCGGTGATCTGTTCGGCCCACTGGGGAGTACATTCCGAGACCGATTCCTTAAAGGCCTTGAAATTCTCCGTTCGTTCCTTGATATACGCTGCATCTTCAAGCCCTTCCCGCAGAATGACATGACAGAGCGCGTTGATCAATGCACCATCGGTTCCGGGTCGTTGCCGTAACCACAGGGCCGCATCATCGGTCAGCCCGATCTTTCTCGGATCGGCAACGATAAGCTTGGCTCCCTTTTTAACCGCACGGCGCATGCGAACACCGATAACCGGATGGGTCTCGGTGGTATTTGAACCAATCACCAGCAGGACATCGTTATCAACGACCCCCTCAATGGTGTTGGTCATTGCTCCCGAGCCAAGGACTGTGACCAGACCGGTCACCGTTGGGCTGTGTCAGTAGCGGGCACAGTGATCAACGTTGTTAGTGCCGATGGCCACCCGGAAAAACTTTTGAAAAGCATAATTTTCTTCGGTGGTACACCGGGCCGATGAGAGTCCGGCCAGGGCATCAGCACCGTATTCGCCAAGAATACGGGCAAATGAACCGGCCATGAAGTCAAGGGCCTGTTCCCAGGTGGCGGGTTCAAGAACGCCGTCCTTGTGCCAGCGAATCATCGGCGTTTTCAGCCGATCGGGATGCTGGATAAAGTTATGGCCGAACCGTCCCTTGACACAGAGATCGCCGAAATTCGGGATCGCATCGGAATCAGCTGTAACCTCAAGAATGGTTTTACCCTTGACTTTGAGGTCAATCTGACAGCCGGTGCCGCAGTAAGGACAGGTGGTACGAATATCCTGAACAACCTCTGACTGAATCGGAACAATGCGATTCTTTTTATTAAGCGCACCGGTGGAACAGTTGTCCACGCATTTGCCGCAGGAAACACAATTTTCATTAAAGATAATTTCCAGGCCCAGTGGTCTGCCCATAGGATCAAGGGACTGCACCTTTAATTCCAGGGCATCATATTCACAGGAGCGCACACAGCGCATGCAGTAAATACATTTATTGCGATCGACCCGAATTGCCCGATGATCGGAATCAATGGGGTACCAGGGAATTTTTCCCATCCCCGTTTTATTGATATTGACTTGGAAATCAATATCAAGGCGCTTCAAATCGCAGCGTTCAAAGGCCGTACAACCGCAGGACAGACAGCGTTCGGCTTCTCTGTGGGCCATTTTTTCGGTAAAACCAAGCTTGACCTCGTCGAAATCCTGAACACAGACCTCGGGGGGGCGTTCGGGCATTTTTTCCCGAAGTTTTACGTTGATGCCGTCAAAGTTTTTCAGGGCGACATCGTCAAATGATTTACCACGGGTAAAGTTAAAACGGTTGTCGGCAGGATCCTTTGGCACATCCATAACATATGAATGGATGTTGTTTGCCGCTCTTCGGGCTGAAACAACCGCCTGGATAACGGATTTAGAACCGGTAGCAGCATCGCCCCCTGCAAAAACACCGTCCACACTGGTCTGTGATGAACGGGGGTTGGCAACGAACATACCCTTTGGAGAAATTTTTATAGACTCTTCAAGTGCACCGCCGGTGACTGATCCATCGACAGCCAACTGGCCAAGCGAACTGACCACCGTGTCGACGCTGAGCGAATTCGTGGAATCGGGGATGGGCAGCGGTTCTCGTTTACCACGTTTATCGGGCTCGCCAAGTTTCATCCGGATCAGGTCAAGCTTGAGGCGGCTTTCGTTTTCACTTAGTCCGCAAATCCCGACCGGAGAAGCCATTAAAAGGAATTGTACGCCCTCTTTTTCAGCTTCCTTGATATTTCGCTGATTGGCCGGCATTTCAATCCGGGCTCTGGGGTAAATAACCGTGACCTGTTCAACCCCGTTTCTTCGCAGGCTGCGGGCGACCTCCATGGCAATATTATTGCCGCCGATCACCGCCGCTCTCTTACCGAGTTCAAGGGGCTTGCCCTCGTTGATCAAGTAAAGAAATTCGGTTGCGGTGTAGACATGGCCTTTATCGGTACAGGGCACATCCATCGGTTGATCAATTCCTGCGCCAACTGCTATGAAGGTTGCATCATACCCCATGTCATTAAGGTCCTGGAGGCTGAAGTCCTTGCCCCAGCGTTGACTGAGTCGTATATTAATCCCCATCTTGAGAATGGCATTGATCTCGTAATCCAGAATTTCCTTGGGGACTTTATACTCCGGGAACCCATAGCGCAGGGCACCGCCAAGCTTGGGTTCCGACTCAAAAATCGTTACGTCATGTCCCTTGCGGGTCAGGAAAAAAGCAGCTGAGAGTCCGGCAGGTCCACCGCCGATAACCGCAATTCGCTTGCCGGTTGGTTTATCTTTAGGGATAGCAAGATCGATATTGTTGGCCATGCACCAGTCGGCAACAAAACGTTTCAAGTGGTTGATTGAAACAGGTTCGTCGATAAGAATACGACGACAGCGGGTCTCACAGAATCGGGGACAGACCCGGCCGACTGAAAACGGCACCGGATTCCGATCCATGACCAGCCGCAGGGCCTCTTCGTATTCCCCTTTAGCCACATGAGCGATATACCCCTGAACATTAATCTGGCCTGGGCAGGTAAGGTTACATGGAGCTTTACAGTCGCCGAAATGGGTCTGTGACAAAATTGCAAGCCGTTCCTGGCGATGAGCAATAACATCGTCGGAACCTGTATGGATTTCCATGCCCTCTTTTGCCAGGGTCACACAGGCTCGGAAGAGTCCTTCTGTGGACAAAGAGGACTTCAGACCATATTTTTCCGCTTCGGCTATCTGAACCGCACAGATTTCACAGGGATTTTCGGAGACAGTCCCGGCAATATGGCACAGGGTCGGGATGGTAATCTCGGAACGTTTGGCTACCTCGAGGATGGTTAACCCTTTCTCGGCGATGACCTGGTTATCGTCTATGGTGAGTGTAACTGTCATGTGTATGAATCAGGAGTTAGGGTTGGTGTCCAGGGGATAGGAATGGAGAAAAATAAGGATCAGAATGAGAATTAAATCTCTATTCCTGATCCATAATTCCTTAGCCCTGGTTCCGGTCTACGCTGCCGGCTTCCAGTCCTTGAGGAACGCGGGCAGATGTCCGGCTTCACGCGGACCGATGGTGATGGTCCAGTCGGGAAGTTCCTCTTCAAGTTCGCCCTTAATGGTTGCAAGATACCCGGGAATAATCAACTCGTGATGTTTTACCTTATCGCCGATGCCTGATTTGTTGACAAACTGGGCAATAAGATCGGCACCGAATTTACCGGCGGCCCAGGCGGTCAGAACAGACAGACCTTCTGTGTCTTTTATCAGCAGCCAGGAAGGAACCTTGGAGCCTTCAATCTCACCGGAGACGATAAAGTAGGTCAGGGAGAAGTTACAGGTAATCAGCACCGGTGAATTCTCATCCGGCCCGGTTATCGGGTAAATGTCTTCCTGGACGACCATGGGCCGCTGCGGATCGGTGAAGATGTTCAACTGCTCAAGCAGGAGCGGGAAGAGGACATCACCCTGAATATCGGACAGAACCACAATACCTGCATATTTGGCCATCAGAACGGAGGCGATCATGGCCTCCATCATCAGGTCGTCGGTCATCTCACAGGGAAATGTAATGGTCGGGAAACCGAGCGGCTTATACTTCTCCTTGACTGCGGAGCGGCGGGCAACAATGTTGTCTTCAAGTGCTCCCCGCATGGTCCGGGCGCCGGTATCAAGAACCATGTCCTTAACTCCGGCGTCAATAAGCTTACCGGAAACCTCGACCAGATCATCAAGGTTTTTGCCCTTAACCCCGACAGGAGCATTCAGCTCTTTACCAAGGGCGGCAATATCATCACAGTTGTCTGCGGTTGCACCAAAGAGAATCGGTGTACGATCACCGCAGGCATTTGCTGCAGTTTTCAGATTCTCAGCGCTTTCAGACATCAGGATAACAGCGGCTTTGGGCAGTTTTTCAATGACCTTTTCGGTCAGGGCGGTAAAGGCGCCACCGTCACCGGTGTCCTTAAGGGCAACCAGATTGGCACGCATGTATACACCGACGCGCTCATAGACCATGGCGTTAAAACGTTCGATTTTTCCGTCGATAGAGGCGGCATCCTCGTCTGCTGACATGAGGATGGCAATTCCGGTTTGATTTTCAAACCGTTTCTCATGACGGAAGAGACAGGTCTCTCCGCCGGCGACAAACTCTGCATCACCGGAACCGATCTTAATGGTACGGATTGGAGGAGCAGATGCCTCACCAATGGTAGCCTTTGCCTCATCACTGACATAGGGGCATTCTTCGATCTCGGTCTGGCCTGCTGCCACTTTCATGGCAAAGGCAAGACATGTGGGGATGCTGCATTCACCACAATTCTTTTTGGGCAGCATCTTGAGAATCTGTATACCGGTTAACGCCATTGTCTCTTTCCTCCTTAAAGCGTATCGCAAAAGCCGGTGGGATATTTTTCCCGTAACCGGCAACTCATAGCAATTATTTTGTAACTGTTCAGATAGAACGTTCCTGAACGTAGTTACATTATCTTAATCAGCCAATGGCTGTATCCATTTCAAGGGCCGGATGCCCTTTTTCCTTGAGGAACACAAGAATCTCTTCTTCGGTCGTCCCCTGCTCTTCTGTAGCAATCATGTCAAAAAGCTCAGGCATACCGATGTCTTCACAACACTGACGAAGTTTATCAGCAATCTCATCCTTGAGCATTTTGGGGATCCAGACAACACGTTTGAGCCCGCCTTCGGCCTTGAACAATTTATTGCTGGTCATGTAATGCTTGGAAACCCCCATAAAACCAGGGGTCTGCATACCTCCACCGGCCATACCGGCCAGGGTGGTGAATTTCATGCCCGATGGGGTCATGCCTCTGAAATCACGATTGACGACCATGATACCGTTACATTGGGGCAGCATGGCGGCAATGGCTTCAAAGCAGCCGCAAGCAGTCATGGGATTGTTCATCAACGAGTAACAGCTGACCTCGGTTACTGCTCCACGGGAGGCCTGCTTAACAAACGCATTGATGCCGGTGTAATATCCGTTGTCGACGTCGGTACATTCGCCTTTATCAATGGGCTGGTTTGGACCGGTCGGGTTGATCTGGAACGAGGCTTTGCCGTCAAGCCAGTTGTAGGCACCACACATACCGATTCGCTCAGGGGTGATTACACAGACATGGCTGGGAGCAAAGGATTGACAGAGGGTACAGGAATAAAAAACTTCTTCACTTTCGTCGGTCATCGCACCTAAACGCAGATCACGTTCGGTATAGACACCCTTTGCCAGTTCCATGACCTCTTCAACCTTCTCCTGGATGGTGTAAATTTTGACCTGCACCTTATCGAGAATAGCGCCGAATTCCTGATGCAGTTTCCCATGAAGAACAATCCCGAGATGTTTAAAGGAAAAGCCTTTTTCGACCGCCCCTTTACCAATCCGAACCCACATGATATTTCGCTGACCAATGTGCATGATTCCCTGGACATAGTTCATCAAGTGATGAAACTGACGCTCAAGGATGGGTTCAAAGTCAGATTGCATTTCACGTCCGGCAACCTCAACCAGGATACCGATGGGGAGATTCTGCCCCTCTTCAATATCGCAGATATCAGGACCTTCCATGATAACAAGGCCATCTTCCACCTCATCCATTTCCTTGGAAATAAGAACCTCGACACCTGTGGTTCGACCACCGCCGCATTCCATGTAGAGGTCATCTTTGCGGATACGCTCACCCTCGAAGGCGGGACCAAACGACATGGGGATGTCAATCTTGGTTACGTTGACCTTCAGACCACGAACCTCAATGGCCTTCTGAACAATTTCATCATGAGCAATATTTGAAACAACGTGCTCGTATGTACATATACCGGTTGGCAGAACCTCGGGAATATCGTAGTCGGAAATAGTCGGGAAACCCCAGTTGATGGCTCCGGCGGCATTGGCATACCATTCATCGGAAACCGGGCCGAACGCCATGATAAAGGCAAAGGTCCGATCCTTGTTGTACAACAGGTTGCCTTTATAATCGCCGGGTTTGATACCACCAAAGGCAAGCGCTACTCGACAGGCAAAACCGATGGCAAAGACGGCTGAAGTATAGGATTTACCAAAGGGAACCAGACGGGTACCCCAGCCGACCTGGACACCGTTTTCAACCAGCAGTTCGGCCATATTCTTGCCCTCACTCTGGTCATGCATGAAGATGTACAGATTCTTTTCCTGCAACTCCAGGGCAATTTTAGAGGCAACTTCTTTATCAGAAGGAGTACCCATAATAGCAGCAAAACCGGGAGCTGTTCCATCGACGAACTCCACACCGCGTTTACGGAAGATGACGTCATCGGCAGCACCAAGCCATAAATTTTCTTCTATTGGGTCCTCGGATTTGGTGTAAAAATTAGGCTCATTCAAGTAACGAATAGCCTCATACATTTCCTCGGCAAAGAAGGTGGCCATACCGGCATCAAGGGCCGGGGCCAGATACGGTAGCCATATATCCTCAGTGACAACCGCAGGAAGAAGACCACGGCATTCCTGGAAGATATCCTTCATGTCGCCGAGTTTTTCAACTTTGGCTCCAAGCATGGAATAGATAATAGGCAGAAAGTACGCTGTATTGGGGAAGGAAACTTCCTGTTCAGGGCCGAATTTTTTCAGGGCCTCTTCGTAGCTTGCTTCGGCCATGTCAATGATATTCTTGGCGCCACGAATCGCTGCGGAACAGATGATCTTCGACATTGAGATAACTCCTGGATATAGTTTAAGTTATAAAACTGTTTGAATCTTTAATTATGCCATCAAGCCTTTGATAAGCGACTTGGCCATATTGATCGCCTTGGGGTGACGCATGATCAAAACCTCACCACCGGCCATCATCATACAGGAAGCGGTCATGGCCTCCATCATGATTCCACGGCGTTCCTGGTCACCAAGGACCGCATCGGAGGGCAGGCCGACCTCTTTGGTCTTCCAAACCTCTCGGCCGAGGTTACAGATAATCGGCACCTGGAGTTTCTCGTCCTGCTGGGTCAGAGCGGCAATTCTAATCCGCTCCATGACCGAGTAAGTGTACTCAATACCGTATCCAAGGGCTCCTATGGAGGGATCCATCAAGACGTTATCAAGGCTGACCCCGAGGTTCTCAAGGAGAATGTTCAACTGTTTGGCCAGATTAACATCAATGGGCGAGGCTGCAACCATGGGATGCTGAAAGGCCATGGCGGTTGCGCCGATAGCGCGATAGTTGGCATCTTCCAGAGGGGCCAGACAGACTTTCTTATCACCGATTATTGAAGTAACCTCACGCAGGGTGTCGGTATCTTTTTCGTTGTTACCACAACCCCAGACAATGATAGGCACATCAACGGCCTCGATAATTGCGGCCGCATCTTTAGCCGCATCGGCTGCCGACCTGTTTTCTCCGTTGGGATCGGTACCGATCAGGTAAATATTAAGGGCATCGGCATTGTACTCATTGACGCATTTCTGTGCCCAGGCAACAGGATTATCCATGACGTCATCAAAATACTGGGTCAGAGTGGCAGGCCAGTTATCCGGCTTGACATCCTGGACTTCCATGGCAATAAGCGGCTCGTGAGGCATCTTTCCTTCAAAGAGATGGAAAGGAAGGACTTCAGAACCACCGACAGTGATGGTATTGTCGCCATTACCGAGCACAACCTCGCGGATTGTACCGGAATAGTCCTGTTTATACGAGGAAGCAGGCACCTTGGTGGCCCGATCTGCAAAAGGTGTTTGTTCAGCAGCAAGTTCTGGAGCACCAAGACCTTCAGGGACAGGCTTTGATACCGGTTTTGCTTCGGCGGCTTTAGCTGCTTCGGCTTCCCGCTTGGCCTTTACCTCAGCCTCAGCCTTCGCTTTGGCCTCGACTGCGGCTTTGGCCTCACTTTCCGCTTTGGCTTTGGCATCCGCCTTTTGTTTTGCCTCTGCATCAGCTTGAGCATCTGCCTCAGCCTTGGCCTTCGCTTCAGCTGCGGCTTTGGCCTCGCTTTCCGCTTTGGCCTTGGCTTCGGCATCCGCCTTTGCTTTGGCTGCTGCGCCATTAGCTTCTGCATCCACCTTGGGGGCAGGGGCAGCTTCTACGGCAGGTGCGGCTGATTGAGCTGCAGGAGCTGCAGGAGCTGCAGGAGCTGCAGGAGCTGCAGCACCAGTCGGCGGTTCTTTCTTTAAGATGGCTTCAGCGCCGGCAAAGTTCATCAGGGCTGCAAATTGATCGTCGTCCAGGCCATAGGCCTTTTTAACGCCTCAAGTCCCTGCTTCATAGACTCCAACGCCATCAGGCGCTCTTTTTCATTCATCGCATGTTCTCCTGCATCACTCTGGGCACCGGCAACGATATTGCCTTTATTCTCTTCTACAGACCCGGGTGCAGCCTGTGTTTTAATCGATTGGGCCTCGGCACGGGCGGCAGCAACTATCTGCTGGGCCTCTTTTCTGGCCTGGACAAGCACATCATCGGCCGCCTGCGTATCAGCGGCATCAACCTTCTTTTCAGGAGGTCGAACGGTAACAGTCTCAGTGACAACGGTTTCGGTGGCAGCGGGTTCGTCTACCGCATCAAAGGTCGGTCTGGGCAGCAGACCGGCTTTTTCGCAAATCTCGGCGACGGCCTCCTCCCACTCAATGGCCATGACATGGACACCGGCAACACCCTTGATCTCCTTGACCTGATTTATAATGTCGACACATATATTGATGCCTTCCTGCTTCTTATCTTTGGCACCTTTCATCCGGTCAATGACCTCATCGGTCACGTCCATACCCGGAACGAATTTTTTCATGTACCGGGCCATGCCCAGAGACTTAGGCGGGGTAACACCAGCCAGGATGTAGACTTTTTTATCCAGGCCCATATCACGGCACATCTCCATGAATTTGGCAAATTTTTCTACGTTGTAGATGATCTGTGTCTGGATAAAATCGGCTCCGGAAGCAACCTTTTTGCCCAGACGAACAGCACGAAATTCAAAGGGATAGGCAAAGGGGTTGGCGGCAGCGCCAAGAAAAAGCTTGGGTGCGGAACCTTTAATCTCTTCACCGCATTGAAATTTTTTCGCATCCCGCATGTCCCGAACCATGCCGAGCATCTGGATGGAATCCATATCAAAGACACCTTTTGAACCGGGATGATTACCAAATTTCTGGTGATCACCGGTGAGGCAGAGCAGGTTCTTCAAGCCCATGGCTGAAGCAGCCAGCAGGTCACTCTGCATACCGATCCGATTGCGGTCACGACAGGTCATCTGGATGACCGGTTCAACTCCTTCAGACTGTGTTATCAGACCGGCACCGATACTGGACATCCGGACAATAGCGGTCTGGCAGTCTGTAATATTAACCGCATCCACATTCCCCTTGAGGATGCGTGCTTTTTTTCTGACCACCTCAGGGTCGCTGTTTTTGGGCGGCCCCAGCTCACCGGTCACGGCAAACTCACCGCTTGCAAGTACCCGCTCCAGATTACTCCCTGATTTCATCGATCCTCCTTCCCCTTCATATTTCCTGATAGACCCTGGCGGGGCTTATTCTCTCTCAATACGCTGGACAGGCCCACCCGCAGATAGACCTGTCGTAAGGACTTTATTTATTGATTACCACCATGTCCACAGCCGGCACCAGGCAGAGCCTGTCCGGCTTCAAGATCACGACGCATCTGCATATCCATGAGTACCCGCTCCTGCTTCTTGTTGATTCCAAGGGCATCACGTTTCTCATCAATGGCGGCAATCATTGCATCGGCAATTTCCTCAGCGGTCTCGGCTACACCCCAACTGGCACCATAGACATCTTTCATGCCTTTTAAAATAAACTCATTAAATGCCTTGGCCCCGGTAGTCGGCAGGTTCTGAAAGACAACATGGGCGCCGCTGGTGACGAAGTACTGACCGATTGCAACGGCTTTTTCACTCATCCACAACGGAGCCGAACCAACTGCAGGCAGTTCGGAGATATCATCACCAAGTCCGCCTTCTTTAACCATTTCAGTCAGGGCAATAAGCAGACGGGAGTTATCGACGCAGGATCCAACATGGAGAACCGGAGGCATGCCAACGGTCTCACAGACAGATTTCAGACCTTCACCGGCATATTCAGTTGCTGCTTCCGGACGCAGAAGACCGCGGCGCCCCAAGGCCTGGGCAGCACAACCGGTTACCAGCACAAGGACATTATTCTCGATCAGTTTTTTGGCAATTTCAAAATGAACATCATCTGAGTACTTGTAATGCTCGCAACCAACCAGAGCACCTACGCCTCGGATACGGCCATTGATAATATTATCATTGAGCGGCCGATAAGACTGACGGAAACGGCCGCCAAGCATGTAGTTGATGGTCTCGTGGGAAAAACCGACCACAACGTCGAGTTTTTTATTTTCCGGGATATAGTACTCGCCGCGTTTTTTAAAGTTGCCGATAGCCTTTTTGAGGATTTCCTTGGCACAATTATAGGCATCGTGTTCCTCAAACTGAATATGGATGGCATCGGGCATCTTGGCCCGGTAATTGGTGGTGATGATGTCGGTGTGTTTGTTTTTTACTACCTGGGCAACCGACTGCATGACGCACTGAACATCGACGACCATGGCCTCAACCGCTCCGGTTGCCAACACCATCTCCTGCTGGATAAAGGAACCAGCGACCGGGATACCACGTCGCATCAGGATCTCATTACCGGTGCAGCAGACACCGGCAAGATTGATACCCTTGGCCCCGACCTTCTTGGCCAGGGCAAGAATCTCTTCGTCATCAGCAGCCAGGCAGAGTGACTCAGCCAACAGCGGCTCATGGCCATGTACGGTTACATTGACCATATCTTCACGCAGTACGCCAAGATCGACAATAGCCCGTATTGGAACCGGGGTGCCGAACATGATATCGGTGAGCTCGGTGGACAGCATGGAAGCTCCCCAGCCGTCGGCCAGTGAGCAGCGAGCGGCCTGCTTCATGATATTGTGATATTCCTGGTCAACACCCATATGGGTCCGGTGCATGGTCTCGACAACCTCACGGTCGATACCACGGGGTTCAACCCCTTCTCTTTTCCAGATCTCCTGCTGCTTTTCAGGCGCTCGTTTGAGCATAGTCAAAGTGCCTTCCTGCTGGCCAAATTCTGCCAGTGCCCGTTCACCGAGTTCCAGGGCTATCTCATTTTTGTCTCGACCTTCAATTTCGATATCAAAGAGTTCCGCCATCTTGTTGAGTTTATCCACATCCTTGATCTCATGCGGGGTCTCCCCTTTGGCGGTGGCGATAAATCCACGAACCATTTCACGGGCATGATCGGTATGGGCAGCTGTTCCGGCAGCAACAATTCGGGCAAAGTTTCTGGCGGCTACAGTATCAGCGGTTGCGCCACAGACACCGATCATGGACTCAACGCCGTCAATTATCTGACAGGGCCCCATATTGCAAATTCGACAGCAGGTGCCGCCGGACCCAAAGAGACAGGCGGACATGCCGCGGTCTTCAAGCCGATCATAGGCGGTGCGAACCTGCTTGGCAAGATCCTGATTCAGGAGATCTATGGTCGACTCTCCGGTTATGGTATTACAACTTTCACATCCTTTCTGACTTGTCATGATGCGGCTCCTCAGCAGAAGTCAAAGACTAAGAGGGCAGTCCCGAAGTACACCCGGATTGCGCCCTGAAATATATAATAACCTGTACGTTACTCCAACCCGGATAACTGACGTGCGGCCTGGACGGTATTTTTCATAAGCATGGTAATCGTCATCGGGCCGACTCCGCCGGGAACGGGAGTAATGGCGGAGGCCTTTTCCTTGACGGATTCAAACTCAACATCACCGGCAAGGATGGCCTTTCCGGTCTTCGACATACCTATACGGTTGACCCCGACATCTATAACCACAACACCCTCTTTTACCTGATCGGCCTTAATCATGTTGGCAACACCGGCGGCAACCACCAGGATATCGGCTCTTTTGGTATGAAAATCCATATCCTTGGTTCGGGTATGGCAGAGAGTGACCGTAGCATTCCCGCCTTTACGCTTCTGCATCATCAAGTTGGCAACAGGTTTGCCGACAATATTTGAGCGACCGATAACCACAACCTCTGCGCCACTGGTTTCGATACCGGAGCGTTGCAGGAGCTCAAGACAGCCATGGGGCGTACAGGGAAGAAAACACTGTTCTCCAAGCATCATCTTACCCACATTCACCGGATGGAAGCCGTCGACATCCTTATTCGGATCAATGGTGTATAATACCTTGGCCTCATTGATATGTTTCGGCAGGGGAAGCTGAACAAGAATACCGTGAATTTTCGGATCGTTGTTATATTTATCAACCAGGGCAAGGAGGTCTTCCTCACTGGTCTCAACGTCCAGCGTTATCTGCTCGGAATGAATGCCCAGGTTATGAGCGGTTTTATTTTTTGCAGCGACATAGGATTGTGAAGCAGGATCCTCTCCAACCAGAATGGTGACCAGCCCGGGAACAAGGTCATGTTTTTCTTTTAACTGGGCAACTTCGGTTTTCAATTCTTCACGGATAGCTTTAGCTGTTTCAGTTCCGCTGATTATTTTTGCACTCATAGTACTCCTTACCTTCTATTTATTTTAAGACCTGAGTTTCTCACTTTTTTGATCTGAGTTTCTCACACAGTTAAAATCAGGCTGAAGAGCTTCTGCCTGCAGGGGGCGAACTTATGATAAGTCGATGATAAGAGGAATCTATCTATCATAAAACTTCTTTGTTTTCAAGCAAAAATTGACAACACCTTGGTCAAATCATGCTGAATTGTTATTCAGGATATGCCATGCATATGTACCGCTGTTCCTTAACCTTGGAAGATTTAATGTTAAATTTTCTTGGTAGAAAGCGCTCCTGAAAAACGATTGCCTCAGCAGTGAATATTTTCGGGGCTGAAAAAACTCAAGACTCTACATTCTCCGATTCCGGTTTCAGGTACATTCCCTGATCAACGCGGCCAGTGCCGTTTGACGCTCAGAGGTATCTTTGTTGTGGACGGCCATGGCAAAAGCCCTTCGGGTGCCGACAAAAATTGCGAGCCTGCTTGCTCTTGTCAGGCCGGTATAGAGAAGATTACGAAAGAGCATTCGATAGTGCTGGGACACTATCGGCAGAATGACTACATCGAACTCGGACCCTTGCGCCTTATGCACGGTAATGGCAAAGGCGTGGTCAAGTTCCGTGATCTGCTCACGCTGATACTCAACTTCGCGATGAGCCGGCAGGAAGGCAACCGTCAACCGAAGGTCAGTGTTATCTATCGCTACAATTACACCTATATCACCATTAAAGACCTCCAGATCATAATTATTGCGCCGGTGGATAACCCGGTCGCCGACCCGAAATATCTTTTCCCCCAGAGCCAGTTCCTGTCTGCCCCGGGCAGCAGGATTAACCGTGGCCTGGATCATCGTATTTAAACGGGCTGTTCCAAGGCTTCCTCTGATCATCGGCGACAGCACCTGAATCTCCAGTCCTTTGTGATACCTGGGAATCCATGTTGCGTAGAGTTCTCGGATTACATCCGCTGCAGTCAACCCATAGTAGAGTGAAGACCAGGGGTGGATCTTTTTCAGGACCGCAGCCAGTTCACCTGCTGCCGAATCAGCGGTCATTACGGCTTGACCGGATACATGGCCAAATGACTCCGGGAGCTGCAACTCCGATGCGGGATACGAGTTTTCCGTACATGAATACGGATCACCACCTGCTGCCTGTTCACGATCCTCCACCGTTGCATAATGTCTTTTAATCCGGGCAATGACCTGGAGCTCGCGGACTGTCGCCTCCTCGGCGTCCATAAAAAAACAATCCGAGGACTTCCAGAGTTCTGGATCTTTAAAAGGTGAATTAATACGCGGGACTTTGCCGGAATTGATCAAATGGGCATTGGCTATAATCTGCGATTCTTTGGCCTGACGAAAAATCTCAGTGATATGAAAGCAGGGAACTACGCCGGATGTAATAATATCAAGCAGCACATTGCCGGCGCCAACCGAGGGCAACTGATCGGCATCACCAATAAAAAGAATCGCCGTATCCCTGGAAACAGCCTTGAGGAGCGAGGCGCTGAGGCTGATATCGAGCATTGAGCACTCGTCAACGATGAGCATATCGGTATGCAGCTGGTTTTCCTCGTTGCGCTTGAAATCCCTGCCCTGGTATTCAAGCAGCCGATGGATAGTCCTTGCTTCAAGTCCGATCACCTCGGTCATCCTCTGGGCCGCGCGGCCGGTAGGGGCGGCCAACAGCACCGAACGGCCCATGGCCTGCATCAGCGACACCAACACCCGGGTAATGGTGGTCTTGCCGCAACCGGGCCCGCCGGTCAGAACAGCGCACTTTTCCCCGGTAATACCAAGAACAGCCTGCTGTTGTTGTCTGCTGAGTTGAATTGCACTCTTTGAGCCGTAGCGCATAAGCCAGTGGTTCGCCCTTTCCTCATCAACCACTATTTTTTCGCATTGGCCGGCAACTCTTCGGGCAACATACTCCTCATCATAATAAAGGCTGCGGGAATAATAGCACCGGGCGATTGTATCCTTTTTGACCTTGAGATCCCGCACGCAGAGTTCACGCTTTGCGGCCATGTCAACCAGAAGCTCTTCGAGAGCCGTACCAGGATCAAACTGGAGAAGTTCTGCAACCCTGGTCTTGATCTGATCGAGCATGAGATAGCAATGCCCCTGCTCTCTGCTTGCCGAGAGAACGTGTCGAATGCCCGCTCTGATGCGCAGGGATGAATTTTCAGCAAAACCTATGGACAGGGCAATCCTGTCGGCGGAAAAAAAACCGATCCCATAAAAATCAACCGCCAGCCGGTATGGATTTTCAGTGACCAGAGAAATCGCATTATCACCATACTGTTTATATATACGAACGGCAAAAAGGGTGGAAAGGCCATGGGACTGGAGAAAGATCATTACGCCCCGAATTGCCCGGTGCTCCGACCAGGCCTTCTTTATTAAAGCGAGTTTTTTTGCGGCAATCCCCTGCACTTCCGTCAACCGTTCTATATGGTGTTCAAAGACCTCCAACGTATCGGAGCCAAAATGACGGACAATCTTGCGGGCGGTTTTCGGACCAACCCCTTTAATCAGGCCGGAACCGAGATATTTTTCAAGAGCTCCGGCGGTTGCAGGCTTGAGTTCGGTGGCCCGGACCGCCTTGAACTGGCGACCGAATCGGGGATGAACAGCCCAGTTACCGGCAAACTCCATGGTGGCACCGGCAAAGACCCGCATCTGATGAACCGTCACCGTGACCAGTTCGCCATGGCCGTTAAACGGAGTAACCTTTATCACGGACCAGCCACTGTCGGCGTTGTGATAGGTTATCCGTTCAACAATGCCTCGAATTTTTTCTTCGATGGTCACAGTCCATGCCCTTCATACGGTTGTTCAGTGGTAACAGCCTTCACTCACTCCAGGCAGGAAAGGTGTATTTTCATTTTAGCGGAAAAATACAAAAGTATTCGCGCAATCGATTCACCCGAGAATATACATAAAAATGGACTGGATGGAAATTCCAACGATTAATTCTGCAGTAGCGACTTTTCATCGCACGCGAGTAACAAATTCGTAATAAGTAAAAAAAATTATACTGTAAGTTCAATGCGTAATAGTTCTCAGATTGATTATAGCGGGGCAACGTATTGCTTTTTCCTGATAATTGGTTATTCTTTTCTCAATACGGATATGAACAGTTACACATACCTCTTTAAATGGTGCTTACGATGAGTTTCCTGGAAGGACTACTCTGGCTCACATTAAATATTTATCACGAAGCACGAAGCGAGCCGCAGATCGGCCAGCTGGCAGTGGCCCACGTGACCTTGAACCGTGCGGTGAAGACACATGAAAGTGTCGAGCAGGTCGTAAATGCGCCCTATCAGTTCAGCTGGACCTTTCAAAAAAGTTCCTACCTGCCCACGGAATCCGACGCTCTGGTTGACTGCCTTCAGTCTGCTTTAAAAGCCATGACCACATCCGACTTTACAGACGGAGCAACCTTTTATCACCGCAAAGACGTCAACCCTTCCTGGGCCGGGGATATGACCTATGTCGCCCAATACGGCGTCCATAAATTTTACCGAGATTAAGAAATAGAATTAAAATTTCACCCTGGGTACTTCCTGCTGGGACTCAGGCACCTCAAAATACTGTGCAGCCTCGACTCCGGCCATGGCGGTAATAAAACGACCGACCACTGTCCGGCGATAGGTGTTGAGCTGGCGTACGGCATCGTTGTACCGTTTTCGTTCAACCGCGATACGATTTTCCGTGCCCTCCAGGGAATCCTGCAGTTTTAGAAAGGACTCGTTGGCCTTTAAGTTCGGATACTGCTCCTGCAGCATCAGCAGTCGGGACAGGGCCCGCTCAAACCCGTTTGCAGCCGCAACCTTTTGTTCAACGCTGCCGGCCTGAAAATATTTGGTACGGGCATTGGCTATGTTTTCAAAAATTTCCTTCTCATGTTTAGCGTACCCCTTGGTGGTTTCCACCAGATTGGGTATCAGGTCAAAACGGCGTTTGAGCTGATTTTCCACCTGGGCCCACTGGGACTTCACCTGTTCATCCATGGTCACGACCCGGTTGTACTGCCCTACGCCCCACAGGACAACACCGGCAACCAGGGCCACCAGGACCCCAAGAATAATCAAAACCGTTTTAATACCCTGGCTCACTGAATCCTCCTTAATTGTTCATGCACCCGCAAATGCAACACCTGATTATCAGAATACAAAATTTATCCGAATACAAAAAATGCGGTCTACCAGCCTCCTGATGCGCCGCCGCCGCCAAAGCCGCCACCGCCGCCGCTGAATCCACCGAACCCTCCGCCCCATCCGCCGCCCGGGAAAATGATCGGTCCCATACCAGGGCCGCCAGAACGGTTACCGCCCTTTCCGTGCATCTTTTTATTCACGGATCGTGAATACACGATCACAATGCCGATGAGGATGAAAAAGAAAAACAGGAACCCGGAAGATCTATCGTTACGTTTTGGACGGCCAACTGCAACCAGTTGATCAATTCCAGTAATTGTAACGCCGTAAAAGGTTTCAAGAACTTTCAAGACTGCACCGGTTGCCGCAGTTATCCCCTCGGCATATTGACCCTGTTTAAAATAAGGAACCAGAATTTTCCTGCCGATCGAACCTACCAGGCTGTCAGGCAGGACGGCTTCAAGACCATAGCCGACCTCAAAACGATATTTCCGGTCCTGGATGGCAACCACAAACAACAACCCGTTGTCCTTACCCTTACGACCGATCTTCCACTGCTCGGCGGTCTGGAGAGAAAATAAGTTGATATCCTGACCATCCAGTGACTTTACGGTTAAGATAACCACCTGGGCAGTGGTTTTCTGTTCAAGATCTCGGAGAAGATTGTCGAGCTGTTTTTTTCTGCCGGCATCCAGCACCCCGGCTAGATCAACGACATATCCGGGCGCTTGCGCGGGTATCTCAGGCTCCGCTGCTACCGACAGGGGCAGGAGCAGAAATAGAAATACAATAAAAAAGATTTTAGCAGGAGAGCTGATCGACATAGCCGGCAACATGCTGGGTTGCTTGATAGTAACTGCTGAAACAGGAACAGAGCTCACCCTGTTGCGCCGGTTGTTGGCCTGAGATTTTCATTTGATGGATCCTCTTAAAAATATCTGTTTCAAGGCTAAGTGTTTCATTCAGAGTCTGCAGCACCTCGCTGCAGCCCAGAGGCACATCCCGTCCGGCCAGATGAATGATGGCCCGAAACAGAGGGAAGTATCCGGTAATGGATGCGGCCAGTTTTTCCGACAGCATATTCCGGTCGCCAAGGGTTTCAATGTAGACCTGGCCAAGCCAGAGCAGTTTTGCCTTGATTTCCCGTTCGCACTGCAAGCGAAGATGTTGGTCGGCAATCTGTAACCGATCAAGGAGATCTTCTCCAAACAGGGTGTGATGAATTGCCTGAAAATTAAAGAACTCAATGGGAAAGACATCCAGGGAATGGTCGATATATTCAGCGGTCATCACCAGGGGCGGAGCTATTCCGTGTTGCTTGAATTCCTTGCCCATCAGGATGAGAAAATCCAGAAAATCAAGCTGGTGTTCTTCAATAACGATGAGGGAGTTTATGTCGGAACCGCCGGGGACATAGTCAGGTGTCAGAACACTGCCTACGACATACATGGAGTGAGGAGGAGTGACCGAATTCGACTGAACCTCCTTTGCAAATTTGCGAAAGCTTTCGGGTATATTTTTTATATATTTTTTTGTTTCCATGTTATTTATGATATTTTTGGCCCCCATTTATCGTACAGGCCCTGTACAACTGTTCAAGGACGATCATCCGGGTCATTTCATGGGTAAAGGTCAGCTTTGAAAGCGACCAGACAAGGTCTGCCCCTTTGACAACTGAAGAGTGCAGCCCCAGGTGTCCGCCGATAAGAAAATACACCGTCTGCAGACCACGATCCTGAAATCCACGGACCACATGGGCAAGCCCGGTTGAGTCATATTGCCTGCCGGACAGGTCCAGGGCTACTTTAAAGCTGTTTTTTCCGCAGCGGGCCAGGAGCTGGTCGGCACCGGCCTGTTTGATAACCGCATCCGACCCATTGCGGTTATACTTTTCTTTGAGGACCACAAGCTCCACCGGCAGGTATCGACCAAGCCGATCAGTGTAATCGCGGATAGCTGCATCAAGATAATCCTGTCTGGTCTTGCCGAGAAAGAGAAAAACAAATTTCAACAGATCAGTTTTCCTTCCTGCTCAAGCAATTTTTGCAGCTTTCTGCAGAATTCTTCATAGCTGAGTTCCTTGTTTATACCCGGGCAGGATGCGCTTATGGTTGTATAATTATTCTCGTCATCCAGCATGCTCGGATGCAGAGGCCACTGTCCACATCGCCATGGCCTGCCCTTGTGCACGCTGCAGCCGGTGTCTTTGTCGTAAAAGATACAATGGCCGTCGACTATCTGCATCTGGACGACCCTGCCGGTCACTCGCCAATATTTTTCAGTTACGTCCTCACGGGTCAGACCAAGTTCTTCGATCATCCGCCGTTGATCATCCTCATCAAGAGAAACCGTGGTCTCTCCCTGACAGCAATACCCGCAACGGGCACATTGAAAGATCTCTTCAAGTTGTACTTCTTGTAACTCTACCATTATTGATCACATCCCATAAAAAAACGCACATGCCGGAATCAAGGCAGGTGCGTTTATGATTAAGATCAGGTTTTAGTCAGGCGTAACCAATAACATCGCCAAATATGGAGATATCAATACCATACCGTTGAGCCGCCATTTTCCATTTATTTTCATCCGGGGTATGAAACAGGGTTTCAATATCACCGGGCACGGTAAGCCATCCGTTATCCATCAGCTCCATTTCCAGCTGCCCCGGCCCCCATCCGGCATAGCCGAGCATAAACAGAAAATTTTCCGGGCCTTCACCGCGGGCGATTTCCTCCAACAGGCGGGAGTCTCTGGACAGAGAGACATTCTCCGTAACATTGAGAGAAAAATATTCCTTGTCGTCAGAGGCAAAGAGAATAAAACCGGCATCCAGCTCAACAGGGCCACCGACATAGACGGGCGGCAACGGGCCCTCCGGCAAGGGGAGATTGGCACCGTGAAAGACATCAAGCAGGGTGATCTCATAGTTGGGATTGTTAATCACCAGCCCCATGGTCCCCTCATCATTATGAGCACACAGGTAAATCACCTGCTCCTGAAAGCGAGGGTCCGGCATCTGCGGGGTTGAAATGAGAAAATGTCCATTTAAGCTTTCCATAAGCTGTGTCCCCTATGCCCTGAGTATTCTCTCCATACACTTTATACTGTAGCAAAGCTGCCTTGCCGCCGTCAAGAAAGTATTCCTTTGCCTCGAAAAAAAATATGGCGCCGGCGCCAAACTCATTTTATACTGCTGCCTTAGAAAAACAGCGCTCCAGAAAAAAATTCCAGCTTCCGGTGAATTAAATGCCTCAATCCACACCATTGCAAACGCCGTCCGCTAACCTGAAAAAAGCCATCTGCTGGCTCAGCGAAACCGTCAGCAAGCATCCGGAAAAAAAGCGTGACAGCATTCTTGGCGAGGCTGAATTACGTTTTGATCTTACTCCTGCCGAATGTGAATTCCTCAACAACAACTTCAAAAGCGTTGTCTCAGAGAACCCCTGCGCTTAGGGGGCTGTAAAAAAGAAAATAAGATGCAAGATGGTCGGTGTCGTAGATAGCGAAGACTTCCGGTAAGCGAACTCGTGAGACTCCGAGAAGCCACGAAACCGAAGACGGAAAGGTTATAACTTCCTGTATTTCCGTACAGCCCTTAACCTTCCCAGAGCGGGTGATCAGCAGGAACGTCATACCAGGGCAACTCTACTCTCACCACTGTCCCCTGCCCCGGAACACTGCTCAAATAGATGGTTCCGCCGTGATCGGCAATCACTTTCTGCGACAGGGCAAGGCCAATGCCGGTGCCCCGGCTTTTGGTTGTAAAATAAGGGAAAAAGACCTGACTGAGCGTCTCCTTACCCATTCCCACCCCGGTATCCGTAACCGTCAGAACAACCGTCTTATTGTCCGGGTTGTTCCAGGCCCGTACGGTCAACGTTCCCCCGCTGTCCATTGCCTGGACGCCGTTTAACAGAATATTCAAAATAACCTGTTTTATCCTGTCCTGATCGGCGGCAACCGGCAGCAGATCATCGGTAACCTCAAGATCAAACACTATACTGTCGCTGGCGGCATCAGCTAGCAGCAACCTGACCTGCTGCTCAAGCAGGGCGTGCATGTCGACTTCAGTGAGTTCAAGAGGTGCCGGCCGGGCAAAACTGAGCAGTTCGGAAATGGTCCTGTTCATACGTTCAACTTCCTGTATCAACAGGGCTGCGGTTTCATGTTCGTTGCTCTGTTGTGAAAACTTTCCCTTGAGCAGCAGCGCCAGCCCTTTAATCGAACTCAAGGGGTTTCGCACCTCATGGGCCACTCCTGCCGCCATTCTTCCCACGGCGGCCAGCCGCTCTGTTTCACGCATCTCCTTTTCAAGATTCTTGAGCTCGGTCATATTGGAGAGTAGCAGAACCTCTCCCTCAGACACACCGTCTCGGTTTGAAATAACCAGGTGATGGCAATTCAAAACCAGCTCTTCTCCATGAACAACAAGCCGCACCTCAGGCACACATCCCAGGGAGACATCCTCACAATCGTCTGCACCGGAGAAAAAATCGGCAAGGACTTGAGGAAGAATTGCATCAGGCTGCTTCCCGGTGGCTGAATTTTCCTCTATACCCATGAGCTCGGCAACAGCCTTGTTCCAGGTCGCGATGGTGCCCCTCTTATCAGTGGCAATAATTCCCACCGGCAGTTTAGAGACCAGCAGACCGGTAAATGCCTGGATTTCATGCAGTGCCTGTCTGGAAACCCTGTACCCCTGCACTGCGGCAAGGGAGAGCCAGCCGCCGATACCGACCAGCAGCATGGCAAGAGAGAGCATCAAGACCTGAAAACGCAAGCGACGCAGGGCGCGGTCATACCCCTTCATGTCCAGGGCCACTATCACGAAATAATCTCTGTCATCCTTCCAGGTATTGTTGAGACTGAACGGTCCGGACAAGGATTCATCCGCAGGCCCGGTGAATTTTTTATGAAGCTCAAACAGAGACAGCGGCAGCGGTGGGCGAATGGATTGAAAGGGGATATAGGGTCGGATGACTTCAAAAAAACGGCCCTGCCCTTTTTCTTCACCCACTCGATAGATAAATTGTCCCCTGGAATTCTTGCCGGAGAGATGTTCAGGAATCCGTATCGCTATTTTTTGTCCCCGCATCACCGGTCTGCTATGGGCAAAGACCTCGCCGCTGCCATCGACAACGGCCAGAAAATACAGATCCGGGTCGTCGGATAGATGATCAATAACCCGCTGTACATGGTCATTCCAGGGATCCGGCTCCCAGATTCCTCTGCGCAGGTCCGAGACATACGAAGCTCTTGCCCCGGAACGGATAACCCGATACAGAGTTGCCGCCTTCTGCAGCATGGCATTAGTCATCAACCGCTTTTCTCTCTGGATATTGCTTAAGGCAAAGGTGACGACAATCAACACCAGTAACCCTGTTGCCGCAGCGAGCAGCCAGGGAGAGACATAAATAAACTTAGGGCGGGGTAACCACTTCATTCTATACTTTTGAACACGATGTATTGACCGGGCATACTCAGAGATAGCGGGTAAATATTACCCACCAGCGGAGAGAGGACCGGGTATTTTTTACCCGTATTTGGTGCAGGGCTTGGAGCATCTCGAGCGAGCCAACAATAACTCTTTTACATATCAGTAGGTTACAAATATACGTTTCAAGCTGTTCAGTCTGGCATGATCCATGCAATTTCAAAACCAATCCAGACTAATTAAAGAATTGCCCTGAGGAAAACTCAATGATTCAAAGGAAATCCTTTTCAAAACTCACCCTTCTGCTCTTTGTCGCCGGGGCCATATCCCTGGCCGGAATTCAGACGGTTGCAGCTTCCCCGGATAAAGATGGTAAAATGCCCTGCCCGACCATGAAACAAAACTGCGGAATGAGCGCAGAGATGATGAAGGCGAAAGACGCATTTTTACAGGACTCAAGAGACCTGCGAAAAAGTATGATGGTGAAACGCTCCGAGATGCGGGCAATGATGCAGGGAACAAATCCGAATCCCGAAAAAGTAGCCGCCCTTGCAGGCGAAATCTTTGACATCCGCGAACAGTTACGGGCAAAAGCCATTGCAAATGGTCTGCCGGGTCACGGTTTTACGGGACCTCCAGGCATGCGTCCCGGGTGCAATATGATGATGACCGGTGGTCCGATGATGGGCGGTGCGCCACATCATCAGCAGGGACAACTCTAAACCGATTTTATTCAATACTCTAAAGGGTGCCTAGAGTACGTTTCAATCTGCCCCAAGCCCTGTCCGGTTTTCCCCTCCTTTTTTCCGGGCAGGGCTTGTTTTTTAAACCCCGCCAAACCCCTCACAGCAAGTGAGTGTCCGCAACACTTTCTCTCAAAGCAGTCTACATCATATTCTCAGGATCAATGTCCACGGCTAATCGTACTGTTCCCGGACAGACTTTAGAGCCGGCGGCAAGCAGTTGGTCGCAGAGGCGATGAAGAGCGACAATATCATCACTTTTCAACAACAGCTGGTAGCGATACCTGTCTCTGAGCATGGAAAGCGGTGCCGGTGCAGGCCCAAGTATTTTTATTTTTTTCTTCTCTGTACTCTCAAGACGATGTTGCAAAAAATCGCGGACCCTTACTGTCGTCTGTTGGACCTTCATTTCGTTTTTCCCGCTGCAGCGAATATTGACCAGACGGGAAAATGGGGGATAGCCAAGCTCATGGCGATCTGCGACCTCCTGTTCATAAAAACCAACATAATCATGAGCAGCGGCAAAACGGACCGCATAATGCCCGGGTTGATGGGTCTGGACAATAACCCGGCCGGGCAACTCTCCCCTGCCCGCCCTGCCCGTTACCTGGGAGAGCAGAGAAAAAG
Organism: Deltaproteobacteria bacterium; assembly: GCA_024280455.1. Taxonomy (GTDB): domain Bacteria; phylum Desulfobacterota; class Desulfobulbia; order Desulfobulbales; family Desulfobulbaceae; genus DRLX01. The sequence goes on along the minus strand of JAJRQC010000015.1, from coordinate 9,209 downwards.
TACGCTCGCTGGCCTTGTAATCGGGCATATTCAAACCACTGTCGGCCAGGACGACACCGACCAGGGTCACATGGGGGAAATGCAGCCCCTTTGCGATCATCTGAGTGCCGACCAAAACATCAATTTTACGATCCCGAACGTCTTTGAGCAGGGCCAGATAATTTTTTCGTGTTCCGGCCGTATCGCTGTCCAGTCGTGCAACCCGGGCGTGGGGCAGGATTTGAGTGACCTCATTTTCAATCCGCTCGGAGCCAATGCCCAGGGGAACGACTTTTCCGGTTCGGCATCCAGGGCAAAGGATATCGGTGGGCAGGGTGTAGCCACAGTAATGACAGATAAGGTGATTTGAACCCCGGTGAAGGGTCATGGAAACCTGGCAATGGCGGCAGCGAATCACATGACCGCAGTCCCTGCACAGCAGAAAAGAGGCATACCCTCGACGGTTGACGAACAATAGACTCTGCTGCCGCTGCTCCATGTTCTCTTTCAGGGCGTCAAGCAACTGGTCTGAAAAAAACAGATCCGGTCTGGATTTTTTAATCGAGGTTAAATCGACAATATCAACCTCGGGCAGTTTTCGGTCGGCTACCCGTCGTTTCATGGTCAGCAGGGTGTATTTTCCCGATCGGGCATTGTGAAAACTGTTGACCGACGGAGTTGCCGAGCCCAGCAGGACCGGGCAGCCCGCGTACCGTGCCCGTAGAACCGCGACATCACGTCCATTATAGCGCAGACCATCATCCTGCTTGTAGGAGGACTCATGCTCTTCATCGACAATAATCAAACCAAGCTCGGCAAGCGGGGCAAAGACTGCCGAACGGGCACCGATAACCACCTGCACCTTCCCCTGTTCGATGCGCTGCCATTCATCGAGCCGCTGCCCTGCCGTCAGGCCACTGTGCAGAACGGCAAGGGTGTCGCCGAATCGTGAATAAAAATGGCCTTCAACCTGTGAGGCCAGAGCAATTTCCGGAACCAGCACCAGAACCGTTTTGTTTTGGGCCAGCGCCTGTTCCGTTGCCTGAAGATAGACCTCGGTTTTACCGCAGCCGGTGACGCCAAACAGGAGAAAAGTTTCAAATTTCCCTTCTTTGACCGCAGGCAAAAGACGGCTCAAAACCTGTTGTTGTTCGTCGGTCAACTGTTCAGGCCGCTCTGCAAACAGCGGCCGGTCGCCAAAGGGGTCACGATAGATACGGCGCTCGCTTATGGTGAGAACATTTTTAGCAACAAGGGTTTTAACAGCCTTGGAGGTTCCGGAGTAGATGCGGTTCAAGTCACGCCTGCTCACCGGCTTTCCGCCCCCGGTAATAAAAAAACGGCAGAAATGTTCAAGCAGGGTCAGCTCGGCCTTACCCGGATCGATAGAGATATGTTGCCGCAGTTGCCGGAATGCTTCTTCTGCGGTGGAGCACGCTGAAATATCAAAATTTTCGGCCGGTTCAGGGGCAAGGGCTAAAACAACTTCCCTTTTGCTGCGCACTCTTTCTTTAGTCAGAACCTGCTCAATGACCAGCAGTCCCTGTTGTTCCCATTTTTTCAACCTGCGCTGGAGGGTTATTTTACGCCACATCCGGGCGACCGTTCCCTTGTCCAGTTCGCCGTCGGAAAGAAGTTTATCCATCCAGGCGGCGGAGCCGAATTTCGTATCCGCCTTCAACTCATCCAGGCGATCCTTGCCTTGCCGGGTCAGACGGATAACCCTGCCGCTGCCTGCAGTCATTCCGCCGGGCAGAGCGGTGCGGATAACCTCGCCTATGGGATGGTGATAATAGTCGGCAATCCACCGAAACAGCGGAATCATGGCGGCCGGGAAAAGGGGACGAGAGTCGAGCAGGTCAACGATGGGCCTGAGCACGACCTTCTTTTTCTTTGCACCGGGACGAACTTCCGGTATATCAGCCGGACCAAGAATATAGCCGGTGACCAGCCGGTTTCCCAGGGGAACAAGCACCCGTAAACCGGGGCTTAAGGTTCCCTCATATTCTATCGGCTGGTCATATGTCAGAGTGGTTGCTAAAGGGGCAATAACAGCTACTTCATACAACGGCATCAAAGCCCCCAAAAGAAAAAGAACGCAAGAAAAAAATCAGTAACCATTCGGGTTGTTTCTCAGAGATAGCCTGTTTCGATGAGTTGTAAATATTTGGATAGTGCCGCAGGTTCGCTCAGGTAGCGAGCCTGTGAGACTCCGAGCCTGTTTGAGAGCTATATTGAGTCATATGTGAACAAGCAGGATCGAGCGAAGATGGGGTGCTAGCCGAATATTAAAAAAATCAGGAAGGTACGGAGCACTTACCGCCTGCACAGATGGTTTGCAGATATTCCTTAAACGGTGCCCCCAGGGTGGGGTGCTCCAGCGAAAAATCTACAATGGCTTTAAGATAGCCGAGTTTATCACCGGCATCATACCGGTTGCCGATAAACTCGTAGGCATACATTCCCCTGCGGATGGACAGGGCCTGCAGGGCGTCGGTGAGCTGAATTTCACCGCCATGGCCGGGTGTGGTTTTGCCCAGCAGGTCGAAAATTTCCGGCATGAGCAGATAACGGCCGATAATAGCCATGTCCGAATCCGAAGTACCCGGAGCCGGCTTCTCCACCATTCGTTTAACTCTAAAGGTTCGGTCATGCTCGGTTTCTACGCCTTCGATGATACCATACTGAAAGGTCTGATCCTTGGGAACCCGCTGAATGGCGACAATGGATTCCCCGACCTCATTATAGAGCTCTATCATCTGCTTGCAGCAGGGCACCTTACTGCGGACAAGATCATCGCCCAGCAGGACCAGGAAAGGCTCATCACCAATGACATTACGGGCCATCCAGATGGCATGGCCAAGGCCGAGCGGTTCTTTCTGGCGCACGGAAACAACATCGATCAGGTTGGAGATATTCATCAACTCTTCCCTGAGCGTGGACTTGTTTTTCTCCTTCAAAACAGTATCCAGCTGGAAATCATAGTCAAAATGATTTTCAATCGCTGATTTACCGGCACTGGTAATCAGGACCACTTCTTCAATACCGGAGGCCACGACCTCTTCAACGATGTATTGAATGGTGGGACGGTCAACAATGGTCAACATCTCTTTGGGGATGGCCTTGGTGGCTGGTAAAAATCTGGTTCCCAAACCGGCCACAGGGATAACCGCCTTTCGTATTTTTTTCATATTGTTTTCACCTGGTAAAGTAATTTTTTCAGGGTTAATTCTACTTTGTACTATTGGTCTTTTTTCCGTCATCCCCGCGTGCTTTTGGCGGGGATCCACGATGTTTCCAGCCCACTGGATCCCCGACAACTCCCTTCGGGGATGACGAGGAACTCATTATTGCATGTAACAAAATAGAATCTGATTACCATTAATACTCAGCTTCGTTTCGTTATTGTATCGGCTGTTGACTGTTTGTCATTCCTGTCCTTATTTTTCTCCGGTCATTCCCGCAGGCTGTTGGGCAGGAGATAAGCGCAGACTTCGATCCAGGATATACCCCGTGATCAGGCCAACCTTCCTGGATGCCCGACAACAACACTCGGGCATGACGTTGGAGTGTTTCCAATATTTGTACACTGAGCTGAACTTCAGTGGTAATCAGAAAACAGAATAATATTTTCAGATGTTATCTGAAAAGATTTCCGGTATAAATTGCATTGTCGTTGACACATCACTAACAAAAAACGCTTATCAGAACAAGATTATCAAACATTTGACCTCTTTCCAAGAACTAAACCGGATCAGTTCCATTGAATTTCATGCAACCGCCCCGGCAGCAGTCCGATGACAACAAACAAGCAGTATGATTCCAACCGATTCTCAGGTAATAATCCAACAGCGATTTCCGGTTACCCCTTGTCCCTCAGCCCCTTCTTTTTCCGTACTCTGATCTGAAATGAATCTGAACTATCCCACCAACCTGCCCATAACAGCAGAAAAGGATCGCATCATTGCCGCAATCCGTGAAAACCAGATATTGATTATTGCAGGCGATACCGGTTCCGGCAAGACCACCCAGCTACCCAAAATGTGTCTTGACGCCGGCCGGGGCAGAGAACAAATCATCGGCTGTACCCAGCCGCGACGGCTGGCTGCGGTCTCCATGGCCGAGCGGGTGAGTGATGAGCTTAAACGGCCCGACCTGGTCGGCTCCACGGTCCGTTTTCAAGACCGGACACAGGAAAGCACCAGAATTAAATTCATGACCGACGGGATTTTGCTGGCCGAAACCAGAAGAGATCGTCTGCTCAAGCGCTATGACACCATCATCATTGACGAGGCCCATGAACGGAGCCTGAACATTGATTTCCTGCTGGGCTATCTTAAACAACTGCTGCCCAAACGACCGGAGCTGAAACTCATCATTGCCTCGGCCACCATAGATACCGAAAAATTCAGCAGCCACTTCGGCAATGCCCGGATTTTCCAGGTCTCAGGCCGGACCTTTCCCATCACCGTCGAATTTCAGGAGGAATCCAACGGTGGGGAAATTAATCATGCCGACCAGGCCTGCGAGGCAGTGCAGACACTGTGCCTGCAACCCGGTGGTGACATACTTGTATTTATGCCCACCGAGCGTGATATTCTTGATACCCTGTCCGCACTTCAGCACGCTCTTGATCCGGACCGCCACCTGATCCTGCCGCTCTTTGGCCGCCTCCAGGCCGGTGATCAACGAAAAATATTCCGGACCTATACAAAACGAAAAATCATTGTTGCCACCAATGTGGCCGAGACCTCGATAACCGTGCCCGGAATCCGGTTTGTGGTCGACACCGGCCTTGCCCGTATTCCAGAGTACAATGTCCGGGCCCGGACCTCCAGCCTGCTGGTCGCACGGATTTCAAAGGCCAGTTGCGATCAGAGAGCAGGTCGTTGCGGGCGAACCGGACCCGGCACCTGCCTGCGCCTGTACAGCGAAGAAGACTACCTGGGACGGCCGGAGTTTACCCGCCCTGAAATACAACGTTCCAACCTGGCCGAAGTCATCCTCCAGATGATTTCCCTGGGCCTGGGCGATCCGCGCCGGTTTCCCTTTCTGGATCCGCCCTCACCCCGGGCCATCAGCGACGGTTTTCGCCAGCTGCACGAACTAGGCGCCATTGATGCCCGTGACCGGCTCACCGAGCGCGGACGGATCATGGCCCGTCTGCCCCTTGATCCCCGTATTGCCCGAATCATTATTGAAGGAGCAAATCAAAATTCACTGCGGGAAACAATAATCATCTGTGCAGCGCTCTCAATCCAGGATCCGCGCATGCGGCCTGCGGAAAAAGAAAAGCTCGCCGATCAGGCCCAGGCGCAGTTTATCGATAAACAGTCCGATTTCCTGAGCCTGCTCAATATCTGGAACAGCTGGCAGGAGTTCAGCAAGGGCACGTTCAGCAGTTCCAAATTACGAAAATTCTGCACAACCCATTATCTTTCCTGGCAGCGGATGCGTGAATGGTTTGATATCCATGAACAGATCAACCGGCTGCTCAAACCCATCAAAGGATTTGTTTCCAACAGCGAACCGGCATCCTATGCTGCAATCCATATGGCCCTGGCCAGTGGTTTCTTAAGAAATATCGGCCGCAAGAAAGAAAAAAATCTGTACACGGTCAGCGGCGGCCGTGAAGTGACGATTTTTCCAGGTTCATGCCTGTATAATAAAAAAAACGTGGCCTGGATCATAGCTGCGGATTTCATTGAGACCTCAAGACTGTTTGCCAGAACCACCGCCCTTATTGATGAGCAATGGCTGGAAGTTCTAGGAAAAGAGCTCTGCAGATACAACTATTCCGATCCACACTGGTCAAAAAAATCCGGTCAGGTCCAGGCGCTGGAACGGGTTTCTCTTTTCGGTCTGCCCATTGTGGCGGGCAGAAAGGTAAATTACGGCCGGATAAATGAAAAAACCGCCAAAGAGGCACGTGAAATTTTTATCCACCAGGGCCTGATTGAAGGAGAACTGAGCGGCCGTTATCCGTTTCTACAGCATAACCTGGCCCTGATCCAGGAAATATCGACCATGGAAGAACGGGTCCGCCGGAGAAATATTCTGGTCGATGATCAGGTTCTCTTTGCATTTTACGAGCAGCGTATCGGTTCGGCCTATGACAAATTCACCTTGAACCGACTGTTAAAAAAGAAAAAATCGGACAATTTTTTATGGATGAACGAAGAGGACATCTGCAAAGAAATGCCGCAGCAGGATGAGCTCTATCTGTATCCTAAAACCCTGCGGGCCGGAGAGTTCGATCTTCCCCTGCATTACCATTTTAAGCCTGGAGATGAAAAAGACGGGGTCACGGTTTCACTGACTCCCCAACAGGTTTCTTCGCTCTCCCCTGCTCCTTTTGAATGGCTGGTTCCCGGCCTGCTTGATGAAAAAATCCTCTATCTCTGCAAGCGGCTGCCGAAAAAACTTCGCCGCAGGATGGTGCCGCTGCCTGATGCGGTTGACCGGATCATGGATCGGCTCGACCTGTACAGCGGGTCCTTGTATCCGGCCCTTGAAAAGGCGCTGCTGCGTGAGTTTCAACTGATCGTCAACCGCAATGACTGGCAGACCGATACCCTGCCCCGCCACCTGCTGATGCGATACCAACTCAGGGGTGAAAATTCAAAAATTCTTAGCACCAGTCGCAGCTTTACGGAAATACTGACCGCCCTGCCTGATTTCATGGTTGGCGGCAGTGGGCAGCAGCTCAGGCAGGATAAAAAAAAGGTCAGCCTGCCAACCAGAACCGGACTGACCACCTGGAATTTCAAGGATCTGCCGGCAAGGATTTCAGTCTCAACCGGGACCGGAGCCGACAAACTGTATTTTCCGGCCCTGTCTGTAACCGATCAGGGGCTGGTAGATGTCAATTATATAGATGATGAACAGCAGGCCCGGTCAAAGAACCGCCAGGGCATGGAATTTCTCTACTGCCTGCAGTTTCCCGGCTGCCGGAAACAGATACGCAAAGAGTGCAAAACCGCTCTTGGCAGCCACTCGGCATCCTGGCTTTCACTGGGCATGAAGGGCACGGCCCTTGAGCTCCGTGAAGCACTTTTTCGGTTTATCATGGACGGGCTCTTTCATACCGGCGACGGACTGATCCCTGACCAGTCCGATTTCAAGTCAATTATTGCCAAGCTGGAACAACAGGGGATTCACCTAAAGGTACAGGCAATTATCGCCAACATTATAGAAAATATTTCGATCCGCCGCAGGGTCTCGGCGGATCGCACCGCCTGGACCAACCGCTGCCGCAAGAATAAAAGCTATAATGCGGATATTGAGCAGGACTTCATGCAATGCCTGAAAACCATCCTTCCTGCGGATTTTCTGCTGACCCGATCACACGAGCAGATGATGCATACAGGCCGGTACCTGCAGGCCCTTGCCATTCGCCTGCAGCGGGCCGAACAGGACCCGGCAAAGGATGCACAAAAACAAAAACGGCTGACCACTGCGGTCAACCGCCTGACCCATATCCATGAATTCAGTACCCACAACCCGGAATGTAGAAAATCCATTGCCCTGTACCGGACTATGGTTGAAGAGTTCCGGGTCTCGGTCTTTGCCCCGGAGATCGGAACCGCCATGCCGGTCTCTGAAAAACGCTTGAAAAATCTCTGGCAGGAACTGGAAAACAGTTGCCGCCAGGTTGAATAGGGATCAAGGAGTCCTTTATTCGTTGACACAGGCAAAGTGGAAAAATGGGGAAATGAGGGTGGATTCACCCCTGCTACCGATAGTTCTCCAGGGGCTTGAGAGGGGAGAGTAAGCTGTCCCGGAATTCGGTCCACGGAATTCGTTGGCGCATTCGAAATCTTATTCTTGCTTTTTAAGACTCCTTTAAAGCGGCAAATTCCGGTAAGGTCATACTTGGAAGGAATTCCGTCACCTCATATTCGGCCAAGCCATGTATGAAAAAAGGATCTTTTTCTATGATTCCATCCAGTTCCGTCCTGTATTTTACTCTTGCCAAAATCACTCCTCCGGTTCTCGGAATCTTCCGGCCTGAGGCGATAAACAGCTTTTTCTTATATTGTTTTTTTAAAAAACCAATATGTTCTTCGAGGAATAAGTCAATCTGATCGAGTGAACTTGTGTAGTTTATTGAAATTACAAACATGAAATAGCTCCCTTTCCGAGGTTGAATTGTCCGAGAAAAAACATACTTACCTGATTCATACCAAAGGCAACCGGCAGGAAGATTGTACCTCCCCGAAAACTTCCTCGGAACACATCCCTGGGATGTGTATTCAACCGATTATTTTGATCCTTTCGACTTATCCGGGGTAACAATCTCATCGTTTTTATAGAGAAGTTCTTCCACAAGTTCTCCTGATTCAGCATACGATTTGTACACCCCGTCCATTTCATTGTCACGAAAGGTTGTCTCTTCCTTTACCTGCCCGGAGCGGTAATACCGTTTTTCAACCCCGTGTATTTTTCCATCCTTAAAAGGTATTTCAGCGACCAGCACGCCTTTCTGATTGCGCTTTCTGGCGATCCCGTTCTTTTCCCCGTCTTTAAACGGAATTTCCCACAGCACCACCCCTGTTTCACTCAGTATCCTGGTCAAGCCATCCTGTTTGCCGTCTTTGAAATGGGTTTCGCTCGCCAGGGCACCTGACTTGTGATACCGCTCCTCTATTCCATCCTTTTTTCCATCAGTATAGGTCGTTTTTTTCTGCAGAACCCCTGAATCATCATACTGTTTGACGACTCCGGTGATGGGTTTGTTCAGTTTCTTGTCATAGGTTATTGATTTTTTAACAAGTACGTCTTCACTCCTATATTCCGCACCGCCATTGGCATATGCCTGGACAACACTGAACAACAGGATAAAAATACAGCTGAAACAAAACAGTTTTTTCATGTGCAGGCTCCGCCTGTGATAAATTTCCATATATTGTCGGTGTCATAGATAGCGAGGGGAACGAGACTTCGAAAAGCCTCGCCACCGACGGCGGGAAGGATGTAACCCCTTGTTTTTCCGTACGGTGCAAGTGGCCTTTTTGCCTTTTACGAGTCCATCATATATTCATTCCCTCATTTTCAAAATATCTTTGCCCGCGCGATCCATAACCGTCAAGCTAGTGCCTGTCCCTGTAGGCCTAACTGCTTGATTTTTTGAGACGAAATCGCCTTTTTGGGGTGACATTTTTAGCGATTCGTGGTAAGGGTAAATCAGGTAACCCACCAAGATTACAAGATTAACCACTTTCCGGAGT
>JAJRQC010000014.1 GCA_024280455.1 Deltaproteobacteria bacterium | reverse complement strand
GGTTCCGCCGATGGTAATATTCTTGCGCCCAATGCGATCAACGGCGTGTGGCTGATCGGCAATGACCGTCGTTCCGACCTGCAGCTTGAGCGCCTCTACACCGGCACGGATCATGAGCTGTCTACCTATGGTTTTGAAGGAAATATCTACCTGCGCGGTAATGCCAGGCTGACCGTTGACCCCGGTGTCATCGTCAAGATGTACTCCGGTGCCCGTCTTGATATCTATGACGGTGCTCTGTCGGCCATCGGCACGGCGGATAATCCTGTTGTGTTCACCTCCTGGCGGGATGATGCCTGGGGTGGTGATTTCAACAATGACGGCAATGCAACGGTTCCGGTCAACGGTGACTGGCAGCGGATTTACATCAGCAACCAGGCCATTGACACCGAGTGCGGGATCGATCATGCGGTAATCCGTTACGGCGGTTCCAGTACGGCCAATCTGTATATTGACCAGACCGACATGGCGGTGAGTAACTCGGTGATCGCCAATGCCCAGGGGCATGGTTTGTACAGCCAGTATTCCAGTCTGGCCCTGACCAATAACGAGATCTTCGGCAACCGGCAGGACGGTTTAAATTTTTATGGTCAAGGCTACACAGAGACCATCAGCGGCGGCCGTATTTTTGCCAACTTCGGTGACGGTATAGAGATGCGATACAGTGTCGGCGCCACCATCAGCGGGGTGGAGATTTTTGGTAATATCGGCGCAGGCCTGCGTGATAGCAGCAGCGGCACCATAACCGCCACCGGTAACTGGTGGGGTTCGGCCGACGGCGCCGGTGGAGACGCCGGCGGTTCCGGTGATCAACTCTTCGGTGATGCCGATGTGTCAAGTCCTCTGACCGACGGCTCCGAGTTCTCCTACTTTAATGCAGGCGGCAGCGGAGACACAGGCTACGGGATTGGTGTGCCGATTGTCAGCGGTATGCCGTCCACGGAATGGGGAACATCCGTCTCCCAGTCCATGCATTTTGATATGGAACAACAGCACCTGACTGCTGAATACGCAGGTTTAGACCCTGCCGGCTCGTATCAGCTCATGCTGCTTTATTACAATAACGATGTCGGCGGTTCCACTCAGGAACTCAGTGACGGCAATGGGTTGCAATTACACAGCCCGATAGCCATACCTCAGAACCGTTCAATTCTCCATGATGTCCAATTACCCAATAGTAGCTATTCAAGCGGTTCCGTTCAACTTAATCTGAATGGACTGGCCGGTGGTCGAACCGTTGTTTCCGCTCTCTTTCTGATTAAAAATACAACCTCCGGTACATTGGCGCCTGTCGTCTCCATCACGGAGCCGGTCAATGATACATATATCACTGGTGCTGTTTCTCTTGTTCAGGGCACGATTTCCGACGCCGACAGTGATATTGCAACTATAGAGGTTGGTATCCAACCCCTGGGCGGTGATAAGAGCTGGCAGCCTGTGACCGCTATTCTTTCAAACGGTTCCTGGAGTTATTCCTGGTCTACACCGGCTGACGGAGAGTATCAGATTTTTATCCGTGCAGTTGATGTAGACGGCAACAGCACAATTTCTACTCCGGTAACCGTCCATGTGGATCAGACTCCACCCGCACCTGTCAGCGGCTTCAATGTCCAGACACTGCCCCAGGGCATGCGGTTGTTCTGGCTTGCCTCCGCCGATGACGGAACCGGTGCCTCTGATGTCGCAGGATATTCAATTATTCGTGGTCAAGATCTTTCTACATTGACTGTAATTGGTACGGTTGCTGCCGGGGTAACCCAGTTTGACGACACCAATGTAACCATAGGGCAGGCCTATTATTATCAGGTGACGACCTTTGATCAGGCTGGTAATACGCAGGACTCTTCCATCTTTGGTCCGGTTACCGCAACGACTTCAACGGATACGACCGCTCCTGAAGATGCGACCGGTCTAACTGCGATGCCGACCCACAGCAATGGGACCAGACCGTCTATATATCTGAGCTGGACCCCCAGTGTCAACAGTGAGAACGATCTGTTCGGCCAACGTCTTTTTGTTTCCCTGGACGGCGGTACGACCTGGGGTAACAATTCCCCCGGTTATGATAACAACCAACCCCTGCTGCTAGATCCGACGGTGCATTACTACCAGTTTCTCGATGCCTCCCTTGGCCAGACCTATCATTTTAAACTCACCATGATAGACGAAGTCCCCAACGAGAGCACGGGCCTTATCGTCAGTGCTGCCGTGACTGGAGATCCGACGGAATACGTCACCCTTGGTGGCACATTGGATCGGAATTTGACCCTGAATGGCGGCGTGTATCGAATCAGTTCCAGCTTGACCGTACCCGTGGGAGTTCTTTTAGAGCTCGGCCCCGGAACGATTTTTAAATTTGATACCGGTCGTTACCTCTACGTTGATGGCGCCTTGACGGCAGCAGGTGATGAAAGTAATCCGGTCGTCTTTACTGCTCTCACCGATGACAGCTATGGTGGCGATACCAACGGTGATGGTGCGGCTACATCGCCAACACCCGGTTTCTGGCGACAGATTGAATTTCGTGACTCCACCGATGAGGCACATTCACGCCTTGAGCATACCGTGGTCAGGTATGGCGGTGGTAGTGGCCAGGGGAATGTCTATATGTATCGGGCCAATGTACCGGTGCTTAACTCTTTTGTCAGTGATTCCAGCAGTAATGGTCTGTATGTTTACCAGGCCTCTCCGCTCGTGCAGAATAGCATTGTTGAGAATAATCAGGCCAGTGGTATTTATCTGTATTCAACCGGTTCTGCACGTATTATTGACAATACTATCCGTTTGAACGGTCATGGTATTTATTCACAATACGCTACCCCGATCATTACCGGCAATACCATTACCGGTAACAGCAATTATGGCGTCTATCATTATGACTCCAGAAATGTTTCGGTCATGCATGGAAATACCATTCTCGGTAACAATATTGCCATGTGTGTGCCCATGTCCGCCTTTCCGGACAGCAGTAACGTGCTTACCTGCGGCGGTGATCCCGGCTGTACTCCTAACTCCAGTCGTTTTATACAGATCCGCGGTAACTCCATAACAGGCGATACCACCATGCCCGTCTGGGGAAAAGGGGATGTCGATGCCATCGGAACCTATGTTGTTTACAATGATTCCATAACCGTTCCCCAATACCTCACCCTTCGCATTGATCCCGGCGTTACGGTTAAATTCAACACCAATCGTGGAGTGTATGTTTACGGCGCTCTGTATGCCAAAGGTAATGTGGGTGAAGAGATTATTTTTACCAGTCTTCATGACGACTGGTATGGTGGCGATACAAATGACAACGGCAGTGCAACTGTTCCGGTTGCCGGCCAGTGGCAGGGAGTGCGATTTTTCGATTCACTGCTTGAAAATCAATCGTTGCTTCATCATGTCAAAATCCGTTTTGCAGGTTCAAATTATTCTGCGGCCCTGTATTTGGCAAATGTTGACCTTGATGTTGAAAGTTCCGAGATTTCCAACAGCTCAACCATCGGAATCAGGCTCAGCAACAGTTCACCGAACCTTCTTGGTAATCGGATATGGGGGAACTATCAGGATGGTATTCGTATAGAGTACGCAGGATCTGCTCCAAACATCTCCTTTAATCAGATTTTGTCGAACCGCTCTGATGGTATTGAACTTTATAGCAATGGTTCCGCCACTGTAGTCAATAACGAGATTTTTCAGAATTTCGGCCTGGGTATCAACAACCCATCAACCGGTACCGTGGATGCATCGCAGAACTGGTGGGGTGACAGTGACTCCAGTGGTCCCTATCATGCCACGACTAATTCCACCGGCACCGGTGATGAGGTCAGTGACAATGTAACCTTTGAGCCTTTTGTTACCGATATCCAAACCGAGTACGCGTTCACCTCGTTCAGTAATGCAAACCCGCTGACCGGCGGTTCGCTTGCCCAGCCTCTACTTGCCCGGGGAACCCTTTCCGATGAATGGGGTACATCACCCGACAGAACCATGGTCTATGACGAGGACAGGGTTATTCTTTCCTATTCCGGTCTTGATCCGGCGAAACGCTACACTCTTCGGGTCGTTTATTTTACAGGCGACAGCGGGACAATCCTGCAGAGCCTGACCGACGGAGACGGTAATCCGATTCATGCCGGACTGCCTATGCCGCAGGCCAATCCGGAGCAATATGATTTTGCTCTGCCGCAATCGTATTACAGTACCGGTGACATCACCCTTCAGTTTATCCTCGATAATCCAGATACCGCTCAGCGGGCGGCTTTGCCTCTGGTACTTCTCTATGAAAACAAAGAGGCCCTGGCACCGCCGTTTTTTAAGAAAATTTCCTATGACGATAAGGACGGTAACGGAGCCTTGAGCATCGGTGACGAGTATTATTTTCATTTTTCAGTGCCCATGGATACAACCATTGTCACAGATGGGACCACCGATGCCAACGATCATCTCACCGTCAGCGGTGGTCTGTTGTTTGGAACAACCAATACCGTTCGCTGGAGTGCTGATGAACAAACCGTTATAGTGACCCTGACCGATGGTTTCACCATTACCGGTACTGAAGTCGTCACTCCGACCGGTATGATGGACACCTTTGGCAAAGAGGCCGTTGGAAGTCAGCAGCTGCAGCAGAATGATACTGTTGCCCCTGTCTTTACAGGACTTGAGTGGTTTGATGATGATAACAGCGGTCTTGTCAGCCTGGGCGATCGTTATCTCTTCCATTTCAACGAAACCATGAACATCGCAGTGATCAATGACGCAACCGGTGAAGCCAATGTACACATGCGTCCGCAGGGCGGTACTCGTTATGGTGCGGTCAATGCAGTCGAGTGGAGCCTCGATGGTCGTGATTTGACCGTGACCATTACCGAGGGATACACCGTTGTCGGCGATGAACTCGTGGTTCCCAGCGGATTTGTTACCGATATGGCCGGAAATCAGGTCACTGGAACTCATGTTCTACTTGGTCGTGATAATACCCCGCCTGAGTTCACCTCGGTTGCCTTTGATGATGCCGACGGCAGCGGCATGGTCTCGGTCGGTGATCGTTATGTTTTTGGATTCTCGGAACCGTTGCGGACCTCCGCCCTGTCTGACGGGACAAACGAGGTTAATGTGAATTTGTCCCCGGCCGGCAGAAAGTACGGCAGTGTTAATCGTATCTCCTGGAATGCCGATTTTACCGTTGCTACCGTGGAAATAACCTCTGGTTTTACCATTGATGGAACCGAGACCGTTACCCCTACATCTCTGGTAACGGACGGGGCCGGAAATCCGATCAGCAATACCATTAATCTGACCACGGTCGACACCGTGGCTCCACAGGTTCGTATAATCCAGAGCAGATATATCAGTCCGGTCAGCGCAGTGAATGACTATCGTTTGACCATTCAGTTTGATTCAAGCATGGATTCTACTGTTGAGCCGCTTGTGATCATGACCAGCAGCGGAAGTGTTAATCCAATTGTTCCTACAGGGGGCACCTGGCTGACAACTCGTTTTACCAGCGATACCTACACGACTCCGGATATTATCCTCAGTCAGGGAATGGACGGAAACCTGTCTGTTACAATTTCCAATGGTGTTGATCCGGCCGGAAATACAATGGCCCCCTCACCGGAAGGTCTTTTCAGTGCGGTTCTTGACGCAACCCCACCAGAGAACCCTGTGGTTTCCGTGGTAAGCCAGACCTGTGACAGTGCTCTGTTGACATGGACCGGCTACAGTACGCCTGCTGATCTGGCCGCTTTCCAGATCTTCCGTTCAACAGCGGGTAGTTTTTCAACCATCAACGGTATGGTTTTCAGTGATCAGATTGACCCTGCCGCCAATAGTTTTGTTGTGACACCACTTGCGCTCGATACGGAGTACCATGTGGCCGTGGTTGCCCTGGATCAGGTAGGTAACCGTACCGAAACCGTAACCTCGCATCGAATATTCATTGCGCAGCAAACACCACCGCCGGCATCTGTTTCCGTGGCCCCTTCTGCTGATCCCGATGCCGCATATATCTCATGGCATGGCTATGACAGCAGCTCGTTATGTGGTTTCAGTGGTTTCATGGTTTATGTGGAACCAAATGATTTTACAACAGTTGCGTCTCTAACTCCGGTTGCCGTTCTTGATCGGGATGCAAGAGAAGTTGTTGTGAACGGTCTTGACAGAACCAATACCTATTTTATTGCAGTGGTGCCTTACAATAGTGCCGGGACCTACACGGATACCTCAAGCCAGGCAACCTGGACTGATCCTTATGCCGGAGACATTACAGCTGATCTGGTTATTGGCGGCGGTGAGGAGAATGACATTCTAATTCGTTCACCCTTGACGGTTCGAAGTGGTGCAACCTTGACTGTTGTACCCGGAACCAGACTGCGTTTTATGGCCGATGCCGGTATCAGTACGGATGGAGGTCGCCTCGTTCTGGATGGTACCGCTCTGCACCCGATAGTTCTCACCTCCCAGAGTGCAGACCCGGCACCCGGAGACTGGAGTGGTATTCAACTTGGCTGGCTCGATACAGGATCGGTGTTGAATCATGTTTTTGTGGAATACGGAACCGGGATAATTTTAGATGGTGCTACCGGTGTCAGTCTTCAGGCCTTGACCGGCAGGTATAATGCCGGTGCTGCTTTGCTGGTACGTAACAGTGGGTCCCTTGTGACCAGAGATGCGCTGCTTCTGTATAACGAGATCGGTGTGGCTGTGGAAACATCGGCAAATCTGCTGATTACCAATTCCGTTATTAAAAATAATACTGCCTTTAATGCGAGTTCCGACGGCAGCGGTACTTTTACTGCCCAGGGGAACTGGTGGGGCAGTCTCGACGCCGGTACTATAGGTATCGGTATTAACGGCAATGTAGATACTGCTGGTTATCTTGAATATGAACCCGTACTGACCCCGGCTATTGGGACCAAAAACGGTTTTGACCAGTTCAGTATGCGTGATATCGACTTGATATTGGCCGCGCGTAATGGTGAGGAAATGCGGTTAAGTGAGGATTCCACCTTCACTGATTCCTTCTTTGATGTTTTTGCACCTCAAACCGTCTTTACCGTCAGTCCTACCGGTGGCGAAAAGACAATTTTTGCCCAGTTCAAAAGTGCCACCGGAACGCTTTCAGATCCGGTGTCGGTGACCATTACCTACGTTACTGAAGGGCCACGGATCGATTCCTTTAGCCTCAGCGAGGGACAGGTTCTCAACAGACCTCTTGCCGTTACCGGTTCAGCTTCTTCGGTTCTCGGCCTGAGCGGTATGGAGTTTTATGTCGACGACGTGTTGGAGTCCCAAACTGATACCGGCGTGTTTGACTACTTCTGGGATATACGGGGCCTTGCGGAGAGCCGCTACCGAGTGAAGCTGCTTGCCCGTGATCTGTCCGGAAATATGACGACGGTGGAACATAACGTGATCGTCAGTCCGCAACCTCCGCCTGCACCAGAGATTGTGGCTCCTGTTGATGGACTGTTGACCGTAACGGATATCCTGACCGTGATCGGCACTGCAGAGCCCGGCGCCGATGTTCGTTTGACCCGTAACGGGTTTGTTGTAGCCACAGTTCAGGCGGAAGTAGACGGTTCATTTACAGTTGCCGATGTCGAGCTGCGGGAAGGCGATAACCTGTTTATCGCCACCAGCCAGGATAATGTTGGTGTCAGCACGAGTTCCAACAGGGTGACGGTGATTCTTGATTCAGGTCCTCCACCGGCTCCGATTCTTGAAAGTGCGGCTCCCGTACCCGGGACAGGGGTGGTGTTAAGTTGGACAAACGATACCACCGGTGAGTTACCTGATTTTTACAGAGTGTACCGCAGTCTGGCACCGTTTACTGATATAATGATGGCCTCATTGATTGGTGATTCCGTCAGTGATCTGACTTTTTTCGATGATACAGTCAGTGACGGCTTGCAATACTATGGTGTTGTCGGTGTGGACAGTGCCGGTAATGTCAGCCCGTTATCCAACCTGCTTGCAGTTGAGTATGATGGCACCGTAGCCGACTTTACGGTGAGCTATGACAAAACTCCGCCGGTTGGTGTCGGTGAACTCGCCATCACTCTGACGGTTGATGAACAGTTGGCAGCAACTCCGGCAATGGCCATCAGACCCATGGGAGCCAACAGTCCGGTAAGCATCGGCCTGAGCAAGGTTAATGAGTTGACTTATACGGGTATTTTCTCGATCCAGTCGGGTACTGCAAACGGTTTGGCTGCAGTATCGGTTTCCGGGACGGATCTTGCCGGTAACAGTTTTTCCGGAGCTCCTTCCGGGCCGGATCTCATCATTGATACGGACGGTCCCATCGGTACAGTGACTGTTGGCTTACCTGAGCCGGTTCAGATTCTGGATCCGGTTGATCTTGATGTAACCCTGACTCTGACGGAAGCGACTAAATCCGGAACCTACCCGGTTCTGCAGTTTATTCCGCCTATAGGAAGTACAGTCGCCATCCCCTTGGCCGGCGGCGGCACGAGCTGGTACGGAACTTTGCCGCTCACCAATCTT
Source organism: Deltaproteobacteria bacterium (assembly GCA_024280455.1). Classification (GTDB taxonomy): domain Bacteria; phylum Desulfobacterota; class Desulfobulbia; order Desulfobulbales; family Desulfobulbaceae; genus DRLX01. The sequence goes on along the minus strand of JAJRQC010000014.1, from coordinate 38,602 downwards.
ATGGGCAGCGGGATAGGAACCTTTACCCTGTCGGCTATTGACATCCTTGACAATGAAGGAACGGTTATCACTGCCGGTAAGAGCCTGGAAATTTATAATACTCCACTGCCGGATCCCCCGGCTGCACCAACCGGTCTGGTTGCGACCGCACTTCCCGGTGGTCACATCAGCTTAAACTGGGAACGTGCTGATAAGGCTGAAACCTATAAGATATATCGAAAGGCCGGGGCTTGTGACAGTGACCCCTCATCACTTGTCACTGATGGTCTGTTGGTCTTTTCTTATGTGGATCTTCCTCTGGCTGATGACGGGTACTGTTATGCGGTCAGTGCGGATCGCCGGGGCGCTGAAAGTGGTTTGTCCAATGCTGTCCAGGTAACTGCAGACAGCACTCCGCCTGACAGCCCGGAATCCGTAGCCGTTACCCTAAATACTTCAGGGGTCAGCGTGACCTGGGATTCACCGGGTGCAGGAGAGATTCCGGCCCGTTACAGAATCTACCGGGATGGTGTTGCTGTTCGAACAGTTACGGCAGGTGAAGCAGGCAGTTTCACAGCAGTCGATTATCCACCGACTGGTGGTACCTACAGCTATGAAGTGGCCTCAGTCGATGAGGTGGGAAATGAAAACAGGAGTATACCTGTCTCCTTTGCCCTGCTGGTCGGTGCAGTTGCCGATCTGCAGGTGATTGTCGATAATGATGACGTGCCACTCCTTTCCTGGAGTCATTCCGATCCGGCAGTAGTCGGATATAACGTCTATCGGGGTGGTCTGCTCTTAAATGATACCCTGTTGACAACCCCGTCTTTTGCAGATGCGTTTTATGCCGGATCATCAATGGTGGAATACGCTGTCACTGCGGTCGACGGCTCGGATAATGAGAGCCCGGCCAGATCCATTCGTGTGTATCCGGTTACCATAACTGCGGTCGCAAATCCGGATGCAGACGGTGATGGACAACCGCTGGTTACCTATTATTTCAACAGGGTTGATGTGACCCTCGGGAATAATGAAGGCGTTGAAGCTATGCTGCCGTCACAGTTGCAACTCAGGATGTCGGTTAATGGAGTTGAAACATATGCCTATGATCGCTCCCTTGAACAGGAAATCCAGGCCATGGATACCCAGGTTGAGAGTATAGCCGTACCAATCGGTTCAGCACTTGATGCACGTCTGTTGAAGTTGAGGGTGATCCAGCCCGATGACAATGGCGGTGAGGTTGTGTATGTGCGGGATGTGGTTCTGACGGATGTGACCAATTCTTCGGAGATGGTATCCATGAATATTGATCAGGTCCCTCTGGCCGGGGGCATCAGTACGGTCAATGTCTGTGTACAGAACCATGGGTACCTGGATATGGACGTCGTCGTAGGGAGGGATAATGGCGCGTTACCAGGCGATATTTCCGTGGCCATCGAAAATGATGAAGGCCTGGAAGTCAGCCGAGGTGTGTATGGCGGCGTGCCTTCAGGTACTCGATTTGCCGGGACAACAAGATATGTCCGTATTGCTCCTGGTGGTCAACGCTGTGTTGATGTGGACATTCTTGTACCGGAAAGTCTCGAAGAGGGAACAGTGATCACCTTTATCGGTGCTGCTGATCCCATAATCTATGACCTGCCGGGAGAGGCGATTTCAGGGGTCGGTCCATTAACCGGCACCATGCCCTCAGGTATTACCCTGTCTGAGTACTATGGTACTGCCCAGGCAGATAAAGATCTGTATGCGGATCAGGAAGTTGTGACCATCACCGGTCAGGCCATTGAGCGTTCAAGCGGTCTTGCTCTAGCCGATACATCGCTTAAAATTGGCTTTTCATTACGTGGCTTTAAGTGGTACGAAGAGGTGGTTACCGATACGAACGGGAACTATTCTTTTGAATATCAACCTGCTGCCGGTGTCAGTGGTGAGTTTATTATCTGGGCTGCTCATCCCGATGTCTATGATATTATTGATCAGGACAGGTTCACCTTCTATCGGATGTATGTGAGTCCGGTTGAAGGCAATGTCCGCTCATCAAAGGCTGATACCATCAGTTTTGAAGTAAGTATCATCAATCCGGGTGATATCGAACTGACCGGGTTTACCTCTCAGTTCAGAGCCTTTACCATTGGTGCCGGAGATGAGGAGATTCCAGAATCTCGTATCCAGGGCCAGGCGATTTTTCCTGCCGGGTTTACGGTTGAATCAGGAAAAACTGTACGGGTGGAACTGCAGTTGTCGGCTGATCAGGACGCACCGGATGAGGCAAATTTTGAGTACACTCTCATCTCCAGCCAGGGAGCTTCAGCGGTATTCTCAGGTATTGTCACGCTGGTGCCTGCCGTGCCGGTTCTGACTATGGTCAGCCCGGCTTCTGGTTATGTCCAGGCCAGTGTTGACCGGGGTACAGTGGCCACTGTTCCGGTCACCGTAACCAATGATGGCCTTATTGATCTGCTTGATGCAGAGATGGCCCTGCCGCAGAGCCTGTCCTGGATCAGTACCAATCTGCCCCAATCGTCTCCCGGTGTGGTCTCGCTTGGTGATATCGGGGTGGGCGAAACCAGGACCTTTGATGTCGTCATCGCGCCTCCGGATGACATCGCTTTTGGAGACCATAACGACAGCTTTACCATTACCGGGTCCAATTCAGTCCAGCAGTTTGATGTGAACGTATATCCGTTGGTGACTTCACAGCTGAAAGGGGCGGCCCTGTTTACGGTGTACAGCAACCTTGGTACGGACTTTCCCGTCGACGGAGCAACTGTTCGCGTATTTAATAATGTGATCCATGAACAGGTTGTTTCACCGGATACCGACATTAATGGTCAGGTTACCTTGTATGGCCTTGGAGTCGGACCCTGGACTTATGAAATTACAGCGCCGGGGCATAGCTCAATCAGTGGCGTGGTGAATGTAATTGCCGATCAAACCGTACTGGTTGAGGAAGAACTGAATAGATCCCTGGTGACTATAACCTTTAACGTGGTTCCGGTTCCATTTACTGATAAATATGAAATTAAAATAGAACAGTCTTTTGAAACCCATGTACCGATGCCTGTTCTGGTTATTGATCCACCCTATGTGGAGTTCAATGTTGAGCCTGGGTTTGAAACCACTTTCATGGTTAATATTCAGAATTTTGGACTTAAGGCGCTAGACAATGTGCGTTTGGAAACAGCGGATACCGGTTTGGCCAGGCTTGAGCCGTTAGTTAGCTATATACCGCGTTTACATGCAATGGAAACCATTGAAGTGGCCTATCACCTCATTTACCGGGGAGAAGAAGGGGTTCTGCCGGGGATGGGCGCGGGAGATTGTTTAGACTTTTTGTTTAATCCCATGGATGCCCTAAACGGTATTGCAGCTATTGTTCACGGGAGTACGAGTTCTTATTTCTCTCAAGCTGAACGAGAAGCCATGGGACGGCTTGCTGCCGGTCTGATGGGAGCAGCCATGGGCATGTCTGATGTGGCGGTTACCATCGGACAGTTCATAGGTTGCTTAGGTTCCGGCCTATTTGATGGTGGTAGTGGGCCTGATGGTTCGGGTTCAACAGGTCCAAGTGGTACGGTGTATTCTACTGGTAGAGGTGGGCCCGGCTGCTTCGTTGCTGGTACACCGGTGTTGATGAGTGACGGTAGTCAGCAGCCCATTGAGTTGATTCGGATCGGTGACAGGGTCCGGACCTATGATGGTGATGAAGGCATGGTCATTGATACCTATATTCGTAAATCGGACCATGTGCTGGAACTGCGTTATCTCCAGATCCCTGAGAATGGTACTCCCGTTGTTCGTCGTCTGCAGACAACGGATGAACATCTTTTCTGGCTGGCGGACGAGCAGGTCTGGATGGCAGGAGCCAAACTGCATATTGGTGATATGTTGCTGGCTCCATCCGGTGAGAAAGCCGAGATCACTGAGATTCTACGGCATGAAATGCCGGTTACCGTCTATAACTTTGATGTCGCGGATTATGAATCGTATTATGTTAATGGTATTCTTGTTCATCAGAAATGCGGAGGTGCTGACAAAACTGCGGCAGATGAACAAATGCGTTCATTCTTTGAACAGGAAGGAGGCTGGGGAGTATCCCCCTATACAATAGAAAACGTACAGGGGGAGGTGGAATGATGAAACGTCTTATAAGAATTGGAAATGTTTGGATTCTGTGTCTTAGTTGGCTGGTTTTAGCCATCACCAGTGGGGAAGGAATGGCAGCCCAGCAGTATCAGGGCCTCTGTTCCTATGTGAAGATTGAAATTCTTCAGGAATTGACTTTGGAGAGAATCGGCTTTCTGGCCACCCTTGAGGTGACCAATAATGAGGGCGATGCCAGTATCACGGACTTTTCCGCCTCACTGATTTTTGAAAAGGAAGGGGTTGGTGGTGTGCTTGAAGATGCTTCTGAGTTTTTCTTTGTCCAACCGCCAAAGATCAGTGGTATTAATAATATTGACGGTGCCGGAATCATTGCTCCTGGGCAGACAGCCAGGGTGGAATGGTTTATGATTCCCAAAAGGGGCGCGGGTGGCATCACCCCAGAAGGGTTGATGTACCAGATCGGAGCATCCCTGGCCGGCTCTCTCTATGGCAAGGAAATTTCTCCTGAGGTGTTTATGGTTCTGCCCGACACCATCACGGTTAAGCCTGATCCTGAATTGGAGATCACCTATTTTCAACCCCGTGATGTGGATGGTGATAACCCCTTTACCCCGGACATAGTGGAATCACCTATTCCGTTCACCCTTGGGGTACTGATAAAAAATGTCGGCTATGGTACTGCGCGAAAGGTGAAAATCGCCTCTCAGCAGCCCAGAATAGTAGAAAATGAGCAGGGACTGCTGGTTGTTCCCCAGTTGATTGGTTCCAGAGTTGATGACCAGCCGACTGATAATACAACCTTGAACATAGATTTTGGTGATATCGAACCGACTCGGTGCCGGAAAGGGGCCTGGGACATGATTACCACCCTGTCCGGTGAGTTTACCGAGTTCAAGGCCTCCTATACCCATGCCACCGAACTTGGTGGTGAAGAGACCTCACTGATTAAATCTGTGGATGCCTATTTTATGGTTCATGAGGTGCTGAACGACCAACCCGGTCGGGATGAACTGCTCGATTTTCTGGCCGAAACCCTGGGTGGAGAGCAGCTTATTCCCGACACCCTGTATGAAAGTGACTGCAATACTCTACCGGTAAACCGGTTGACCGATGTCGAGGTTCTTTCTCAGGATGGTTTTGAAGCAGCCATCCGGGCCACTGCTGATTTTGAGAACTGGGTCTTCATGCGTCTTGATGATCCGGGGCAGGCAAAGTATGCGATTGATTCCATTGTCCGTTCTGACGGCAAGGTCCTCAATCCACATAATTACTGGACAAATATTCGATATCGTAAGCCAGACAATGCCAAGCTGACCTATCTTAATATTTTTGATTTTGTTGCACTGGGCGAGTACGAGTACACCGTCACCTATCAGCCGGTCGGCTCCGATACCGAACCTCCGGTAACGACAATTTATTTTTCAGGACCATCACAGAAAAAAGATGACATATACTATGTGTTGCCTGAAACTCAGATCTTTTTTATTGCCGAAGATGCCAGCCCGGTTGGAACGTATTACCGAATAGATGGAATCGGTGATTTTCTGCCTGCCTATCCATTTACCATTACCGAAGGTGGGGAACATACGGTTGAATATTATTCCAGGGATGTATTCGGTAATGAAGAGGCAACTTTGATCGCAACTGTGGTTGTTTCCGTTGATGATCCTGCGATTGCAAACATAACCTCCGATACCTCGAATCTATTTATTACAGGCGATTCCGTCACCATTCGATCAACGGATGTGACAACCACCTTCAGCGGTGTAATGACCGGGGCCAGGCTTGATGCGGTGGTTGATGTCTATAGAGGTGTTTTTGGATATCCGACGGTGAGTAGTGTGCCTTCCTCGCCAACGGTTGAGGATACAGCTTCCCTGGTAGTCGGCGGCGAAAATGTTGATTTTTATCGTTACCGGTTGGGCAGCTTTCCCTGGAGTAATGAATTTCCGGTTACCCAGCCCATTGATCTGACGGCTCTCACCGGTACTGTTCAGCTGTCGATTCTCGGCCGTAACAGATATAATGAATATCCGGATGAAAGTGATGCCGTCTCTGTTTCCTGGGTTGTTGATTCCGGCGCTTCATCTCTGGAAATAACCGGAACTCCTGCTACCCCGAGTCGTTCTTCGCAGGCAAGTATGAGTGTTGTCGGCAGCGATTATTACTGCTATCGGGTCGATGGGAACTATTACCGGCCTGACAGCGGAGTCGGAGATCCAATTCTCTTGACCCGTCTGACCGACGGTGCTCATACTGTTGAAGTGCTGCCTCGGGCCGATGCCGGAGAAGCCTGTCCGGGTGATGTCCCCGGGACCAAGGTGAGTTGGACTGTTGACCGGCTTTATGGGCTTGATTTTCCGGAAGCCAACAAGGTCAAACACGAAGATCTTGGCCAGGTGGATACCAATCAGGTTTCATTTACCTGGGATGGTCGGACAGACAGCGGTGCAGCCGTACCTCCGGGATGGTATTCGGTACGGATTATGGTCACCGATGGACTGGGACGATCCGCCGGTAGTGTCCAGCTGATTCGTGTCAACGATATGGCTGATGGTCAGATTCTTGCCGATGCCGGTAATGCCGGTCAGAAAGAGGCCCATGCCTTTGGAGACTGGGTTGTCTGGCAGGATCAGCGAAATACAAACTGGGATGTGTATGCTCTTGACTTGAATGATACTGCAGCCGTACCTGTAGCCGTGACAAGCAATACTCTTAATCAGGAGCGTCCACGTACCGACGGTACCTATGTAGTCTGGGAAGACAGGCAACCCGACGGCAGCTGGGATGTCCGAGCACGTGAACTCGGCGGTGCTCAAGCGGCTTTTTCGATTACATCTACCCTGGGAGTAGATGAACAGAAACCGTCTATTTATTATCCCTGGGTTGTGTACCAGATCCGATCCAGTGCCACACCCGATGCCCCCTGGCAACTGCAGTCTTATAATATGGAGACCGGGGAGTATGCCTTGATTGATCCGACGACCCAGAACCAGTTGGACCCTGTTGTCCAGCGCGGTCGCGTTGTCTGGCAGGACTTTCGTGATGTCGGGTTTGGTGAAATATACCTCAAAGATCTGGTCACAGGCGAGGTCCGACGTATAACCAACAATCCAGGCGGACAGTATCATCCTGTGATTTTCAATCAGTGGATTGTCTGGGATGATAATCGAAATACCCAGCTTGATCTATATGGTTATAATCTGAAGCGTAATGTTGAGATACGGTTGACCGATACACCTGAAGATGAAAGCAGGCCCTTTATTTTTGACAAATGGGTTGTCTATCAAGAGGATTCGGCAGGGGAACAGAATGGTAACCTGCGCATGTTGCACCTGGATAATCTTGCCAGTGTCCAGCTGACCAATTTTGAGTCAAATAAGGAAAAACCGGCCATGGCATCAGGGAAACTGTTGTGGACGGATTTCCGTGCCGGGCAGGGGATAATAATGGCCGGCCGTCTGCCTGATCTGCAGCCGGGTTTCAATAACCGTAATACCGTTGCCGTCACCGCCGACATGGTTTCAGGTCAGGGCGATGCCTATACATTGCTTGCTCTGTGGAATGCACAGGCCGGTGTTGAAGGTATAACTCATTACAGCTCATTGATTACTCAACCTGTAGCCGAGGTCGCATCCTGGTCGGGTGGTGCACCGGTGGGCGATAATTTTGCGCTTAATGAGGGTGATTTTCTGTGGGTAAGATTTAATACTTCAGAGATCCTTGATCTGGGGCAGAACGGTTGCGGAAGCGTGGATCTTCCTGCCGGACAGAGTGTGTTCAGTTACAGCTGTTTTCCGGATAATTACAGTGCATATCAGGTCGTTCGAGAACTTGGTTCTGATAATATAACCAGTATTCGTGTTCTAGATTCAAGAACCGGACAATGGCAGGCGGCAACCGTTATTGATGGTCAGGTTGTCGGCGATGACTTTGCCATTGCGCCGATATCCGTATTAATGATTGAAACTACAAGTGCTTTAGGCACATGGAGCCCTGGGGAGGGGTTGTAATGATGAGTCGTAGATGGTTGGCAGTTGTCCTGTTCATTGTTTTTTTCCAGCCGGTTACCGCAGGTGCTGTAACTCCTGTAGAACTCCAGGATAGTATTGCTCTGGGGCAGCGTATTACCGTCATAGATATTCGCAATAGAAACCTGTATCAGAGAGATCATATTCCTGGAGCTATCAATGTGCCGGCAGCCGTAGTCAGCGTGAAAAGGCTGCCGCCACTTGGCAGGGTTATCGTCTATGGTGATGGCATCCGAACCGATTTGACCCGTGAGGCCCTTGTGGCATTGAATCAAAAACAGGGTATCAATGCTGAAATGCTGGAAGGAGGTTTTGGTGCCTGGCAGGCCTCAAAGTTCCAGACAACAAGGAAAGCCGGTTTATCGTCCACAGGTGTACGTTATCTGACCTATCTGGAGCTGCAGAAGGCATCTGCAGTGAACCCGGATATGGTTCTGGTTGATCTTCGAACCAAGGGTGAACAACCATTAACCGATCTGGAAAAAGAATTTCCGTTGCAGTCGATCATTAAGCTCTCCAAAAGACAAAAAGGATGGGATATCGGCCCTTGCCTGAAGGATTCAGTCAGGGAGAAACTGTTCGTTTTTATTGATGATGGAGATGAGGAAAGTATCCGTGCGGCCAGACAGCTGTCGGCAGCAGAAATTAAGCGTGTTGCCCTGCTTATCGGTGGAGAAGTTGGTCTGAGAAGAAAAGGTGTCAGTGAAAAAAAGACTGTGGTAACAGCAAAAACTCAGCCGTGAAGCACGCCACAGTTTTTTTCTCCATAGTCTTTCTCCTGTTACATTTAGCAGGACCGGCGTTTGGAGACGAGCTTGGTAAGAATATTTCCGGTCGCCATACTTCGGGGCGCTACAGCTGGCTGTATGGCTACCGTATTTATCTTGACGAAAACAGACTGCTGGTTCGGGTCGGTATTCACCTTGTGGCTGCTCCCGGAGTAACCGGAGTGCAGCTAGCCGGGGTACAGCCTGAATGGGAGAAAGAAATTGAAGGTGTCTGGAGCAATCGTTTTGCCCTGGAAACACAAAACAAGACCTATCCGATTGTCGTTGATGCAGTGTTTAAAGGGCCTTCACTCCAGCACGATGTCATTGTTCTACCCGGTGGCGGGAGGAGAACCGACGAGTTGACATGGCACATTATGGACAGCCCGCAGACAGCTGCACATGAATTCGGGCATATGCTCGGCCTCTATGATGAATATATGGGAGGAGCCGTGGATCCTCTACAGAAGATAATTGATCCTGGCTCAATAATGACAAGCGCTCCAGTGGCCGGAACCAGCAGGATCCGTCATTATGAACGGTTCAGGCAGTGGTTTAGGACAGAGACTGGGGAAGAGTATGTGAAATTGATTCGCCTGAAGGAATAGAATTTTTGGGATAAAGGCGTACCTTTTAAAATTTTGAATTGATCAGGGCAGGGTGTGCCGTGTGATCTCTAACCTGAGAATCTCAATTAGAGTTGAACATTTTTTTAATTAAACAGTTTATCGTTAACTCGTGGTCTTCATACAAGAAGAGTGTGATTGGAGGAATATATATGAGAGATGTATGTGGATATAAATCTTGCCTGATCGTTCTGGCAGCGGTGTTTGTCTGCATGACAGCCTCCACCGGTCGTGCAGCTTTGACCATGGATAATGTTTATGTAACCGATGTGACGCCATCTGCTTTTTCTGTCCTCTGGCAGACCTCGGAAAGCGCCAGCCCTGATATCAGGATTTATAATGACGCTGGCGGAACCACGGACCTGACCAGTCAATTTGAACTCACCTCCTTTCCGCTCGCCGCCGGTGATCCCACTATTATTTCTGAATACAACCAGGATCAGCATATGATGGCCTTCCGCACCATGCTGCAGAGCAAAGGCGTAATGAAGATCCGGGTGGAAGGGCTGCAGCCGGGCACAACCTACTTCTATAGGGTCTATTCCGTCGGTCCCACAGAGACCGTTGCCTGGCCGGAAACCGGATTACTCCAGGTAACTACTCCTGCTGAAACCGGTTTCGTTGCAGAGGATCGTCAGCTTATCATTACCGTCAATCAACCTGACTCCGAAGGATGGCTGGTTATGGCTGAGCATGCAGATACCAGTTACGGCGTTTCTGCATATATCGGCGATGGAGCGGCAACGGATCAGGCGGTTCTCAACCTTGCCAATCTGTTTTCCACCGGGGGAACCAACTGGCAGCCTGCTGCCGGAGAGCAAAATGTGATCATTACCGTCCTGGGCGCTGATGGAGCTTCGTTTTCCCAGACCGTGGCGATATCCTTTACCGGTCATTTTACCGTGGCCGGTATTACGCCGCATCTGGTTGGGTTCGACAGCCAGGCCGCAATAGCCATGCTGGAACCTGGAAGCAAACTGTATTTCCAGGATGAACCGATTCTGTTGAGCTGGGATGATACCGCCCAACAGGTAAATGGTTCCATCAGCCTTTACTATGATGTTGATGCCGTTGGTGAGGACGGCACGCTTATTGTCAGCGGTCTTGAGGAAGATCCCGACGGTAGTGCTGATACATATTCCTGGGATACGACCGGGGTCGCAGACGGCAGGTACTATATCTATGGAATGCTGACCGACGGCATGGTGACTGTTTCCAGCTATGCCACCGGCCTGGTCGCCATTGATCGTGCCGGTACAGACAGTGACGGCGATCAAATGGCCGATGCGTGGGAATCTTTATATTTTGATAATCTGGACCGCACCGGTGTCGATGATCTGGATAATGATGGTGCTTCCGACAGGGATGAGTTCCATGCCCGTACCAATCCAGGCATACCGGATGTAAAACTGCAGCTTGTTGCCGGCATGAATCTGGTCTCGCTTCCGTTGACTATCAGCCCCGCTCTGAGCGCCAGTGATATGCTCACGGCTCTGGGACCTTCCCTGCTCAGTGTCAGCCGTATCGATCCTGCCACGCAGACGGTCGAGAAGATGTTCTATAATGGCGGCAGCCCGCAGGGCGATGATTTTGTCTTTGTGCCTGGAGCAGGCTATACCTTTACCATGGCCCAGGCCGCCGATAAGGTTTTTATCGGAGCCTCAACGACAGACCGTATAGATCTGGCCCTCGGCAGCAACCTGGTTGGTTTTGTTGCCCCCGCATCAGGATATACAGCCTATCAACTTCTGCAGGCCATCGGTGACTCTACCGTGGTTGCCGGTATACAACACTTCAACCGCTCCACCGGATTGTTTGAAACCGTTGGTTATTATGGGTCGACTCCTGTCGGGCCTGACTTTGCCATAATCCGTGGAGAAGGGTACATCATCACCATGCGCCAGGCGGTCACAGGGTTTGTTTTGCCTTGATTCTCCAGCTTGAATGCCGCTATCCGTGCCTTATAATACTGGATAGCGGCGTATAAATTTTTGATGGACGGTTCTTTTTCACCTCCCGGTAATAACGCGTACTTTTATCCTTGGGAGGCTCCTACGTCTCACAACATCAGCTTCTGTGCCGCAGTGCATTTTCTGTTCAGTAAGTTCTTCTTTTTCAAAGTTGCAGCCTTGGAAAGTTAAAAAAATAGTTGCAGGCAGGATGTTTAACTTTACACGTCTGTTATGGATGGAGAAGTAAATATGAACTATTTTTGTTCTTTCATTCTGTTTTTCTTGTTTTTATTTTCAAGCCTATTTTTAGCTTGTTCTGACACTCAAGCTTCTCGGCCTGACAACGTAGCTGGCTCCTCCTCTTTACTTTCATTTGATAACCGGACTCGTTCTGATCTCGATTTTCCAAACAGGGTGCTCCATTTTATTCCAAATAGAGGCCAGGTCGATGCGAGTGCGAAATTTTATGTGCATACCTCTGTTTACACCCTTTGGCTTACCTCGAAGAGTTTGATTTTTGACACCATACTGCCGGCAAATGATTTTGGAGAAGGTGACCAGGAAGAAGATAATAAATTGATTAGGCGGGTAGTTTCCAGGTTGCATTTTATTGATGCAAACATTAACCCTGAGCTAATGCCTGGGAATGGGTCTGAATTTACTGTCAACATACTTAAGGGAGACGACAGGGAAAAGTGGCAACTCGATATTCCGACCTCGCAGACGATTCTTTATAAAAATTTATATAAGGGAATTGATCTCAAAGTCTATGGCGATAAACAACAAGTCGAGTACGATTGGATAGTCCGACCTGGGGGTAGTCCACTTGCTATACAATTTGAATACAGTGGGGTCGGCAAAACCGAAATTGATGAGCAGGGCAATTTATTGGTAACAATCGGCTCAGGCCGACTGATACATAAGCGGCCGGTCACTTATCAACAGATTGATAATAAAAGAGTCGAGGTTAGTGCAGAATATAAGCGGTTTGCAAACGACACATACGGCTTTCAAGTTGCTAAATATAATGCAAACTATGCATTGATTATCGATCCGGTCGTGCTTGCCTATTCAACCTATCTCGGTGGGAGCGGAAATGATGAGAGCCGGAGCATAGCAGTAGACAGTCAGGGAAACGTTTATGTGACTGGAGTGACATACAGTACTGACTTTCCAACGCTTGATCAATATATGATGGATCCTGGAGATGCAGATGGTGATGTTTTTATAACCAAAATAAATCCGGCCAGGAGCGGTGGCGACAGCCTTGTGTACTCCACTTATATCGGAGGTAGTGGCAAAGACAGTGCCTCGGGTATAGCTGTAGATGACAACGGTATGGTTTACGTGGCCGGTGAAACCTTGAGTACGGATTTTCCTGTTTTAAATCAGTACATGTCCGACTCAGGAGACGGCAACAGCGATGCCTTTATCTGCAAACTTGATACAACCAGGAACGGAACCGACAGCCTTGTGTACTCCACTTATATTGGCGGCAGTGGCAGAGACAGCGCCTCGGGCATTGCTGTTGATGACAGCGGTATAGTCTATGTGGTTGGAGAAACCTTGAGTACCGATTTCCCAACGGTGAAACAATATATGGACGACCCTGGAGACAGTAACCGCGATGCTTTTATCAGTAAACTGGATACCTCTAAATCCGGTTCATCAAGCCTCATGTATTCTACCTATCTCGGTGGTATGAATAGTGATTCTGGAAAAGGGATCGCTATTGACGGGAGCGGTCTTGTTTATGTGACAGGGGGAACACAGAGCACTGATTTTCCAACTGTGAAGGAGTATATGGCCGACCCCGCAGACAGTAACAGTGATGTCTTTCTCAGCAGGCTTGATACCCGTATCAGCGGAAAGGATGGCCTTCTTTTTTCAACATATCTTGGTGGGGATTCGGTTGACAGCGGCACGGGAATAGTTATTGACAAGCAGGGGAACGCTTTTGTGACAGGTGAAACCTTGAGTTCTGATTTTCCTGTTGTCAATGAATATATGGCCAACCCGGGAGACGGTTTGGGAAATGCCTTTGTCAGCAAGATTGCTACCGGAACGGGTGGTGCTGCAAGCCTTCTGTTTTCGACGTATCTAGGGGGTAACGACAGCGACATCGGTTGGGCTATAACTGTGGATAGCAAAGACAATGCTTATGTGACTGGAGAGACGTGGAGTTCTGATTTTCCAGTCAAAGACCAGCTTTTCCCTTGTCAGGCGACATTCAGTACGGATGCGTTCCTTTCTAAAATTAATACTAACGGCACTGGTTCGGAAACTTTTTTGTTTTCCACCTGTCTGGGTGGCAGTGATGATGATTTCGGCAATGGTGTCGCGGTTGACAATCATGGCTCAGTATACCTGACCGGAGTAACACGAAGCTCTAACTTTCCATTGCATAACCCATATATGGCTATAGGGGGAGAACATTCTTTTATTACCAAAATCAACATGTCTTCATTTCCATGGGCATTGTTTTTACCGGCCATGTTTGGTCCCCAGTGAGTGTTCTTTTCAAAGCTGTCTGACCAAATATTCCTGTCATGTGTGAAGTATTAAAAATGGTCATGGATACTCCGGTTTTTGTATGCGCAACTCTATAATCTGTCCTAAAGTTCTTGACTTTTAACAAGCCGGACGGTGATACTTAAAGTAGGAAGATGTCCTTTTAAAAGGGTTCAGAAGGAGGAGGCGAACATGAAAAAAAGATTGTTTGAGTATCGTCGATGGATAGTGATTGTTGCGGCCCTGTTGTTTCTGGTTCCACTCAACTGTCTTGCAGAGGGTAATTTCGGCGGCATAACCTTTATCGGTGATCGGCAGGGTGTTTGTGTCAAGATCGATGGTGAATGTGTTGCCGAAACTATTTCTTTTGAACTGTCCACCTGTGATGCAAACCAGGTGGAAAAAGAACGGTATCGGGGCAAGATGCCCTTTACCCTTCTTGTTCCGGTTGGAACCCACAACCTGACCATTACAAAAGATGGTAAAGATGTCCTGACCGATACAATTCAGATCACGGCGGAAAAGGTGTTGGAATATACGCTGCCCTAGTGTCACGTCAACGATGCCCTGACGCATCTTGTTTGTTCTTTTCCGCGCCTGCATCTTTGAGGCTTGAGTTACATAGTTCTACTATGCGCCCCAATCCTCAAAGATGCAGGCACAAAAAAGCCCTATGCAATTTTGCGCCATTTCATCGTTGACGCGACACTAGTGCCGCAAGGGGTGCTGATTTATCGCAATACGATCAATGCCAGCAGGGCAAGGAGTACGACCCAGACAACCAGGGCCCTCTGTTTTGCCTTGCCGGTCTTGGAATTTTTCCACCAGGTGGCTGGGCGGATTCCCTGCAGGCTGAAGGTTACAATTCCGGTCAGGTTGATACAGATTACATTGGCAACGGCCAGTTCCAGAGCCTTGAGCCCCAGAGTCGTCAGGTTATTGCCGAAGAGCAGACCCGCTGTGACCAGCGGCGGCATCAGGGCCACGGCCACCATGACACCGACCAGGGAGAGGTATGTTTTTCAACAGCAACCCATCCGGCAGCCTGCATTTGATTTTTTAATCCTGTTCACCCTGTTTGAGAAAGGTCCTGATTTTTTCTTCATTTAAAAAGATCCCGGACAGTCGCCTTTCGCCCTGTTCCAGGGTCGGGATCATGGTTATGCCTGCGCGTAGGGCTGTTCGCGGGTGGCGGAGAATATCCACTTCCCGCACGTTAAGGTCTCCCATCTCCTTCTGCAGTTTTTTCAGCACCCGGCCGACCATCATGCAGCGTGGTCAGAGGCTTGACTTGTAGAAGGTTACGGGCTGGTTTTTCTGCATCATCTGCGGTTTCTCCATTAAATAAAATATCGGATATTGTGCATTATAACATATTGATTTTCTATTAAAAGGTATTTGGTCACGCTTGGGGAAAGTCATTGACTTGTCAGGATAAACCAGCTACACCGTATGCAGATACTCTGCATGCAAAACGTATCCTTACCTGGAAGGGAAATGACAGTACAGCGGCGAATCACGGTTGTTACCGATCCACAATATCAGCTCCATGATACCGGAGGCGGTGAACACCCGGAAGTTCCGGAGCGGCTGCAGGTTATTGCCGCACGGCTCTCCAGCAGTCAGATTCTCGGCAGGGTGGATATTGTCTCGCCACGGCCTGCCCGTCGTTCCGAGCTGATGGCCTTTCATTCTGAGTCCTGGCTGTTTCGTTTTGAGGAGGCCGTTCTCTCCGGTCGTACCTATATTGATCATCCCGACAACCAGATCGGCTATGAATCCTACACCATTGCCGTCCTTTCCGCCGGAGTCGGACTGACAGCTGTCGATCTGGTTGAGCAGGATTCTAAAAAAGTTCTCTTCTGCGCCACCCGCCCGCCCGGTCATCATGCTGAGCCTGCCCGGCCCTATGGTTTCTGTTTTTTCAACAACTGCGTAATTGCCGCCCGTTACTGGCAGCGGACCCATGGCCGCGAGCGGATCTGCGTGCTTGATTTTGACGCCCACCACGGCAACGGTATTCAGACCGCCTTTGAGGAAGACGGAGACACCCTGTATATCTCCATCCATGAGCATCCGAGTTTCAGTTATCCCGGTACCGGCTGGGCGAATGAGCATGGATCGGGGCCGGGAAAGGGAACGGTTCTGAATCTCCCGCTCTCTCCAGGCAGTGATGATGATTCCGTACTGGCCGCACTGGACGGCCCGGTCTTATCCCTGCTTAATCAATTCAAGCCCGAGGCCATGGTGATTGCGGCCGGATTTGATGGTCACAGGATTGACGACATGTCCGGGCTCAGGTATTCCACCGGCCTGTATGGGAAAATCGGCCGTCGCCTTGCCGTCTGGAGTGACCGATTGTGTAATGGCCGGTTGATCAGTATTCTGGAGGGCGGTTACCACCTTCCGGTCCTGGGTGATTGTGTGGAATCCTATCTCTGTGGCCTGTTAAAGTCCGACACCTGAAACTTGCAACCCGATATCTGATTATTATGTTTATACAGTATTACATGACCCGGAAACCGACAACCATACGGCCGGATATGCTGGTCAGCAGTGCAATAGAATTGCTGAATGAAAAAGATTTCAGACATCTGCCGGTGGTCGACAAGGAGAACCAATTAATAGGTGTGGTGACGGATCGCGATCTCAGGTCTGCTGGCCCCTCCACAATGTTAAGTGGTGAGGAACGAAAACGTGTGCTTGAACAGGTTGATGGAACTCAGGTACAGGCCATCATGTCGACGGATTTTGTGACCCTGCTGCCGGCTTCCACCCTGGACGATGCATTGCTTCTTTTTAAGACCCGCAGTATCGGTGCGATTCCTGTTGTTGACGGCAACGGTCTGGTTGTGGGGATATTTTCGCTCAACGACCTGATGGCTGCCTATAGACGACTGTTTGGTCTGGGTGAGACTGGATCGGTGCTCATGGCGATTGAGGATGACGGCGATCCCGGGGGCTTAAGCCGTCTTGTTCAACTGCTTGAAGAGCATAATATACTGTTTACCCGATTAATCCGAACGGAGGGGCAGGGGAAGGAACCGGCCATGCTGTATGTGCGGATGAACACCATGAACATCCGTTCCGTGCACCGGATTGTTGAAGAGGCGGGGTTTACCGTTCATATTCCAACGCTGGATCTAGACTAGAGGGTTGTTATGCTGGAAAAATTACTTGAGCCCGAATCAGTTGCCGTTATCGGAGCTTCCCGGACACCGGGTAAGGTCGGTTATGATATCCTCAATAATCTGGTGAGTTGCGGATTTGAGGGGGCAATAATTCCGGTCAATACGGCAGGCGGGGAACTGCTCGGACTCAAGGTATACTCCTCCCTGCGGGATTACAAAGGTAAAGTCGACCTGGTGATTATAGTGGTTCCCGGTAAGTATGTGCTTGATGCCGCCCGGGACGCGGTTGCCAAGGGGGCTGGAGCAGTGGTTGTCATCAGTGCCGGTTTTAAAGAAACCGGAGAAGAAGGTGCCCGGATCGAGATTGAACTGGCCGAGATCTGCAGCAGAGGCGGTGCCCGATTACTCGGCCCCAACTGCCTGGGGCTGATCAATACGGAAAACAAGTTGAACGCCTCTTTTGCCGGCAGCATGCCGAGTCCGGGTGGAATTGCTGTTTTTTCCCAATCCGGCGCCCTGTGCACGGCCATGCTTGACATGGCTGCCGGACGAAATATGGGCCTCTCCAAGCTCGTTTCCATCGGTAATAAGGCCGATATCTCCGAAGTCGATCTCTTGCTGGCTTTGGCACAAGATGAGTCCACCACCGTCATTGTCGGCTATCTTGAAGATATCAGTTCCGGCGACAAGTTTATCAAAGCCGCCGAAGAGGCCAGCAATAAAAAACCGGTCATTATTCTTAAATCCGGAACCACCGCTGCCGGACAAAAGGCGGCCGCCAGCCATACCGGGGTCCTTGCCGGGGCGGAAACCGCCTATGGCGCTGCTTTTAAACGATCAGGGGTCTGCCGGGCCGATACCTTTGACGCCCTGTTTGACTATGCCACCGCCCTGTCCATGCAGCCGCCGCCCAAGGGCGATCGTATTCTTATCATCACCAATGCCGGTGGACCGGGAACCATGGCTGCGGATGCGGTGGAAAAGGCGGGGATGCAGGTGGTGGAGCTTGATCGAAACATCACCACTGCGCTGCGGGCCAAACTGCCGGCTGCGGCTTCGGTGGCCAATCCGATTGATGTGCTGGGTGATGCTGATCCGGAGCGGTATGTTGATGCACTCAAGGCCGCTCAGCAGGATCAGGATGTGGATGCTATTTTGATTCTGCTCACCCCCCAGGCCATGACCCAGCCGGCTGAAACAGCTTTGGCGATTGCAAAAAACATTGACGGCTCAAAACCTGTGCTTGCTTCGTTTATGGGCGGACGTGATGTGCTGCCCGGCCGTCGGGAGCTGGCCGTCGCCGGTCTGCCCGACTATGAATCCCCGGAACGGGCGGTTGCGGCGCTTAAGGCCATGTATCAATATGGGGTATGGCGAAGGAGACCGGCCCGGATGGTCACCCGTTTCCCGGTCAACCGCAGGCGGGGGGAACGGATTATTACCAGGCGTCAGCGGACCGGTCGTCTGCAGCTCGGCGAGGTCAAGGCCAAGGATATCCTCAAGGCCTATGGCTTTCATGTACTTCAGGGACATTTGACCGTTACTCCGGAGGAGGCCGGCGAAGTGGCCCGGTTCATCGGTTTTCCGGTGGCCATGAAGATTGTCTCGCCCAATATTGTTCATAAGACCGATCTTGGCGGGGTACGTCTGAATCTGGGCTCAAGCCAGGAGGTGGAGGACGCCTTTGAGTTGATGACCCTGCGCATTAAAAAACATGCGCCTGAGGCGATTATTGAGGGTATTTATGTGGAGAAGATGGCTGAGAGCGGATTGGAGATTATCCTCGGCATGACCCGTGACCCGCAGTTCGGCCCCATGCTGATGTTCGGCCTCGGCGGAATTTTTGTTGAAGTGATGAAGGATGTAACCTTTTACCTGGCTCCCATCACCGAGGACGAGGCCATTCAGATGCTGCAATCCACCCGTTCTTATGAGATGCTCAAGGGCAAGCGCGGCAGCAAGGAAGTTGATATCCACGCCATTGCCGGGGCTCTGCAGCGGATCAGCCAGTTGACCACTGATTTTCCGCAGATTGTTGAGTTGGATATTAACCCGCTCATTGTCGGTGAAATCGGCAGTGAACCGGTGGTCGCCGACGCGCGAATGACCTTTGCCGCAAAGGGAAACAAAAAAAAATAGAAATCAATTCTTGTTTCCACGCTGTGGGTGGAAACAAGAGCATTCTATCATTTAAGGTAGTTCAATGAAATATGATCAGGATTGGCAGCAGAAGTATGAGGATATGATCGCCACCCCTTCTCGGGCTATTTCAAATATACAGGCTGGACAGCGGGTTTTTATCGGCACCGGCTGTGCCGAACCTGCTCTGCTGGTTGCCGCTATGACCAAGCGGGCCGGATCTCTGGCTGATGTTGAACTGGTGCAGTTGATCACCAAGGGCAAGGCGCCCTATGCCGACAAGCGGTTTGCCGAGTGTTTCACTATCAACTCGTTTTATATCGGTTCCAATGTCCGGGATATGATTCAGGAGGGCATGGGCGATTACACGCCGGTGCTGATGTCCGATGTGCCGGGCCTGCTCAACAGCGGTATGCTGCCCCTTGATGTGGCCCTGATCCAGGTTACACCGCCGGATTCCCGCGGCAAGGTCAGTCTCGGCATTTCGGTTGATATTGTCCGCAGTGCGGCTGAAAACGCCTCTCTGGTCATTGCCGAAGTCAACCCGAACATGCCCTGGACCCATGGCAACTCGTTGATGGATATCTATGATCTGGATATTCTTGTGCCGGTGGATGAACCGATCATTGAGCGCGACTCTCACTCGCTCCATCCGGTCAGTGAAAAGATTGCCGCAGAAGTGGCTTCGCTGGTGCCAAATGGCGCAACCCTCCAGTTCGGCCTGGGCCGGGTGCCTGGAGTAGGCCGGGTTCCCCAGGCGGTGATGGAATTCCTCCACAATAAAAAAAATCTTGGCATTCATACCGAGATGATCTCGGATTCAATCATTGACCTGATCGAGTCCGGGGCGGTCAACGGTTCGCGCAAGACCGTTGACCGGGGCAAAATCACTACCAGCTTCTGTATGGGCAGTAAAAAACTCTACGACTATATCGATGATAATCCGCTTTTTTGTTTTCGCTCGACCGAATATGTAAATAATCCCACAGTGATCGGCAAGCAGAAGAAGATGGTTTCCATTAATATGGCGCTTGAGATCGATCTGACCGGGCAGGTCTGCTCCGATTCGGTGGGTGGCCGTTTTTATTCAGGGATCGGCGGCCAGGTGGATTTCAATCGCGGTGCATCCTTTTCAGAGCACGGCCGCGCCATTATCTGTATGCCCTCAACCAACAGTGACGGGACCCGTTCGAGGATAGTTACCACCTTGCAGCCGGGATCCGGGGTAGTCGTAACCAGGGGCACCGTCCACTATATCGTCACCGAATACGGCATTGCCTACCTGCATGGCAAGTCGATTCAGGAACGGGTTCTGGCCCTGATTTCGATCGCCCACCCTGATTTCCGGGAGCAGCTTTTTCAGGAGGCTCTGGATTATAAATATCTGCGTCCGGAACTCTCCGGATTCGGCGACAGACTCATGATTGCAGGTGAAGAGTTCATGCGCACCAGCCATCTGTTGAAAAACGGCACGCGGGTCAGTTTTCGATCCATCAGGCCCACCGATGAGCCGCACATGCGTGATCTGCTCTATGACCTGTCCCAGGAGACTATCTATTACCGCTTCATGAGCCAGCAGCAGCGGTTCACCCATCGGCAGATCCAGGATTCCGTCTACATTGATCATCGCCGTGACGTGGCCATTGTCGGGACCGTGCCCGAGGCCCATGGCGAAGATATCATTGCGGTCGGCAGGTATTATCTCAACGAGCAGAACAACAAGGCCGAGGTTGCCTTTGTTATCCGTGACGGCTGGCAGAATCTAGGCCTGGGCAGTTTGATGTTCCGCCACCTGATCACCATTGCCAAACGAAACGGGATTGCCGGTTTCACTGCTGAAGTTCTGCGGGATAATCGGAGGATGCAGGCTATTTTTAATCACTCCGGCTACAAGGTGAAAAGCTGTATGGAAGAGGGTGTGTACAGCTTTGAGATTGAATTTTAATCCATATATTTTACCGGAGCGGTCGCGAAAAGTCGGAAAGTGTCATGAATACAGATAGCGAATGTAGTGAGTCCTTCAAAGTTCATGAAAGAAGAAAATGGGGCTGTTGCGGCCCCTTTTTCTTTATCCCGGCCCCGACCCTGGGGAAAATGTAGAAAAAGAATTACAGGCTGATCACCGATGCGTCATCGCAGCAGAGGTCAATCAACTCCATGGCGGTTGCCATCCGTGCTCCCTCAATCAGGTCATCCTCGCTGATCTGGCGGGCCTTGGCACAAGGAGTACAGGCAAGCAGCGGTACTTCGTGCGCCTGCAGATAGGTCAGCAGGTCGTCGGCAATATCACCGGTTGCCGCCTGCAGGTGGTTAATCATGCCTTTTTTGACCAGGTAGACGGCTTCATCAAGGAGAAAGACATTTACTTCTTTCCCTGTTTTATGGGCAACCGTTGCCAGGTGCAGGCCCCGGGTTGAACGATGGGGGTTGTCCGTGCCGCAGGATAAAACAAGAACGACTTTTTCTATCATGGTAATCACCTTTATAATTTTACGAAAATCGAATCACGCAGTGTGTTAAACGTAACTTATTCATTTTCAGTTTGTTGTGCTGTCAAAGCCATGCTGGTTTGAATACAATTTCGAATCTATTCAGCCTCTTCACGATTAATGCGCCTGCGAGTGGATTGTCAAGGCTTATTTCTTTTTTCGCAAATCTGTAACCACTCGAAACTGTTTCCGTAAAAGGAGAATTTTAGCAGCAGATTCACCCGCTAACCCCCTTCCGTTTTCTTGCGTTTCATTGGTATTCCTGGTATCCTGCCGCCTATGGATACGCCCTTTCAACTTGTCAGCAATTTTACCCCTGCCGGTGATCAGCCCCGGGCCATAGACGAGCTTGTGCGGGGCCTTGAGGAGGGGCGGCGCGATCAGGTTCTACTTGGCGTTACCGGCAGCGGCAAGACCTTTACCATGGCCCAGGTCATTGCCCGGGCGCAGCGGCCGGCCCTGGTCATGGCCCCCAATAAAACTCTGGCCGCGCAGCTGTTTGCTGAATTCCGCGAGTTGTTTCCCAACAATGCGGTGGAATATTTTGTCTCCTATTATGATTACTACCAGCCCGAGGCCTATATTCCGGCCTCGGACACCTATATTGAAAAGGATTCGGCAATTAATGATGCCATCGACAAGATGCGCCATTCCGCGACCCGTTCCCTGCTGACCCGCAACGATGTCCTGATCGTGGCCTCGGTCTCCTGTATTTACGGCCTGGGCTCTCCGGATGAATATAAAAATATGCATCTTCTCCTGCAGGTGGGCGAGGACTATGCCATGGAGGATGTCCTCCGGCGGCTGGCCTTCATGCTCTATGAGCGCAACGAGTTTTCTTTTCATCGCGGCACGTTTCGGGTTCGCGGCGATGTGATCGAGATCTTTCCGGTTCATGAGGAGGACCATGCGGTGCGGGTGGAATTCTTTGGTGATACGGTTGAGGCCATTACCGTGGTCGATCCCCTGCGCGGGGTGGTGATCAGCGATCTGGAAGAGTATACGGTTTTTCCCGGCAGTCACTTTGTCACCAGTCAGGATAATCTGCAGCGGGCCCAGGAGACCATCAAGGAAGAACTTCAGCAGCGCCTGGAGGAGTTAAAGACCGACAATCGGCTGGTCGAGGCCCAGCGCCTTGAGCAGCGGACCATGTTTGATCTGGAGATGATCTCCGAGCTGGGCTACTGCAACGGGATTGAAAATTATAGTCGCCATTTGACCGGTAAGGAGCCCGGCGTTGCCCCCCCCAACCTGCTGGATTATTTCCCCGAGGATTATCTTTTATTCATGGATGAATCCCATATCGGGGTCTCCCAGGTGGGCGGCATGTATAACGGTGATCGCTCCCGGAAAAAAACCCTGGTCGAATATGGCTTCCGGCTACCCTCGGCCCTGGATAACCGGCCCCTGCGCTTTGACGAGTTTGAGCAGCGGATTCGGCAGGTGGTCTATGTCTCTGCGACTCCGGGAAAATATGAGTTGGAAAAGACGCAGGGCAGGGTGGTGGAACAGTTGATTCGGCCCACCGGCCTGTTGGATCCCGAGATTGAGGTCCGGCCTGCCGTTACTCAGGTAGATGATCTGCTCGAGTAAATCCGTCGCTGCAGTGAGCGGGATGAGGCGGTTCTGGTGACCACCCTGACCAAGCGCATGTCCGAAGATTTGACCGAATATTATGAAAACGTCGGGGTCCGGGTTCGCTATCTGCATTCGGATATCAAGACCCTGGAACGGGTCGAGTTGATTCGTGACCTGCGCAAGGGTGAGTACAATGTGCTCATCGGCATTAACCTGTTGCGGGAAGGGCTGGATATCCCGGAAGTTGCCCTGGTTGCTATTCTTGATGCGGATAAAGAGGGGTTTCTGCGCTCTGAGCGGTCCCTGGTTCAGACCTGCGGCCGGGCGGCAAGAAATGCCCAGGGCAGGGTTATCCTGTATGCCGATTCGATCACAAAATCCATGAAGTATACCATTGATGAAACCAAAAGAAGGCGGATAACTCAGGACCGGTTTAACCGGGATCACGGCATGATTCCGCAGACTATCAAGTCGGAGGTTAAGGACTCCATGGCCCAGCATCTGAAGGCCTCGGGCTGGGCGGGAACGGTCTATGGCGAGGCCGTTGCCGATGATGGTGTGCTGCAGGCGGCTGAGGCGGAGATTGTCTATCATTCCGTGGATGAGCTACGGGTCGAGATCCGTCAGCTGGAGAAAAAGATGCAGGAGGCGGCGGAAAAGCTGGCCTTTGAGGAGGCGGCCGCCTATCGCGACCGGATGAACGAGTTGAAGATGCTGGAGTTGGAAGTTGGCTGATTCTTTTGTCTATAAGGCATCGCTGGCGATTATTCCTCGCTTGTATCTGGGACTGTCCCGGATCCTGTTTATAAGTTGCCGTCTCAAGGTCGGCGGCAAAGAGCATCTGGATATGGTTGTTCGGCAGGGCGGCGGCATTGCTACCTTCTGGCATTATTCTATTTTATATATATTTTACCATCTGCGTTCTTTCCCGGCCGCAGTCATGGTCAGTGCCTCTAAAGACGGCGAATATATTGCCCGTCTGGCCCGGCTGCTTGGTCATATCCCGGTGCGTGGTTCTTCAAATCAGCGCGGGGTCGCAGGCCTGAAGCATCTGTTGCGGGAGGTACGGGCCGGAAAAAATGCAGGTATTGTCGCCGATGGTTCCCAGGGCCCTGCACGAAAGGCACAGGCCGGATCGATCCTGCTGGCCTCAATGTCCGGTCGTCCCATCCTGCCCATGGCCTGGGCGGCCAGCCGGTACAAGGCCTTTCGTTCCTGGGATCTGACCGTGTTTCCGCTGCCGTTTTGTACAATTTTTTTTCAATATGGTGAACCGTTGTCGGTGCCCAAAGGTATCAGGGGGGATGAGGTGGAAATATACCGACTGGAGCTTGAGCACAGGCTGAACCGGGTCTATGAAACTGCCTGGCAACGGGTAGGGCGAAGACCCCATGACAGGCCGTTGAACGATTGAAGGCACCCTGAACTTAAAACAAAGGCAATCTCTGTGAATCCGCAAAATAATGAACAAAAATCTCCCGGGCCGAGTTTCTCCAGTCTCATAATTGCCGGGCTCAGCGGCGGATCCGGCAAGTCGGTTGCCACCGTCGGCCTGATCGCTGCTCTGAGGAGACAGGGAAAGATGGTGGTGCCCTTTAAAAAAGGGCCTGATTATATCGATGCCGGCTGGATGACCCTTGCTGCCGGCAGGCCCTGCTATAATCTTGATCCGTATCTGATGCCATCGGAGGCCATTGCAGAATCGTTTCATGTTCACGGGGCCGGTGCCGATTTTGCCATCATTGAGGGCAACCGCGGACTTTACGACGGGGTCAACGTCGATGGTGGCTTTTCTACCGCTGAGCTTGCCCTGCAGCTTGATCTGCCGGTTGTCCTGGTGGTGAACTGTTCCAAAGCCACCCGCACCGTGGCGGCCATGGTTCTTGGCTGCCGGGGACTTGAACCGCGCCTGCGCCTGGCCGGGGTTATTCTCAACCAGATCGCCAATCCGCGCCATGAATCCATTATCCGGCAGGCGGTGGAAAAATATACCGGGATTTCGGTGGTCGGGATTATCCCGCGGATGAAAAAAGACATCTTTCCCATGCGTCACCTTGGAGTAACTCCGCACCAGGAGTCGGGCTGCGCTGAGGCCGCAGTCACCGAGCTGGCTGAGATTGCAGAGCGACACTTTGACCTGGAAAAAATAAAAAAATGGGGACAGACCCCGATTTTTGAGGAAAAATCTCATCGAATACTGGAGCAAAGAAAGAAAAATCGGTGTCTGACCCCATTTTTTCAAATAGGTATTCTCCGCGACATGGCCTTTCAGTTTTATTACGAGGAAAACCTTGAGGCCCTGCAGCAAGGGGGAGCTGATCTGGTGATGATTGATGCTCTGGAATCAAGAGAACTTCCAGGCAATCTGGATGGTTTGTATATCGGCGGCGGTTTTCCGGAGACCAGTGCCCGCCAGCTTGCCGACAATGTGACTTTCCGGGAATCGGTACGCAAGGCGGCGGAAGCAGGCCTGCCCATCTATGCAGAATGCGGGGGGCTTATTTTTCTGGGCCGATCCATTCTTCTGGATGGCCAGGAGTTTCCTCTGGCCGGAGTGTTTCCGGTGACCTTCGGCATGAGCAGGAAACCGCAGGGACATGGCTATTCCATTTTTACTGTTGAGCGGGAAAATCCATTCTATCCAATCGGGACCAGGATCAAAGGGCATGAGTTCAGGTACTCGACCGTTGACGCCTGGGAGGGGGAGCCTGAAGAACTTGCCCTGAATATGGAACGGGGCACGGGATTTCAGAGCGGACGTGACGGATTAATCAAAAAAAATGTCCTGGCCCTCTACACCCATGTCCTTGCTCCTGGTACACCGGAATGGGCTGACGGTATTCTCAGAGCCGCCCGGCACTGTAAAAAAATAAGATCTGTTCATTCTGAAATCTGATGACTGAAAAAACAGAAAAAATGGTAGGAAAAATGGGGCCAGACCCCGATTTTCCAGGCAAAACTTCAGCAAATACTGGAGCAAAGAAAGAGAAATCGGGGTCTGTCCCCGTTTTCTCGGATCCCCTGCAGACCCTCAAACAGGTCTTTGGCTTTGAAACCTTCCTGCCCGGCCAGGAGAAAGTCATCTCGGCGGTTCTTGATGGGCGTTCGGCCCTGGCAATCTTTCCCACCGGCCAGGGCAAGAGTCTCTGTTATCAGCTCCCGGCCCTGCATCTTCCCGGCCTGACCCTGGTGGTTTCACCCCTGATGGCATTGATGAAAGATCAGGTGGATTTCCTTGTTTCCAAGGGCGTTTCTGCTGCCCGTCTGGATTCGTCTCTGAGCCTTGACGAGATCAATGCAATCTACGAGCAGCTGCATCAAAATACATTAAAACTGCTTTATGTGGCCCCGGAACGGTTTGCCAACGAACGTTTTGTCGGTCTGGTTTCACGGCTGCAGCTCTCGGTGATGGTGATTGACGAGGCCCACTGTATTTCCGAGTGGGGCCATAATTTCCGTCCGGATTATCTCAAACTGGCGGAGCTTACCGCAACCTTTGACGTCCCTGCAGTCCTGGCGCTGACCGCCACCGCGACCCCTAAGGTCGCAGCCGATATCAGGCAGAGTTTTTCCATTGCCGAACAGGACGCGGTGCAGACCGGTTTTTACCGGCCAAACCTGCGCCTGCTCTTTGCTCCGGCCAAGGATCCGGATCAGGCCCTTTTGCAGCATATCGATGCTAACCAGCCCGGTCCGACCATCGTTTACGTGACCCTGCAGAAGACCGCCCAACAGGTGGCCGACCTGCTGGCCCAGGCCGGTCATCAGGCCCGGGCCTATCATGCGGGCCTGAAAAATGAACTGCGCCGGGAGGTGCAGGACTGGTTTATGGCCTCAGACACGGCAATTGTCGTTGCCACTATTGCCTTCGGCATGGGCATTGATAAGAGCAATATTCGTTATGTGTATCATTATAACCTGCCCAAGAGCCTGGAAAACTATGCCCAGGAAATCGGGCGGGCAGGGCGGGACGGCAACCCGTCGACCTGTCTGGTGCTGGGCAGTGCTGCCGACCTGCTTATCCTTGAGAATTTTGTCTACGGCGATACCCCGGAAAATTTTGGTGTACGTGCTTTTGTCGATTTTATCATGGAGCGGGATGAGTATTTTGATTGCGCAGTCTATGAACTGGGAAATCGCTTTGATATGCGGCCCCTGGTTGTCAAAACTCTGCTCACCTATCTTGAGCTTGAAGGGGTGATCAAATCAACCGGCCCGTTTTATGCGGCCTATAAGTTTAAGCCCTTGAAACCTTCCGCCGAGATGCTGGCCCGGTTTGACGCCGATCGCCAGGCATTTTTACGCAGCCTGTTCTCTTGCGCGGTCAAGAAAAAGGTTTGGTTTACCATTGATCTGGATGAAGCGGTTGAAAAAACCGGCAGCCCGAGAAAACGAATTATCACTGCTCTGGACTATATGGAGCAATCCGGCGACCTGGTGCTTGAAGTGACCGGTGCCCGTCTCGGGTTCCGCAGAGTTGCACTTGATACGTTTGATCCGGAAATAGTAAAAGAAAATAAGGAAAAATTAAAAGAAAAACTTGTTGCCCGTTTCGGCCACCGCGAGCAAAGCGATTTAAGTCGTCTGCAGCTGGTCCTGGATCTGGTCAACCATGAAGGCTGCAAGACCAGATTTCTCCTCAACTATTTCGGCGAAGATCTGGAAAGTGATTGCGGTCATTGTTCGTTTTGCCTCAATGGGAAAAATGAAGTTGTCTGCCGCCGGGCATCCGGCCCGGATATGATGGATGATGCGCTTGTTGTCGATCTGCGGCAACTCTGCATGGATCATCCCAAGGCCCTGGCAACATCCAGGCAGCAGGCCCGGTTTCTCTGCGGCCTTTCGTCCCCGCGCCTGATTCGGGCAAAGCTGCTGCGTCATCCGCTTTATGGCCGGACTGAGAAGACAGGTTTTGCCGAAATTATGGCCTGGGCTGAAAAAAATATCTGATTACCACTGAAGCTCGGCTTGGTGGATAGATTTTGGAAATACTCCAACGTCATGCCCTCGATAGCGTCATCCCCGAGTGCTGTTGTCGGGGATCCAGTGAGCCGGCAACGCACGGGATCGAAATAAGCGCTCTCCCACCCAACAGACCGCGAGAGTGACCGAAGGGGAAGAATGGCAGGAATGACAGAAAGTCAACAGCAAGTATAATAACAAAGTATAGCTGAGCTTCAGTGGTAATCAGAAAGAATATATCGAACGGTTAAGTTTTTGTGAGCAGAGTAGGAGAAATGATGAAAAGTTATTTTAAGGAACTCTGGTTTGAAGTGCCCACCCGTCGGGCCTTTATCAATATCACCCCTGAGGTGGATTCATGTCTGGCCGCATCCGGTATTGAGGAAGGGTTGTGTCTGGTCAATGCCATGCATATCACGGCCTCGGTTTTTATCAATGATGATGAATCCGGTCTGCATCATGATTATGAGGTCTGGCTGGAGAAGCTTGCGCCTCATGCGCCGGTTGAGCAGTATCGGCATAATGGCTATGAGGACAATGCCGATGCCCACATGAAACGACAGGTCATGGGCCGTGAGGTGGTGGTTGCGGTCACCGAAGGGAAACTCCATTTCGGAACCTGGGAGCAGATCTTTTATGGCGAGTTCGACGGTCGCAGAAAAAAGAGGGTGTTGGTCAAAATCATTGGTGAGTAAAAAGAAATACGTGAGTAAAAAGGAAATACACAACAGGCGACTCTGGGGAGATCGAGTCGCCTGTTGAGCAACCCTGGCCGGGAATGATATTTTTCCCCGGTCAAGGCATCCGCTTTAATTCTTTGCTGTTGTATCCATCGGCTGAGAAGGAAATTTGGCAATGCATTCCTGAAGTCCCTCAATATTTGTGGCTGCTTCCACACAGTTTCTTTTACTGGTCAGGATATCCAGTACGGCCGGATTTTCTTTTGCCTGATCCATCTTGACGATGATATCGCCCAGGGTCTTTGCCTGTTCGGCTGCAAAGTCATTGGCAAGGGCCGGACCGGCAATAAAGGCGCAGGCGATTGTGGCGAGAATCAATTTCTTCATGTTGGTTTCTCCTGTTGTAAAAAAATAAAAAGAAAAGATACGGTACTTGGAGTCCCCTCATAGCATCAGCTATGCCAGTTTCTGAAATCTCCCTGCACTTTCCGGTTTAACCACTGCAGATCAATGGATTTGACCTTTTTTATCTTTTTGCCCGGTCCCAGCCGCAGGCCTTTTTTTTTGATTCTGTCTCCCTGAGAAAACAATTGAGGGCGATTATAGTATAATTGACTGTTTTGTCGTAATTTTATGTGTTGCCGTGGACGGACACGGAAAAGGGTGGGTTATGGAATTATTTGTTTTCAGGTTGTTTTAGAGTGTCTCGATTTTTCGGATGATTGCCGGTCTGCAGTCTTCTTTACCCTGTTGCGTGTATACATGTATAAAAAACATGTATAAAAAATGAAGGATGAATTCTGATAGACTCGTAAAAAGTCAAAACCGCCATTTGCCCAGCATAGAATTACAAGGTGATACGATCACTCCGTCGTCGGTTTCGTGTCTTTTTCTACATCGACAAATTATATTAATTGACAATTGGTATCAGCGGTATCAGAGTGTAGCTAACAAAGGAGGCACACAGGAGGTGGGCCGCTTGATACTGGAACAAAAAGTATGTACTCATCTGACAATAATAAAAAATATCTTATGCGCCCCCACATTGATTTTTCAGCAGTTGACAAACCAAAGGTTGGTGATCAGCTGAAGCCGCAATCAAGGGCATGTTGTGGACTAGATATGGTCTTCTGCAAAGTGGCTCTTTGGATGGCACTTTTTTTAATGATCATACAACCTGTCATGACATCTTCTTTTGCATCTTCTTTTGCATATGCTCGGGCCGCACAGGATCAGGTTGAAAGAACCGGGAGTAAGAGTATGGATAGAAAAGCCAATCGGTTAATCGGGGAGAAGAGTCCCTACCTGCTGCAGCACGCCTATAATCCGGTGGATTGGTATCCCTGGGGTGAAGAAGCCTTTGCCAGAGCCAAAAAGGAGGATAAACCGATTTTTCTCTCCATCGGTTATTCCACCTGTCACTGGTGCCATGTCATGGCTCGGGAATCTTTTGAAAATCCTGAGATTGCCGCACTGCTCAACAAGTGGTTTATCTCCATCAAGGTGGATCGGGAGGAGCGGCCCGATATCGATCAGATGTATATGTCGGCGACCCAGGCTTTGAATGGCTCTGGCGGCTGGCCGATGTCGGTGTTCCTGTTTCCCGACGGTAAGCCCTTTTACGCAGCCACCTATATCCCGCCCACGGGGATGTATGGCCGTCCGGGCTTCCCCGAAATCCTGGAAGCTGTCCATACCGCCTGGCAGGGGCGCAGGGATGAGTTGCAGCAGACCGCGGACAAGTTGATCCATGCCATAAAAGGCGGTGACCGGAAGCCGACCGGCAGGATTGAAGCCGATGTGTCCAGGCGTGCTCTGGCGTCTTTAACCGAGAGTGTTGATACCAAATACGGCGGTTTTGGCAGTGCACCGAAATTCCCCCGGCCTGTGACCTTGAATTTCCTTTTTCAGTCCTATCACATGGATGGAAATAAACACTACCTTGATATGGCCCTGAAAACTTTGCAGGCCATGGCAAAGGGCGGCATTTATGACCATCTCGGGGGTGGATTTCACCGCTATTCAGTCGATGAGCAGTGGCGGGTACCCCATTTTGAAAAAATGCTCTACGATCAGGCCCAGCTGCTCAATTCCTACCTTGATGCCTTTCAGATTACTGCTGATAAACAGTATGCAGCGGTGGCCCATGAAATCGCCGAATATGTCCTGCGGGATATGCGTGATCCCGGCGGCGGTTTTTATTCGGCTGAAGATGCCGACAGTGAGGACCCTTACGCGCCCGGCAGTCACAGTGAAGGTGCCTATTATCTGTGGACGGAAGAGGAAATCGTTAAAACCCTTGGCGCAAAAGCGGCAAATATTTTTAACTTCTGCTATGGGGTTGAGTTTAACGGCAATGCCCTGAACGATCCCCGGGAGGAGTTTTCAGGCCGCAATATTCTCTACCTGGCCCACTCTGCTGAACAGGCGGCACAACATTTTTCCATGGCCGTGGATGCGGTCGAGGATTCGCTTGCCCAGTCACGCAGCATCTTGTTTGCCAAACGGGAGCAGAGAGTGCGGCCTCATCTTGACGATAAGATCATAACCGCCTGGAACGGGCTGATGATAGGCGCTCTGGCCCGGGCAGGTTCGATCCTGCAGGAACAGGACATGATTGACGGGGCACGGGCGGCCGCCCGTTTTATCCGGACCGAACTCTATGATGATTCTACCGGGAGCCTCCAGCGGAGGTACCGGGACGGTGAGGCCGGGCTTTCCGGTCAGCTTGACGATTACGGGTTTCTGGTTGCAGGGCTGCTGGAGTTGTATCAGGTGGAGCAGAATTCGGAGTTACTGACCTGGGCTCTGGAAATGACGGAAACATCGATTCGTCTTTTCTGGGATACACAGGCAGGAGGTTTCTTTGATTCCCTTGCCGATGACAATGTACCCCTGCGTTTGAAGAGCGATTATGACGGGGCGCTGCCTGCTCCAAACTCAATTGTGGCCATGAATCTCCTGCGGCTGGGATGGTTGACGGCAAATGAAAAATGGCAGCTCAAGGCCCGGCAGACTCTTGATGCCTTCAGCTCTCAGATCAACACCTATCCGCCGGCCCTGTTCCAGATGCTCTGTGTCCTTGACCGGCTGCAGGAGAAGCCCGAGCAACTGGTCATAGCTGGTAAAAGAGGCAAGGCCGACACCAGGGTCATGCTGGCAGTTGCCAATTCCTTTTTTAATCCGGCCCGCATTGTTCTGTTGGCAGACGGAGCTGAGAATCAGAAGTTTCTAGGCCGGAAACTGCCCTTTATCCGGACCGTGGCCATGCAGGATGGAGTGGCAACCGCCTATGTCTGTCGTGATTATACCTGCCGCTTGCCGGTTATCAGCGTCGAGGCCCTGGAAGAACAGCTTGGGCGCAAACGGGGAAAAGATCTTTGAAGATCCCGGCCTGAGTTCAAAGCCCTCTTCAGCATGAGTTGACCCTGTGCCTGAATCCTTACAGACCTCCATCTACGATGTCTGCAGGTAAGGCGTGCTTGACGTCGTAGATCACCGCGAGCTGTCGGCACATTTTTTTGAAGTCTTCAGTCTTCAGGTCGGAGAACTCCCTGTGAGCTACGGCCAGGACAACCCCGTCATAATGGTTGATCGGCAGGTCTTTGATCATGGTCACCCCATACATCCGTTCCGCTTCCTTCTTATCCGCCCATGGGTCATAGACCTCGATGTTGGCCCCGTAATTGCCAAGTTCATCGATGATATCCACAACCCGGGTGTTGCGCAGGTCCGGACAGTTTTCTTTAAAGGTCAGGCCCATGATAAGAATGTTGGCGTCAGCCACGTGGATGCGCTTTTTCAGCATCAGCTTAACGATTTCCGAGGCAATATAACGGCCCATGTCATCGTTGAGTCTGCGACCGGCCAGGATCATTTCCGGATGGTAGCCGACCTCCTGCGCCTTGTGGGTCAGATAGTAAGGATCAACACCGATGCAGTGTCCGCCGACCAGACCGGGCCGGAACGGAAGAAAGTTCCACTTGGTGCCCGCCGCCTTTAAAACCTCAAGGGTGTCGATATTCAAGCGGTTGAAGATCAGGGCCAGTTCGTTGATCAGGGCAATGTTGACATCACGCTGGGTGTTTTCAATGACCTTGGCGGCCTCGGCCACTTTAATACTGCTGGCCTTAAAGGTTCCGGCGGTGATAATGGTGCCGTACAGATCATTAACAAACTCAGCGATTTCAGGAGTGGAGCCGGAAGTGACTTTGACGATGCTCGGCAGCCGGTGTTCATGATCGCCGGGATTGATTCGTTCCGGGCTGTAGCCGGCAAAAAAATCTTTGTTAAACTGTAGCCCTGAAACCTCTTCCAGGATGGGAATGCAGACTTCTTCGGTTGCCCCGGGGTAGACCGTGGATTCATAGATGACCACATCACCTTCTTTCAGGGCCTTGCCGACCGTACGCGAAGCGCCTTCAAGGGGGCGCAGATCCGGGCGTTTGTTGGCATCTATCGGGGTCGGCACCGCAACAATAAAGACATTGCAGTCGCCGAGATCATCAATAGAGCTGGTAAACTGCAGCTTGCCTGCCTGCCTGAGTTCTTCTTTAGTTACCTCCAGGGTGACGTCGATTCCCTGCTGGAGCTCGGCAATCCGTTCTTCTTTAAGGTCAAAACCGGTGGTGGGGATTTTTTTACTGAATTCGACGGACAGGGGCAGGCCTACATATCCCAGGCCGATGACGGCAATGTGCGATGATTGTATGTCGGGCATGATAATCAGATTCCAGGTTTTTTTTATTTTTTATTTTTTCATTTTAGATGGACTTGAGAAAGTCTTCTCGACCGGCATTCCAGCGGGAATGACACGGTGATGAAAAGTTTGAGTTTCGACAAAACCATCATATTAAACACCACGGTTCCGGTTCGGCCAGAGCAGGGTGTGCAGTTGCAGTTGTATTCTGACCGGGAGTTGATAGGCAAGAATCAGCTCGGCTAGATGTCTGGGGTCAATAAGCCCGGTGATCGGCGAAAACAGAACCGGCACCAGCTGGTCCAGTCTGTGTTCCCTGAATGTTTCCAGGGCCCAGTGAAAATCCTGTTCGGAAGAGAGAACAAATTTAAGTTCATCCCGGCTGCCCTGTTCTTTGCGCCGGGCCAACAGATCAAGATTGTGGAGATTCACCTTATCGTGCATCCCGGATTCGGGGCACTTTATATCCATGATAACCGTGGCCTGCGGGTGGACGTTCTCAAGAGAAATAGTCCCATTGGTTTCTATCAAAACCTTGTGCCCATTGTCAATGAGCAGCTCGGTCAGCAGGTGGATGTTGTCCTGTAGCAGCGGCTCTCCACCGGTAATTTCGGTAAGGACACCGGGGTATTTAACGACCCAGTCCAGAATGTCCCTGATAGCCATCTCGGTGCCGGGTTCTTCCCAGGTATAGCTCGCATCACAATACCTGCAGCGCAAGTTGCAGCCGCTCAGTCGGATAAAGGCGCAGGGCAGTCCGGCCCAGGTTGACTCTCCCTGGATGGAGTAAAAAAGTTCGGAGATGAAAAGTGGATCAATCACCGTAATAGATCACTCCACTGCTGTCCGTTTCCCGAATTTCCACGGCATGAAGAACGTACCTGTCCGTATGAAGGGGTTCTTTTAAGGACTTAAAGATATATATGGCTATATGTTCTGATGAGGGATTTTTGTCCAGAAAGGCAGGGTGTTGGTTAAGGTCCCGATGGTCCAGGTCGTCAACCACGGCGTTGACCTCTTTTTTCAGGGTTTTGAAATCTATGCCCATGCCCAGCTGGTCAAGCTTCTGTGCCCGAACAGTGACCTGCACCTTCCAGTTATGGCCGTGCGGGTGTTCGCAGTTGCCGGGGTACTCACGCAGGTGATGGCCGCCGGAAAAATGTGTCTTAATAAAAATATCCATAAAAAACTCCTGAGGGACAAAAATGTTTCAGCAGAGAGATTTTAAGTCGAACCGCGTTCTACGGTGACCCCTCCGGGTGAAATCTCTCTTGCATCCTTGGTTGAGAAAATGGTAAACAAAAAGGCTGTACCAAAATACGATAAACTCTTCTGCATTCTAGCAGGATTATAAGACCTTTGCCAGTGTCTATGGAGATAAATATATGGCTGTTGTCGCCCCGTTTCGGGGGGTACGTTATAACCCCGAGAAAATAGAACAAATCGAGGATGTCCTTACCCCTCCCTATGATGTTATCAATGAAGAGGAGGGGGCTTCTTTTCTGAAGAAGAATCCGTACAGCATGATTCAGCTTGATCTGCGCAATACCGGCCAGAAGCAGGCCGCAGACACCGGCCGCTACAGCGAGGCCGGGGCCAGGTTTGACAGCTGGCAGGAAGAACGGATACTCATTCGTGACCAACAGCCGGCCATCTATCTCTATTTCACGGAATACCTTCACCCATCCGGAAAAAAACTGACCAGAAAAGGTCTGGTGAGTCTGGTCGGGTTGGCTGAATTTTCCGAAGGGATCGTCAAACCCCATGAAGAGACCTTTGCCGGTGTAATCAGTGATCGGCTTGAGTTGATGAGTGCATGCGGGGCCCAGTTCAGTAAAGTGTTTTCACTGTATAATGATCCCCGGCAGGAGATCATGGCCCTGTTGGAGCAGGCCAGGGAACCTGAACCTGTCGCCCGGGCAAAGGACCGTGACGGCAATGTCCATACCCTGTGGCGGGTACTGGATTCCGATACCTTGGCTAAGGTCGGCGCGATGTTTGCCGACAAGTCGCTCTACATCGCAGATGGTCATCATCGCTACACAACCGCTCTGGCCTGCAGGAAGAAAGCCCTGGAGAAGAATCCTGATCTGCCGCCGGAGAGTCCGTTCAATTATATCATGATGTATCT
Organism: Deltaproteobacteria bacterium; assembly: GCA_024280455.1. GTDB lineage: Bacteria > Desulfobacterota > Desulfobulbia > Desulfobulbales > Desulfobulbaceae > DRLX01. The sequence goes on along the minus strand of JAJRQC010000014.1, from coordinate 2,820 downwards.
CTGTGCCTGTGAGGATCCCGGGCTTTCCGTGCTGCCGACCCATCGGCTCCTGAATTACCCGGAAAAAATTACTGCTGATCAGGCGGCTGCCTTAGCCGGGGCCGATTTTTCAGTGCGAGAGGTAACGGGCGGGAGCCGGGAAGGACTTGTTAAAATCTTGCTTAACCGCATGGATGAACTGGCCCTGAATGGCGGTCTGCCGGCGTTGGGCCTGTACCATGCCGGCGAGGATCGTGGCTTTTTGCTGCAGTTGACAAAGGAGGCTAGGGATGGCGATGCACTTGCCGGAAGATCGCCCGTTCTGCAACAGTTGGATGTGGTTGTACTCTCGGACCTGCTGCTCCACGGCGTGTTCGGGCTCAGCCATGAACAGTGTGTTCGGGAACATCTGATTTCATACTTCAGTGACCCTGATACCGCTCTTGATATTGCGGTAAAGCAGAGTATAGGGGCAAAGGACACAACCCCGCTGTTGTTTCTCCTCAATCCGACCCGGGTTCTGCAGGTGACCGATGTCGCGGACAGGGGCGAAATCATGCCCCATAAGTCCACCTATTTTTATCCAAAAATTCTCACCGGCCTGCTGATCAACAAGCTGACCGGTGATTCCATTGTCCAGGGATCAGAGTAAAGAAAGGGTGCCATTGGAGAACACGGGGCAGCTTACAAAGGACACCCTGTATGACGGGGCATTGATCTGCCGCCAGTATCGTGACGGCTACAGGTTTTCCGTTGATGCTGTGCTGGCCGCGGATTTCTGCAGGATCAGCGGACCATGCAGGGTTCTCGATCTTGGCTGCGGCAGTGGTATTATCGGCCTTATCCTGGCCTATCTGCATCCGCTGGTTACAATTCAAGGGCTGGATATCCAGGAAGATCTTGTTGCCCTGGCTGAAGACAATATTCTAGAAAATAAATTTGGCCGTCGTTTTGATGTCAGCTTGGGTGATGTCCGCCGTATAGGTGAGACCTTGTCCCCGGAGTCTTTTGATCTGGTGGTCTGCAATCCGCCCTACAGAAAATGCGGTAGCGGTCGTGTGAGCCGGGGGGATCAGGCGGCCATTGCCCGTCATGAGCTCAAGGCCGACCTGAACGACATGCTTGCCGCCGCCGCCTTTTGTGTGAAAAATCGTGGAACCGTTATTTTGGTATACCCGGCTCTTCGTTTTTCCCATCTTGCCGCCGGACTTGCAGGAAAAAAGTTGACTCTTAGACGACTGCAACCGGTGTATAGCTATCCCGAGGACAATCAGGCCCGTCTGGTGCTGGTCGAGGCGGTGAAAAACGGTGGTGAGGAATGCCGAATCCTGCCCCCGTTTTACATTTATGCAAAAAGGGACGGTGCGTACAGCCCGCAGATGCAGCGGATATATGACCCGAAACAATCACTGTCTAAAAACCTTCCCTGAAGAGAGAAAATAAAAAAGATGCTTGCCAAGGTGTGGAGTGCAGCCGTCAGCGGTGTTGATGGCCTGCTTGTACAGGTAGAGGTGGATCTGGCCCTTGGCTTGCCTGCATTTTCTACGGTGGGGCTGGCCGAGGGTGCTGTCCGTGAGTCCAAGGACCGGGTCAAGGCGGCCATTAAAAATTCCGGCTATGAGTTTCCCGCCCGCAGGATCACCGTTAACCTGGCCCCGGCTGCAGTAAAAAAAGAAGGTTCCGGGTATGACCTGCCCATCGCGGTCGGTATCCTTGCCGCGTCCGGCCTGATCGATAATTCCGCGCTGGATGGTATCGGCATGGTGGGCGAACTGTCCCTGGACGGTCTGGTTCGTCCTGTTCCCGGAGTGCTCTCCATGGCTCAGGCAGCGGCATCTTCCGGCCGGATACAAAAATTTCTGGTCCCGAAGGAAAACGCGGAAGAGGCTGCAGTTGTTCAAGGGCTTGAGGTTATCGCCCTTGAGCGGCTTGATCAGGCCGTAGAATTCCTTGCCGGTCAAATAGAACTGGAACCTACCCTGGTTGATATTGAACGGATTTTCCAGCAGCAGGGAACCTATCCAATCGATTTTTCCGAAGTCAAAGGGCAGGAACATGTAAAACGGGCCCTTGAAGTCGCTGCGGCCGGTGGGCATAACATCCTGCTTTCCGGAGTCCCGGGAACCGGTAAAACCATGATGGCCCGTCGTTTGCCGACGATTTTACCTGATTTGAGTCTGGAAGAGGCCCTGGAAACGACCAGAATTTTTTCTTCCAGTGGACGACTGCCGACGGATACCCCGCTGATGGTGACCCGGCCGTTCCGGGCCCCACATCATACCATTTCCGATGCCGGACTTATCGGCGGAGGCCAGATCCCGCGTCCGGGTGAGGTGTCGCTGGCCCATAACGGGGTGCTTTTTCTTGATGAACTGGCCGAGTTTAAAAAAAATGTCCTGGAGGTTTTGCGTCAACCCCTGGAAGACGGGCACGTCACCATTGCCCGGGCCGCAACCAGCCTCCGGTTTCCGGCCCGGTTTATGATGGTCGCAGCGATGAATCCTTGCAACTGTGGATATCTAGGTGATATTACGAAAGAATGTACCTGTACGCCGGTGCAGATTCAGCGCTATCGATCCAGACTTTCCGGCCCCCTGCTTGACCGGATCGACCTCCATGTGGAAGTGCCGCCGGTCAGGGTGGAAGATATCGAACGGGCCGATCCGGGGGAGAGTTCAGGCGAAATAAAAAAACGGGTGAACGCGGCCCGCCGGGTTCAGAACCAGCGTTTTGCGGGCAGTCCGATGATCCACTGCAATGCGCAGATGGGCGCAAAGCTGATCAAGGAACACTGCCCGCTTGACCAGGATTCCTCCCGCCTGCTCCACCAGGCCATCGACC
>JAJRQC010000149.1 GCA_024280455.1 Deltaproteobacteria bacterium | reverse complement strand
GATGGCTTCAATGGCGATCTTGGCTTTAAACTTGTCCGAATGTGCCCTTCTTTTTCCTTTCATTTGCATCCTCTTTTAATACCAGTTTTGGAATGCAAATTCCACTTAAGAGGGTGGCCCTAAAATTGGGGGTAAGCGCAGTACAGCGCCTTCCGGAGATCTTTACCATCCTGCGAACAATCATAGACTCTCAAAACAGAAACGGTCAATTCCTGTTTCTTGGCTCAGCTTCCAGGGATCTCATCCGGCAAAGTTCCGAAACTCTGGCCGGCCGCATTGCGTATTTCGAGCTCACCCCGCTGCTCTACTCGGAAATAAAAAAATACGAAAAACCAATCTCGCTCCAGAGTATCTGGCTGCGAGGTGGGTTCCCGGACAGCCTGCTGGCGCGCACGGATAAAGCCAGCAGAAGATGGCGAGACAACTTTATCCGCACCTTCCTTGAACGTGACATCCCGCAACTCGGATTCCGAATTCCAGCCCTAACTCTGAGAAGAGTCTGGCAGATGTGTGCTCATACGCAGGGGCAATTGCTCAACAGTTCCCAATTTGGCTCCGCCCTTGGCGTCAGCCACACCACCTTTCGTTCATACATCGACCTCCTCGCTGAAACATACATGCTGCGTATTTTGCCACCCTATGCAGCAAACCTGAAAAAACGGCTGATTAAATCTTCTAAGGTGTACCTGCGTGACACAGGAATCCTTCATTCCCTGCTTGCAATCGACACCTTCGATGACCTTCTGGGGCACCCGAATTTCGGGGCATCATGGGAGACACTGGCCATGGAGACGATCATTGCCGCCTTCCCGGACTGGGAACCTTTTTTCTACCGGACAGCTGCCGGCACCGAACTGGACCTGGTCCTGATTCGAGGCCACCGCAAAATGGCCTTTGAATTCAAGGCATCCACTACACCGCATGTAACAAAAGGATTCTGGAACGGACTAAGGGACCTGGATATTGAACAGGCATGGATCATTTCCCCTATCGACGACGGCTACCCGCTGCGCGACAATGTACGAGTCTGCCCGTTATCAGAACTATATAAAATCACACCGGAAGAAGCCTGTCCTGCTCCCGAATAAGCAGATCAACCTCATTGCCCATGGGACTATAAAGCCCTCTCTGGATCCCCGCTTGCGCGAGGATGACGGGCAATATTTGCACTTGTAAAAACAACAATCACAGTTTAAAATAACACTAGAGATAAAAATAAACTGGTTTAGAATATGATTCGTGAAATTTTTCTCCTTCAAAATCCCTGGCGAGCCCAAGCCGATTTTACGTTTAACTTAAGAAACAGAAACATTTTTCCCCTGTTGACCCAAGCCCTATCCTCCCCAAAAAAAATTCTTGGCCTGATTGGCAGTAGACAGGTTGGTAAAAGTTCACTTATTTTTCTTCTCATCCAACACCTGCTGGAACACGGTACAGAAAGCCGAAACATTTTTTACTTCAACCTTGACGACCTGAAACTCCATGAACTTTTCGACAACATGCCGGACTTCATTGATTTCACGGGCGCAAAAAACGAAAAAATTTTCATCTTCATCGATGAAGTTCAACGCCTTGAGAATCCTGGACTTTTTCTCAAGGCACTCTATGATCTCGGCCTGAATATAAAAATAATATACTCGGGGTCTTCTCAGCTGGAGATTAAATCAAAATTACGAGAACATCTTGTCGGACGGGCAAGGCAATTCGAGATACAAAGACTCAGTTTTGAAGAATATATTAATTTCAATCAACCGATAACCAGGCAGGAGGCCCTGGAAGAAATCATGCTTTACGGCTCCTACCCCGGTGTGGCCCTTGAAAAAGAAAAACTGGAGAAGAAGTTATCTATTAAAGACATTTACCAAAGCTATATAGAAAAAGATCTTGTTGACTTTCTCCAGGTAACCAATATTTCATCCTTCAACACCCTACTGGGTCTCCTCGCCAATCAAATCGGTAACCTGCTGAATATTGAAAACCTGTCAAAGACTGCCCGGATACCCAGAAAAGAGACGGAACGATTTATCACTATCCTTGAAAGCACGTTTATAATCAAACGACTCAACCCCTTTCACCGTAACTACAAAAAAGAAATCACAAAAACTCCAAAAATCTTCTTCCTCGACCTGGGACTTCGAAATTATGCTATTAATAATTTCAATCCGCTCCCCTTGCGCAATGACCAAGGTGAACTTTTTGAAAATTTTTTCTTTCTGGAACTCCTCCACAAGGACTACCGAGGATTGAACAAGTTGAATTACTGGCGAACAACGAACCAAACTGAAATAGATTTTATCCTGAGCAATGAGAACGGTACAGAGGCAATGGAAGTAAAATGGCAGAAAGAAACCCCACCGAAAAGCTTTAAAACCCTAAAAAAATATTACCCGGAGATTCGTACAACGTTGATAACCCAAAAAACAATCACAGATCCGAAGTAACCACTCAGCAATGCAATACCGAAATCCTGCTGTTATCTTCCCACCGACATTGGAATAACATGGTGTCAGCAAAACCGGCATCGGCTGCACATCACCACTTCGCCGTCATTCCAGCACTCGCCCACCCATCATCCCGCAGGCATCCACTTCGTCATTCCCGTGATCTGTTGGGCGGGAATCCAGATGGACGCATGGTTCCGGAGCAAAATTGATTCTTGTTTTTTCCATGTCGGCACCCGGCCTGTTGATCACATCACAAGAAGCTCACTCCAATCTCTCGATCCCAGATAACAACACCGTCGTTACATACAGCGTAACCACTCGGGGATGAACGGGCAGAGCCGAGCCTATATATTCCGCCGAACTCTACTCAGCAATTCCCGGCAATTCCTGAAAGGCATTGTCGTCACCGGCTCCCTGCCGAAGCCCTGGCCCAAAAACGCCCTCCCCCCGAAGCTACCGTCCTCCCCGCGCAAGGAGGGGATCCAGCATCTTTTCAGCCAGCCGACCATACCGGTTATCCGTCATTCCCGCACGGGGCTCCAGTGAGCCAAAGGCCATTCCGAGGGAGACAATATTTCTCTCAACGCTTGCCGATATTTAATCCTGTCGTCCGCTTTCAGCTACCCGTAAAACACTTTGACAATTTGTATAATTGTCATAGACTATAATTCTTCATCAGAAAGTGAGGGTGAATTTCTGACGTTAAGCGCAGGCCGTGCCTTTATGTTCTCCAGTATAAACACAACGATAGGAGAATACAAATGTTATCGTCAGGAGTTGACACAGTAGG
>JAJRQC010000148.1 GCA_024280455.1 Deltaproteobacteria bacterium | reverse complement strand
TATCCGTAAAGACCGCCGTGACACCTATTACGGCCACAAGATATGCCTGACGGGCGGCGCCTCAAACCTGATTCTCGACTGTGTCGTTCTTGAAGGCAATCCTGCTGATTCGGATTTGACGGAGATGATGCTCGACAGACAGGAACAGATATATGGCCGATATCCCCTTAAGGCAACCTTTGATGGTGGTTTTGGGACAGACACCAGCTTATTGGTCAGGCCAGCTGGAGCAAACATGCTGAGTTTGGTAAAAGCTGATTCAATGTTTCCGGACGCCGTTGGGATATTTCCGTCTAATCAGTTCGGGTAAAAGGCTGGAGAATGGTGGAAATGAGGTGGGTGGAGAGGGGGCGGTCGTCGATGTGAAAACCGCCCAAACCCTTTGAAAACAAGGGGGAAAAGAAAACCCGTCGCCCCCGAGAGTGGTCCCGGAGAGACGGGTTGTCTTTTTTCAAATGGTGGAGGTGGCGGGAGTTGAACCCGCGTCCGAAAATACTCCCCTCACGTATCTACATGCTTAGTTCCAGGTTAAAATCTCGCATTCGGCTCTCACCTGGAACAGGGGATTGCCAAATGCCAGCCTACTGAAGTCTCGTCAATCGAGTAACAGGCGAACCTGATTGACCAGCCCGAAGAGTCGACGCTTCACACCGCCCTTACGGGCGCGGAGCGGGGAAGCGGCAAAGCAGACTATGCTGCCATTGCGTAGTTATAATCGTCTGCGATTATATTTAAGATTCCATCAAGTTTACGAGTTGACAGAACACTCGGCATGCAACGTTGAGCTTTCATATCCCCGTCGAATCCGTTTCACCCCCATTTTTTTTGTATTCAAAATACTTTTGTATCCAAAATGACACACTAAAAAACGTCCGTTTTCAAACTCTTTCAAACTCAGTCATTGCCGTGCAACTCGCGCTGCAGATCACGGTTGGTCTGTTTTTCTTTTAAGGCCGACCGTTTATCGTACAATTTTTTACCGCGGGCCAGGCCAAGTTCCACTTTGGCCTTACCGTTTCCTATAAAGTAAATCTTAAGTGGTATAAGCGCAATGCCTTTTTCCTGCACCTTGCCGATCAATTTTTTAATTTCACGCCTGTGCAGCAACAGTTTCCGCACCCGCAGCGGATCGCTGTCCACATGAGTGGCAAAACTGTACGGCGAGATATGGACGTTATATAAAAACACTTCACCGTTCTTGACCTGGGCATAGCCGTCTTTAATATTGGCCCGCCCGGCCCGCAGCGACTTCACCTCGGCCCCGGTCAAGACCAATCCGGCCTCAAACCTCTGGTCGATATGGTATTCATGAAAGGCCTTTTTATTTTTACAGACGATTTTTTGTCCCATTATTTTTTGTAGGGCTTTATTTGTTTCAGAAGTTAAGAGTTAGGAATTTACTCTACAGCTAGCGGCCGGCGGTAGCGACACACAGACAAGTACTTCATAAAAAACATTGGCTTCGGGCCGCTCGTTTTTTAAACAAGCCACGTCAACGTCCCTCACCGGTTACCCGCAGGGCCTCTTCACCTGTTGTCTCCCCGGCCATCACCTTGCGCCAGGCGTCCTCACGCAGTGTGGTCATGCCTTCTCGAATCGCAACCTGCCGCAGATCGGAATCCGTGGCCCGGTCTGCGACCATCTTTTTCATCTTCTCAGTCATGGGAAAAATTTCAAAAACGCCCAGACGACCGGAATAGCCGGTTCCGCGACACTGACGGCAACCTTTGCCCCGATACAGCTCCAGAACCTCCTTACCGGCTACCGGAAAGCCAAGCTTCTGCATTTCTTCCGCCCCAACGGTATATTTTTCCGTACAATTTGGACAGATACGGCGGACCAGTCGTTGCGCCAGGGCGCCAAGCATAGTCGAGCCGATCAGGAAGGGCTCAAGCCCGAGGTCCTCCAGCCGAATGATAGTGGAAACCGCATCGTTGGTGTGGAGGGTTGAAAACACCAGATGCCCGGTCAGGGCTGCCTGCACGGCATGGGTGGCGGTTTCCAGATCACGAATCTCACCGATCATGATGATATCAGGATCCTGGCGCAGAATATTACGAAGAATAGAGGAAAACGTCACTCCAATCTGCGTCTGCACGGAAATCTGATTAAAATCCTCGTGAACCATCTCCACCGGATCTTCGACGGTCACGATATTTGTCTCCGAACTGGCGACCTGCTTGAGGGTGGAATACAGGGTGGTGGATTTACCGCTGCCGGTGGGACCGGTGACCAGAACGATCCCATGCGGCGCGGTCATAAAATTGTTGTAGACCACCCGGTCACGCCGGGAAAAACCGATCTCGTCCAGATTCTGGAAGATGACATCGGGATCAAGAATACGCATGACCGTTTTTTCGCCAAAGGAGACCGGAACCGTGGAGACACGGAGCTCCGCCTCTTTGCCCTCCTGGTGGCCGATCTTGATCCGCCCGTCCTGGGGCCGCCGCTTTTCAGCAATATCCATCCGGGCAAGCGATTTAATCCGGGAGGTAATGGCCGAATGTACGGCTTTAGGCAGTTTATAGATGGTGTGGAGTACGCCGTCGATACGAAACCGGATCAGGCAGATGTTCCGCTTGGGTTCCACATGGATATCACTGGCCCGCTGTTCCAGAGCATAGGAAAAGAGATGGTTCACGGCCGCTTTAATGTGCTGGTCGCTTGAGGTCAACTCCCTGGTGGAAGACAGGCGAACATACTGCTCCAGGTTGCCGATATCTACGGTCGTTGCCTTTCCTACATCTCCGTACTGGGTCTCGGCAGCACTGATTGAGCGTTGAAAACCAAAAAATTCGGCAAGGATTTTTTTAATATCACTGCGGGTGGAGAGGTAGGGTCTGACCTTGACCTGGTTGGCCCGCTCGATGTCCTCAAGCACGACCTGGTTGTCCGGGTTATAGGAGACAACCTCTAAAATTCCGTCACGGAGCTCAAAGGGCAGGATCAGGTGATTAATTGCAAAAGATTTCGGGATCGTCTTGGTGACGATATCCATATCAAGATCAAGCGGATCAAGCTTTTTAAAGGGAATCTTCAAGGCCCGGCTCACGGCCCGCATGATGATCTCTTCGCCCAGCACCACGCCTTTTTTTGCCGGCGGCTCAAGCTGCAGTGAAACGATGATATCAACCAGATCCGGATATCCCCGGTCAAGCTTGCACAGGTCATCCTGGCGGCGTCCGCCGTGACTTTTTAGAAGCTTCTGCCGCTGCTTGCCTTTCTGCAGAATAATAAACTGCCGCTGCTCTTTACTGAGCAACCCCTGGCCCATCAAAAGGTCAAGCAACTGTTCACTGTTCAGCAAGCTCATACGTATACCGGAAAGAGAACCCGAAACGCCATGCTTCGGGAAAGATGTTCATAACTGCTTGAGGCTGTTCCCAAAAAAATCACTCCTGCAAAAAGTCCCGACTGTTCTATATTGCCACATTCCAGGAAACGGGAACAGGGTTATTTTGCTGCAGAGAGAAATTTTCAACGGAAAGGGAGCGCCGTCCGAGTCAAAGTACAACCTTGATAAGAACAAAACCACCGATGAGCAACCCGAGGAAGACAAGGGTGAGAATATTGAAATACCGATTGATAAAATGCTGCACAGGGGCCCCGAACTTGTAAATCAGGGCGGAGACAAGAAAAAACCTGGCAGACCTGGCCACGAGCGAGACCACCATGAAGGTGACGAAATCAATCTTAAAGGCGCCGGCCGTGATAGTGAACAGCTTGTAGGGCAGCGGGGTAAAACCCGCCGCACCAACGGCCAGGGCGTCATACTGCTGATAGAGTTCCTGCACCACCGCATATTTATCCTGCAGGCCGTACAGGTTCAGAATCGACTGACCAACCGTATCCATGAAGCCAAGGCCCAGGCCGTAGCCGAGCGCTCCGCCTAGAACCGAACCGGCTGAACAGATCAGGGCAAACTTAAACGCTTTCTTCGGCGCCCCAACGCAGAGGGCAATCAGAAAGACATCAGGAGGAATGGGAAAAAAAGAGGACTCTGCCACGGCAATAAAAAAAAGTGCCCAGACCCCGGCCGGGGTCTGAATCCACTCCATGCACTGGTTGTAGATCCGCTGCAGCATGGAGAGCTTGTGAGGCGTATCAGCTTCAGCTTGACCAGCCATGGTTTCCTATCAGGTTGACAAATCGTACATGTTCAATGGTTCGAACAGAAACATCTCCATCCAGTTTTTCAACCAGCTGCAGCTCCTGTACATCCTGACCGCCCACCGGAATCACCATTCTACCCGGGTCGGCAAGCTGTTCCACCAGGGGCTCAGGGATTTCCGGCCCGCCGGCGGTCACCAGGATACCGTCAAAAGGTGCCTCAGCGGCCCAGCCGATAGTCCCATCATCGATTCTTGATATAATATTGTGGTAATGCAGGCGGTCAAAGATTTTTCGCGCCCGCACCAGCAGGGAATCAATACGTTCAATAGTGTAGACTTTCCCGCAGACCTGTGACAGTACCGCAGCCTGATAGCCGGAACCGGTGCCGATTTCCAGGACTTTTTCCTTTCCGGTCAACCCCAGGGCCTGGGTCATAAGGGCGACAATATAGGGCTGGGAGATGGTCTGACCGGCGCCGATCGGCAACGGATGATCGCCGTAGGCCTTGGCCCCCATGGCGTCGTCGACAAATTCATGCCGCGGCACTTTACGCATGGCCGCCAGGGTGGCCGGATCGCTGATCCCCCGGGGAATCAGCTGTTCTTCAACCATCCGTTCCCGGTTGATATCAAAGGTTGTTGCGCTCACTTGATCTCTTGCCAGGTAAAATCATCGGCCCAGGCCTGGTCGGCCTCACTGAAGGTACGGAACTGGCAGTCCGTCACCAGCTCACCGTTCAAGGTGATAACAATCATTTCATAGCCGTCGCCGCCGACCCAGGATCCGGCCACCGGCAAGCGGGCAAGGGTTCCCCGCTGCTCTTCATAGTAGACCAGTTCTTCAACCCCGGGCGAAACGGTGCGTTGACCGTTTGGTTCGCCAAGGTAGAGCAGGACATCCTTTTTTGTCGAGACTCCAGGCTTGATTAACGAGGCATCGGAGGCCAGATGTCTGACCGGTTTTGAGTAACAGCCGGACAGCAGCACCAGAATTATGGACAGGATCAAAAGGAAAGAACGCATAACATTTCTCCGTTACGACAAAAAAAAAGCCTCACCATTAAAAAAAGGTAAAAGTTCACCAGCACCCCATCTTCGTCAGATCAGGCCTCCTTGCATAGAAGGGGTTATAGCTCGTCGGCCTGCTTGAATGAATATAGAGCACTGGTGAACTTCTACAGTACCAGAATATAGTCGGCTTCGGATACCTTGGTGAACTATTACAAAAAAAGGTTGAGTCCATATATCATGAACACAACCTTTTTCCAAGGCAAGAGTCGGTGCGCGACGACAAGAAGAGTTATTCGTCTCCGGCAATCTGCTCCAGAATACGATAACTGCGACTGACCATCTGCTGAGAATCAACCAGCAGACCCGCCTGGATCATTGCATTATCAAAAACCTGTTCAGCAATGTCCCGGGCAAAATCAGCCTTGGTCTCTTTTAAGCCGACGATTTTTTTCATGAGGGGACTGGCCGGGTTGATCTCCAGATCCTTTTTGCCGGCCATAGCCAGATTTCCCTCACCACCCTGGGCTTGCATGATACGCTCCATGGAGGACGTCATGTACCCGTCAACATTGACGATCATGGCCGGAGAGTCCACTAAGCGATCCGAGCTTTTCACCTCTTTAACCCGGTCGCCCAGCACTTCTTTTAAAAAGCTGCAGAGTTCTTCGATCTGGGCGGCCTCAAGTTTTTCACCCTGTTCCTCAGCGCTCTCCATATCCGCATCGGTTTTCACTTCAGGCAGGCGAAGATCGGCCCGGTCGGCGGAAACAAGTTTTTTGCCGTCATACTCGCCCAGGTGATTGAGGACAAAGTCATCAATAGGTTCCAGGGTGTAGAGAATTTCCACCTCTCGTTTTTTGAACATCTCGACATAAGGACCGTATTCAATCGCGGTGCGGCTGGGACCGTTGATATAGTAAATCTCATCCTGGCCCTCTTTCATCCGGTCGACATACTCATCAAGGGAGATCATCTGCCCGGCTTCGGCGGCTGAGGATTCAAAACGCAACAGCTTGCCGAGATCCTTCTGGAATTCAAAATCAGAGGTCACCCCCTCCTTGATAAAAATACCGAAAGTCTTCCAGAACTGCAGGTATTTCTCGCTGTCCTTACCCGCCTCTTCGGCAAGAAACTTGATAAACCGCTTGGTAATGACCCGGCGCAGCTTCATCACCAGCGCGTTATCCTGTAAGGACTGGCGGGAGATATTTAAAGGCAGGTCTTCAGAGTCAATTACGCCCTTTAAGAAACGCAGCCATTCCGGGAGGATATTTTCGCTATGCTGGTCAATCAGCACCTTCTGGCAATAGAGATTCACGCCCGGCTGCATACGGCCCATGCCCAGGGTTTCAAAATTCTCCTGGGGCACATAGAGCAGGGTATTGATGGCCAGCGGTGCGTCGGCTGAAAAATGCAGTTTATACAGGGGCTCGTCCACGGCATTACCGATGAACTTATAAAACTCCGTGTACTCTTCTTCGGTAATCTCGCTCTTTGAACGGGTCCAGATTGCCTGGACTGTGTTGACGGTCTTGCCCTCGACCTTAACCGGGAAAGGAACAAAGGTGGAATATTGGGTAATAATACGCTCCAGGGTGAACTTGGTTCCATACTCATGGGCATCATCTTTGAGCTCAATAATGATTTTTGTTCCCCGGTGCAATCCCTCACAGGGCTTGATCGAATAGGTGCCGCCGCCGTCGGATTCCCATTCATAGCCCTCGGAACCGTCCCAGGACCTGGTCTGAACCCGGACCGTTTTGGCAGCCATGAATGCAGAATAGAATCCGACCCCGAACTGGCCGATCAGGTTGACATCCTTTTTAGCCGCTTCGGCCAGTTCTTCCAGGAAATGGCCCGAACCGGAATGGGCAATAGTGCCGAGATTGGTCTCAAGTTCCTCTTTGGTCATTCCGATTCCGGTATCGGTGATGGTCAGGGTATGTTTTTTGTCATCACAGTCAATACTGATCTCAAGCGGTACATGGGCATCAAACTCCGGTTTTTCCACCAGACTCAGGTGCCGGTATTTTTCCAGGGCATCGGCTGCATTGGAAATCAGTTCCCGTACAAAAATATCCCGCTCGGTATAGAGGGAGTTGATAACAATATCAAGGACCTTTCGTGTTTCCGCCTGAAACTGTTTTGTTTCAACCTGTGCTTCCGTCATCTTGCGCTTCCTCTTTTTTATGGTTGGACATTCGATTATTAACGATATAGAGTACCAGCTTAACAAATACTCCTTCGAGTTGAAATTCATTGTTCGGCCAATACAAATAAGCATGATTATTTTCCTGTCAAGAGCTGACCGAGTGACAAGACAAATTCAATATTACCAGTAACCTTCCCATGACCAGTCCATCCCATGACGTTCTCATTGTCGGTGCCGGCCTGTCCGGCCTGAGTGTTGCCCGATTTCTGCGAGACAAACAACCGGGGCTCAAACTGCTTCTCCTTGAAAAAAATAATCATCCGGGCGGTGCCATCAGCAGCCACAGTGAAGAGGGGTATCTTGCGGAATGGGGCGCCCACGGATTTCTTGACAACTGCCTGGAGAGCCGGGTTCTCATTCATATTGCCGGGCTCAAACAGGAAGTGGAGAAGGCACCGCTCAAAGAGTTTGTCCGCTACGTCTGCCTGGACGGGGCCCTCAAGTGTATTCCTCAAAGCCCGCCAAAGATCATTAAAGCGCCTTTAATCCCATTTTCAGCCAAATTACGTATCCTGGCCGATCTATGGAAAAAACCACTGCCGGGTGAACCCACGGTTGCCGACTGGGTGGAATATCGGTTCGGCAAGGCGCTGATTCCCTTTGCCGATGCCGTCTTCACCGGGACCTATGCCGGTGATATCAACCGGTTGACTATAGATTCGGTCATGGCCGGGGTCCGGGATATTGAAAAAGAATACGGATCGGTTCTCCGCGGCCTGTGGAAAAAAGCACAGGCAAAGAAATAAGAAGGGGAAGAGAAAGCAGGACTCCCGGCCATGACCAGTTTTCGGGCCGGCATGGGTCGTCTTCCCCAGGGCCTTGCCAACACTCTGGAAGCCAACCGGGAAATCATGTATCGAACTTCGGTTAAAAAAATCAGCCAGGTGGAGGGTGGCTGGCAGGTCGCAACCGAGCAGAACAGCTTCAGCGGTCGTCATCTTGTCCTGGCCCTTCCCGTCAATGCGAGCCTGTCACTGCTCACGGAAGTTGAAACCCTCAAGCCGCCGCCCATGGATCACCTTGCCGAGGCCCGCATAACCACGGTGGCTCTGGGATTTACCGAAGAGGCCAACATCCCCTTCGGATTCGGCTATCTGGCCCCGGAATCGGAACAGCGTTTCACCCTGGGCGCCCTCTTTTCCTCGCACATGTTTCCAGGGCGGGCCCCGGCCGGCCATCAACTGCTGGAGGCCCTGGTTGGCGGACGCAGACATCCGCAGCGGCTGGAAATGAACGATGACGAGTTGATTCACGAGGTGTACCGGGACCTGGCCCAGCTCATGGACCTGCCGAAACCACCTTCTTTTGCCCGGGTACTCAGACCGCCCGGCGGCATTCCGCAGCTGGAATCAGGCTACCCTGCCCTGCTTTCCTGGCGCCGGGACCTGCATGCGGATCAAAGCAATCTCCATGTCTGCGGCTTTGGCTGGAAGGGAATCGGTATCAATGATATGACAAAAGAGGCCTGGGTCGCAGCAAAAAGAATACTGACGGACCATGTGGAACAGGAAAGAACCGAGTTGAAAGGTATATATTTTTGACGGATTCACTAGTTGAGGCGTGAGTATTGAGAGAGTTTATGGTTTCTTCTCTCAACACTCACGCCTTACTTGCCTCATCGACGGATATGCCTTTATTATTTCTTCAACTTGCTGCAGAGGAGGTCAATCTGCTCCCGGACAGCGGTCTTACGGGTTCTGTTCTGGGTAATCACCTTGATGGCATGGAGTACGGTCGAATGATCCCGGTTATACAGTGCACCGATATCGGCCAGTGACTGTTCGGTCAATTTACGGGTCAGGTACATACCGACCTGGCGGGGAAAGGTAATCGAGCGCTTGCGGGACTTGGATTTCAAGTCCTCAACACTGACATTGTACTGACAGCCGATAAGGTCCCGGATAATCTTGCCGTCCAGCCGGGTGGGGGCACCCATGAGCCCGTGCAGCACCTCGCGTACCAGCGCCATATCCGGTGGTCCGGTACGCAGACTGGCTTTGGCCCGAATGCCGACCAGAGCGCTTTCTGTCCTTCTGATGTCTCCCTTCAGACAACGGGCAAGCAGATCCACCATTTCATCGGAAAGCTCCAGGTCGTGATTTCCGGCCTTATGGCGAATGATCCTGGCCCGGGTTTCATATTCCGGGGCCTGAATCCCGGCCACCAGGCCTGAGGTCATACGGGAACGAAAATCCTCGTCCAGGCCTTCAAGCTTGCGGGGTGCAACCGCAGAAGTCAGGATAACCCGTCGTCCGGACTTGATCAGGTAATCAAGAACGGTGTTGAGTTCTTCCTGGGTCTTATTCTTGCCCGCCAAAACGTGAACATCCTCAACAAGCAGCATGTCGCAGTTTCTCACATACTTATGACTGAACTGCTCCATGGTCTTTGAACGGATATTTTTAACCATTTCTGCAGAAAACTGCTGAGCGGTTAAATAATGAAGGCGGGTGGAAGGAGCGCTGTCGAAAACCTGATGGACCACGGCCTGGGTCAGATGGCTCTTGCCAAGACCGGTGGAACTGTTCATAAACAGACAGTTGCCAAATGAATTGTCGCCACGGGCCAGGGCATCGCAGGCGGAGCGGGCCACCGCATTCGACTCGCCGACCATAAACTGATCAAAGGTGTAGGCCGGGTGCAGGGAGCGGACACGGTTTACAGGAAGAGTTGTCCCGGGCAGGCGGAGCTGGCCCCGCCTTGTCTCCTCAAGTGCAAGCGCGGCCTGACCGGAAACGGAAAGCTGCACGGCAAACGAAGTCCCGGAGATCTCTTCGGCCGTGTTGCGAATCAAATCAAGGTAACGATCCTCAATCCAGGAACAAAAAAACCGATCCGGAGCTGCAAGCTGCAATTGTCCCTCCCTGTCTTTTTCACAGGAAAGAGGTTTAATCCACAAACTGTACTCATTTTCCGGCAATACCTGATGCAAAGATTCCTTGATCGTTTTCCACAGCATACGTGCTACCTTCCCCTCTTTAACTCTCAACGAAAAAATTCTTCAGCAAATGGCCGGAGCAGACTCTACCGGCCCTGACATGACGGAGACAACCGTCCTTAATTTTGATACGCAATTGATACTGAAAAAGTGCCCCCCGGTCAAAACCGATTTGACCTGATTTGAGGGAAAGAACATCCCTAACACAAACAAAATAAAAGCCCCTGCAGCGAACAGGGTTTGCAAAGATTGATAGCTTCAAAGGGGCCTCAATCCGTATTTTTCATTTTTTGACAATGGATCAGAATATAATCAAATGGTTAAGACATATGTGAAAAGTTATCAACAGATTTTCCACAATGTGGTATCTCTAGATTTCTACACATACCTTCACAATGCTCCCAAATACTTTAAAAACATCCTCCAGCAAACCCCTTTCATTTTAACTGCCCGCCGCTGCTGATTTTTTCTCTCTTACTTTAATTGATAAAATAATATGCTCTTTTTCCGGACCCAAAAAAAGGAATTCTCCAGCCCTGATGATGCCCTGAGGCAACAGGTGAAAATTTGCCCGAATTCTCACCTGATTAGGACAGCAAAGACCTGGCCAGGGTAAAGACTTCAACCCGCTCAGCACCACCAGCCCGAAGAACCCGGCTGCACTCACGAACCGTAGAACCGGTTGTGAAGACGTCATCAACCAAAAGAACGGTTTTCCCCCTGACCATATCCGGATCTTTCAGGGTAAAGGCCCCCTTGAGATTTTTCCGGCGCCCGGCACCATCCAGACTTGTCTGCGGAACCGTAGCCCTGATCCGGAGCAGCCCATCGGCAACAATGCTGTTTCGCCACCCGGGAAAACAGCTGCCGGCCAGCAGCAAGGCCTGATTAAATCCGCGCCGGCGCAGACGGCTTTTATGCAGAGGCACAGGGAAGATCAGGTCGGGAACGGAAAAAGTGGAAAAACCCGCCGATTGCGTTGCCAGGGAAGCCAGGGTGGCAAGACCAGTCATACGATGGCTGAATTTCCACTGCAGGATCAGAGAAACCAGTGGCTGCTGATAATACAAAGAAGCCCTGGCCAGCGCAAACGGCTGTTTTCCAGGCAGACAGTCACCGCAGAGATGATCCCGGCCCGATGGAAAGGGAAGGCCGCAGCAGCTGCACAGGGGGGAAACAATGGGAACGAACCCGCAACAACAGGGCTCGCAGAGCAGAGGAAGCCGATACCGGTCGAGTTGCAGGTTGCAGGCAAGGCAACGGGGTGGGAAGAGCAGGTCCTTTATGCTTTCAAAAAAAGACACTGTCTATTGGAGGACAGACTGAAGGCCATCAGACTGCAGAGCATAATCCCCAGGATCAGTTCCAAAGGATATCGGCAGGAGAGTTGTCCGGAAATGCACTGGACAACCCTCCACAGCCTTTAGCCTGCTGCCTGAACAACCTGAAATCATGCCATGGCGGCCTTGAGATTTTCATCCAGTTTGGCCAGAAATTCCTCAGTGGTCAGGAACCCCTGATCTTCGCCGATCAGAAGGGCCAGATCCTTGGTCATAAATCCCGACTCCACGGTCTCCACACAAACTCTCTCCAGGGTCTCGGCAAACTTGACTACATCGGGAGTCTCGTCAAAGGCTCCCCGGTAGCTGATGCCACGGGTCCAGGCAAAAATAGAGGCAATGGGATTGGTCGAGGTCTTATTGCCCTTCTGATGCTCACGGTAATGACGAGTCACCGTGCCGTGGGCAGCTTCCGCTTCAATGGTCCTGCCGTCCTCGGTCATCAGCACGGAGGTCATCAGACCAAGGGAACCAAAGCCCTGGGCTACGGTATCGGACTGGACGTCACCATCGTAGTTCTTACAGGCCCAGACAAAACCGCCTTCCCATTTCATGGCCGCAGCCACCATGTCATCAATCAGCCGATGCTCATAGGTGATCCCGGCCTCGGCAAAGCGATCGGCAAATTCGGCCTCAAATATCTCCTGAAAAAGATCCTTGAAGCGGCCGTCATATTTTTTCAGAATGGTATTCTTAGTCGACAGATACACCGGCCAGCCCAGATTCAACCCGTAATTCATACAGGAACGGGCAAAACCGCGGATGGAGTCATCCAGATTATACATTCCCATGGCACAACCACTGCCGGGAAATTCAAACACTTCATACTCTACAGCCTCCCCCCCGTCGGCGGGCTCAAACTTCATGGTCAGCCGGCCCGGCCCCGGAATCAGGAAATCCGTTGCCCGATACTGATCGCCGAAGGCATGACGACCGATGACAATGGGTTTGGTCCAGCCGGGAACAAGGCGGGGAATATTATTACAGATAATCGGCTGGCGAAAGACCGTGCCGCCGATAATATTACGAATGGTTCCATTGGGTGAGCGCCACATCTCTTTGAGGTCAAACTCCTCCACCCTGGCCTCATCCGGTGTAATTGTGGCACATTTGACGCCTACCCTGTACTTTTTTATCGCATTGGCGGCATCAATGGTGATCTGATCTTCGGTTTCATCCCGTTTTTGGACTGAGAGATCATAATATTTCAAATCCACATCCAGATAGGGCAGGATCAGTTTTTCCTTGATAAAGGCCCAGATAATACGTGTCATCTCGTCGCCGTCGAGTTCAACGATGGGATTTTTTACTTTAATTTTTGCCATAACGTCCCTCTATTCTTTCTTATCTTTTTTATTTAAGTACGCCAAATAAACAGTATTGCCGACAGCTCACTAAACCACCGGTTTTTCCCCGAAGAAAGGGCACCGATCCGGAGAAAACAGTTTCCACCCGAGCCTGGTACCCATAAATAAAGAGATTAACATAGTCGATCACAGGCCAATCGTCAACGAAACAGCATTGGCCGGACAACAGGAAAAAAGGTGTCTTTTGTCCCTGATCATGATATATTCGATAAGTTATACAAGGAGATAGTAAGGGTTCGCTCAAAAATAACTACGTAGAGGTAACTATTCAGAAGCACCTCATCTTCGCCCATTTAGGCCTGCTCGAGTAGCACAAGTACGCTTTGCAGTCCTAAATGAACAAATCTAAGGCACTCCAGAACAGTTACAGGCAGAGGTTAGGGTGATTTTATTGCCCCACCTGAACCGTTAAACGTAGAGATGAGGTGAGATGTGGACATTTAAAGAAGTGATCTGATTGCATGCAACCGCAGGCGTAGCAGGGCTACGTCGAGGATTGCATAATTGAAGCTCGCTTTTCTAAATGTCCAGAGTGCGCCGCAGAATGCGAAGTTCTTTTTGAGCGAACCTAAGCCCTGCACCGAGCGATGTTCAGTGCAGGAGAGATATTCATCCGACACCCGGCACCTGATACACAATGGTTCAGGCATCACAGACACAAAAAAGGCTTGGAGTCCTTATCGGCGGGTCAGGCCTGATCGGCGGTACGCTGGCCCATTACTTCAAGACAAAAACAGCAGACGAAATAGAAATCCGAGCTCCCAGCTCAAAAAAACTCTCTATTCGTACGGCAGAAGACATCAAGGCCTACCTGCGGAGAGTCCAGCCCGATTTCGTCATCAACACGGCCATGGCCGCCCTGGACAGTGATGCCCAGCTTGCCTTTGAAGTCAACTATCTCGGCACCGTTAACCTGGCCCGGGCCTGTTGTGCGCTCAACATCCCCTACATCCATATGAGCTCGGCCTCAACCCTGCCCAACGGGAGAAATCTGACCGAAGAAGATCACCTGCCGCTGTCGCCGTCGCTGAGCAACTACGCCAAGTCCAAGCTCATGAGCGAGCGGACCTTAAAATATATGGGCAAGCACAAAGGCCTTGATTACACCGTCGTTCGGCTGGCCATTGTCTACGGGGAGCATGACCATAAAATCCAGGGATTCCACCGCCTGTTCTTCACCATTGCCGACGAGGCCATGCCTTTTCTGATCACCAAAAAAGGCATTCAACACTCGTACACCAACGCCAATAAACTCCCCTACTTTGTCCATCATATCCTGGAAAACCGGGAAGAATTTTCAAGGAGAACCTATCACTTTGTCGACAGGGAACCCATCGGCATGGACGAGCTTATCCTGACTATCCGCTCCTATCTTGAACTCAATCGGCCCCGGGAATTATACGTCCCTTACCCGGTGATCCGCTCCGGAAAATATTTTCTTGAACGGTTGGCCAAGATTCTGAGCTGGTTCGGGATCTCCGTCCGGCTGCCGCCGGAGCTCATGTTCCTGGAAAATTTTTACCATTCTCAGACATTAAACTGCGACAAGCTGCTGAATTCAAGCTTTGTCGATCCCTTTCCCGATGAGACGGTTATTTCAGCCCTGCCCAAACTGGTGATTTATTATCTGACCCGATGGGGCCATCTCAACCTGATCACCACCTTTAACGAAGAATTTTTCGGGTGCAATGAACTGGAGAACGATTTTCGCTATGCTCCCAGGGAACTGCTGAGCTCCATCCACGCCGATTCAACCGGACCCTTTCCCGATATGACGGATAAAAGCTAAACTATTTCTTATGTCACTCTTCCAGTTCCTCCGTTCACTGCTTTTTCTTTTTTTCGTTCCTCTTGTAACCTGTGCGGTCTGTGTTCTTGCTCTCATCGATACCAGTGTATTAAAAAGTTCCACCGTCAAAGCCCAAAAATATCCTAGGACCTGGGCCAGAATCCTCCTCTTGATTGCCGGTATCCGCGTACGGGTCACTGGTATGGAGCACCTTGACAGTCAGGCCACCTATGTCTTTGCCGGCAACCATACCAGCCAGCTGGACATTTACAGTTTCCAGGGCTACTTTCCACATGATTTCAGATGGATCGCAAAAAAAGAGCTCTTTAAAATTCCCATATTCGGTCAGGCCATGCGCAAGGTCGGCTTTATCTCCATCGACCGCTCCCGGGGCCGGGAGGCACTCAAAAGCCTTTCCCTGGCCGCAAACCGTATCAGCGACGGGAGTTCGGTCCTGATATTTCCGGAGGGCACCCGCAGCCGGGACGGAAAACTCCATCCGTTTAAGGCCGGCGCCTTTCTGCTGGCCATCAAGTCCGGGGTACCGGTCGTTCCCATCGGCTTCAACAACGCCTCACAGCTCCTTCCCAAGGGCAGATTGCTGCCGAAAAGCGGTGAAATCGTTCTTCGGATCGGCCCCCCTGTCCCGACCACGGACTACAAGGCCAGAGACAAACAACAACTCGCCGCACTCGTCCATGACCGGGTTGCCCAACTCCTTGACAAGCAGCATCTCCCGACTGAGGAAGGTCATGAACCGGAGCCTTCATAAACCTTTGCATTTTCCCCCGAACATGGCATAATGGCGCCGGGTTCATGCACGCACAGTGTCCCGCTGCCTGAAAATCATATAACCTACACTGTAGACAACAAATAATTGCCACAGGAATCCTCCATGCAGTTGAGATCAGACCTTTATAACTCCACGAGACCGGTTGCAGCATTCCCGTTCCTTTTCTTCTTTTTGCTGTTCCTGTTTTTTGTTCTGCCGGTACAGGCAGCCAAACAAAACACTGCGTTTCTTCCCTTAAAAATCAATGCCCCCGAGCACAAGGATCTTCAGAAACGAGCCGACAAAGCCCTTGGCAGTGCTCTGGCCACAAAAAATCTCACAATGATCCCCCGCTCCGAAGCGGAAAACCTGGTTGACTATTCAGGTTCCTGGCCTCCACCGGCTGCAACGCTGAGCAAAATTGCCGATAAAACCGGTTATGACTATGTTGCCGTGGGCAGTCTGACCAAAATCGGCCAGCGCATCAGCCTGGACGTTGCTGTTTTTGATGTCCTCAGTCCCAGTGCCCTGCACAGATCGTTCCAGGAAGCTCCAACCGATAATGAGCTGGACCTGATTGTTCACGATGCAATCACCGATATCCTCGGCTACTCCAGCCGTGACTTTGTCATCGCCTCCATTGCACCGGCCGGAAATGAACGTATCGATTCCGGCGCCATCCTCCGCAAGATCAATACCAAACCTGGCGACTTTTATGATCCTGCCGACCTGCGCCGGGATCTGAAATCCGTCTTTTCCATGGGCTATTTTGACGACGTGGCTATTGACGTCACCGATACCCCGACCGGTAAGGCCGTTATCTTTCAGGTCAAAGAAAAACCGATTATCAGATCCGTCACCTTCAGCGGTGCCGATGAGATTTCCGAAGATGATGTCCGCGAGGCCGCAAACATCCTGCCCAACTCCATTATCAACCCATCCAAGATCAACAACGGTGTTCAGCGGATCAAAAGTCTGTACAAATCCAAAGGATATTTTAACACCAAGGTAACGGCCAATCTCAGTTATCCGACCCCGGAGACCGTGACTGTCCGTTACCAGATTCAGGAGGGGGAAAAAATATCGGTTGAAAAAATAACCTTTCAGGGCAATACATCCTTTGACGACGGTGACCTTGAAGATGTTATCGAAACCGGCACCTGGAACTGGCTCTCCTGGTTTACGGACAGCGGTGTCCTGAAAATGGATGTCCTGCAGCAGGATGCCGGTAGACTTGCCGCCTTTTATCATAATCACGGTTTTATCGAGGCCAAGGTCGGAGCCCCCAGGGTAGAGGAAAGTGAGGGCGCCCTCCACATCACCTTTCCCATCGAGGAAGGTCCGCGCTACCGGGTGGGGACGGTCGACATCCAGGGCGACCTTATCAAGGATAAATCTGCCCTGATCAGCATGTTGAACATTCGCGGGGAGAAATTCCTCAACCGCCAGGTCTTACGTGAAGACACCCTGAAACTGACCGATCTCTACGCTGAAAACGGATATGCCTTTGCCGAGATCAATCCAAAGATCAACCGGGCCAAGTCCGGTAAACGGGTCGACATCCTCCTCAAGATAGACAAGGGCTCACTGGTCTACTTTAACCGGGTGGAGATACAGGGCAATACCCGAACCCGCGACAACGTTATCCGCCGGGATCTTACCGTAAAAGAGGGCGGCGTCTTTGATTCCAAGGCCATCCGTTCTTCGACCCAGAAGCTGCAGCGGCTTGGTTTTTTCGAGGAAGTAACGGTGACTCCGCAGCCGACCATGAGTGAAGACCAGATGAACATTATGATCAACGTCAAGGAAAAATCAACAGGCCAGTTCAGTATCGGGGCGGGCTACAGTTCATCCGAATCCGTTCTGTTTATGGGTGAGATTTCCGAAAACAACCTGATGGGTACCGGTAACCGACTCTCGCTGTCGGCAAATCTAAGCGGCGTCACCACCCGTTTCAACCTCAGTTATACCAACCCCCGGTTCCTGGACTCCCATGTATCGGCTGGAATAGACATCTTCAACTGGCAACGGGAATATGACGACTATACCAAGGATTCCACCGGCGGCGCCCTGCGCTTCGGCCAGCCGTTTTTCGGCAAATGGTATATTTTTTATGGCTACTCAATTGATAACACCACCTTGAGTGATATTGCCGAATTCGCCTCCCAGACCATCAAGGATTCTCAGGACATTAAAATCACCAGTGCCGTCAACGCCCGGTTGAACCGAGATACCAGAAACAAACAATTCGTCCCTGATTCAGGTTCCAAAAATTCGTTCAGCGTCCGTTATGCCGGGGGCATTCTCGGCGGCGATGCCGAATTTACCAAGGTTGAGGGCTCCAGCAGCTGGTATTTTCCAATGTTCTGGAAATCCGTTTTTCATATTAAGGGTTCCATCGGCGAGGCCTTTGCCAGCGACAAGAAAAAACTTCCCGTCTATGAACGATACTACCTTGGCGGCATGAACAGTATCCGCGGCTTTCCTTCGGCAGACATCAGTCCGGTTGACCCGATTACCGGTGAGAAAGTCGGTGGTGACAAGATGTGGTATACGAATATTGCCATACAGTTCCCCCTGATGGAAGAAGCCGGTCTGCATGGGGAAATCTTTACTGATCTCGGTAATGTCTATGCAGTGGAAGATAACTGGGACTTCAGCAACTACAAGCATACCGCCGGGGTCGGATTTCTCTGGATGTCACCCATGGGACCGATTCGACTAGCCTGGGGCTTCAACCTGGACCAGAAGGAAGGCGAGGATACATCCAACTGGGACTTTACCATGGGTGGAGCGTTCTAGAGGCACCTGTTATGCAGTCGATAATAGAACGACTGCGGGGAAAGCGTCGGCTACAGCTTGATGTTTCAGGGCTTACGGGAAGCAGCGGAGCGCTGTTTCTCGCAAGAGCTGCCGACCAGCTGCAGAAAACCGTCTGCTGCATTGTCCCCGCCGACGAACAGCTTGAAATTATTGCGCGTGACACCGCACTCTTCACCGCCACGCAAGTCCTGATCTATCCGAGTTTCGAGATACCGCCGTATACCGCGCTTGCCCCGGATCCGGCCACCACCGGTTCCCGGATCTCCACCCTCTACCAGCTCCAGGAAAACGCCAGGCCGTTTATCGTCTTCACCTCGGCCGAAGCCATCCTGCGCCGGGTTATCCCCAAACAGTTTCTCAACAATCACTGCGAGCTGGTGATACGCGGCGAGGAAACCGATCGGGACCAACTGATCAACTTGCTCACCGAGGCCGGCTATCAGAACTGCGACATGGTTCGGCAGATAGGCGACATGGCAGTCCGCGGCGGTATAATCGACATTTTTTCACCATCCGCCGGTGACACGCCCCTCCCCCTGCGCCTGGATTTCTTTGGTGACACCATTGAATCCATCCGCACCTTTGACCCTGTAAGTCAACGCTCAAAAGAAGAGCGCCAAGAGGCCGTCCTGCTGCCGGCAACCGATCTACTTTTTCCCGGAGCCTCCGAAACGAAGGCCTGGCGCACATTCCTCGACAAAGAAATAAAAGAACTCTCCTGGTCCGATGATGAGCGCCACCATCTCATCGACCGTCTTAAGGCACACATCCCCTTTGCCGGTTGTGAATTCTTCCTGCCCCTGCTCTATGACTACCGCCACAGGGTTCAGACATTTTTTGACTACCTGGAGGCCGACACCCTGATAGTCACCCTGGACCCGGTCAGCTGCAGACAACAGGCAGAACTGATCCGGGAACGAATCCAGGCCAACTATTCTGAAAGCATGGGAGCCGGCAAAGCCGCCCTCCCTCCCGGTCGGCTCTTTTTATCGGCAAAGGAACAGGAAGCATACGTAAAGACACGCTCCCATGTTGCACTGTGCCGGCTTCCCGACCCGGACAGTCAGGCCGAAGCCATAAACCTGGCCAGCGGCGACCACAACCTGCTTACCCAGGAAATCGAACTGCAACGCAAAAAACGGGGTCTGCTTGCTCCCCTGGCCGACCGGTTGATCAGCTGGTCCAAGCGCGATGAAACCACGGTAATCGCCTGTAAATCCTCCCGACAGGCCGAGCATATGGAAGAGATGCTTGCCGGATATCAGGTCCAGCTGCATCACTGCCAAAGCCCCATCAAACCCGAAGAACTTTCAGCCGGTCTGATCTATCTGGTCCGGCATCCTCTCAGCCGCGGTTTCGATTTACCGGAAGAACAGCTCCACTTTCTATCCACGGCCGAACTCTTCGGCGAAAAACGGTTGCAGATCAGCCGACGGAAAAAGCAGAAACGACAGGGAGAACCGGTTCAGCTTGAGACTCTGGCACCGGGCGATATTGTAGTTCATCGCGACCACGGCCTCGGTGCCTTCTGCGGGCTCATCAACATGGAACTTGCCGGACGGCACACCGACTTCATGCAGATTGAATTTCGGGGCGGAGATAAACTCTATGTCCCGGTGGACCGTTTACATTGGGTCAGCCGCTACCAGGGACTGAGCGATCAGCAACCACGACTGGATCGCCTGGGATCAAGCCGTTGGCAGGCGACCAAGAAAAAGGTCACCGATGCGGTCTGGAAAATTGCCCACGAGCTGCTCGACATTTATGCCAACCGCGAACTCCGCCGGGGCCATCAATTCTCGCCACCCGGCGAGCTCTACAGCCAGCTGGAAGAATCCTTTGCCTATGATGAAACCGCCGGCCAGGCCAAGGCAATCGAAGACGTCCTCGCCGACATGATGAGCGAGCAGCCCATGGACCGTCTGATCTGCGGCGACGTCGGTTACGGCAAAACCGAAGTTGCCGTCCGGGCAGCCTTCAAGGCCATTGAAGACGGTTTTCAGGTGGCGATGCTGGTCCCGACCACAGTGCTTGCCGAACAACATGCGGCAACGTTCAGGGAACGATTCCAGGGCTTTCCGGTTGAAGTTGCCAGCATCAACCGCTTCCGGACGACTGCCCGGCAACGGGAAATATGTACAGGGCTGGCCGGCGGCACCATTGACCTAGTTGTCGGAACCCACCGGCTGTTGTCCAAGGATATCAACTACGCAAAGCTTGGCCTGCTCATCGTTGACGAGGAACACCGATTCGGCGTTTCCCATAAAGAAAAAATCAAGAAAATCAAGAGTTCCGTCGATGTTCTGACTCTGACCGCCACCCCAATCCCCAGAACCCTGCAGATGTCGCTGCTTGGAATTCGCGATCTGTCCATCATCTCCACCCCACCCAGGAGACGGCGTTCGGTCAAAACCTTTCTTGCCCGCTATGAAAACCTGGTGATCCGGGAGGCGGTCCTGCGGGAACTCCAGCGCGGCGGCCAACTCTTTTTCGTCCATAACCGGGTCCGCTCCATTCACCGGGTAGCGGAAAATCTGGCCGAACTTGTGCCCCATGCCCGGATAGGTATCGGCCATGGTCAGATGCCGGGCAGTCAGATAGAGGATGTCATGGTTCGCTTCATCAACCATGAGCTCGACATCCTGGTCTGCACCACCATTATCGAGTCCGGGCTCGACATTGCCAATGCAAACACCATTATCATCAACCGGGCCGACCACCTCGGTCTGGCCGATATCTATCAGTTGCGGGGCCGGGTCGGCCGTTCTTCCCGCCAAGCCTACGCCTACCTGCTGGTTCCGTCTCTGGACAGCCTGACAAAAGATGCTAAAAAAAGATTGCGGGCGCTCATGGATGCCTCGGAACTGGGCAGCGGGTTCAAACTGGCCATGAATGACCTGCAGATTCGAGGCGGCGGCAACCTGCTTGGGGTTTCCCAGTCCGGCCATATTGCGGCAGTTGGCTATGACCTTTACCTGGACCTGCTGCAGAACACGGTCGAAGATCTGAAGAAAAAACAGCAGGATGGCGATGTTGAGCCCCCCGTTGACCCGGAAATCAATCTCAAGGTAAGTGCCTTTCTTCCCGAGGATTACATCCAGGATACGGCGCAGCGCTACCACGTATACCGCAGACTGTCACTGGCTGGAACCGAAGAGCCCGAAGTGCTCCTTGACCTGATTGATGAGCTGGAAGATCGCTACGGACGGCTGCCGGAAGAGACCCAAACCCTGTGCCGAATGATCGGCCTTAAACATCCCCTGCAGAACCTGGGGATCAGTAAACTCGAGCAGGGGCCGGATGCACTGATTTTATCTTTTTCAGAAAATTCGCCTGTAGAGCCTGACTCACTGCTTGCATTTATCGACTCGGAAAAGAAAAAAGCCCGAAAACAGAAGAGAAAAACCGCCATCCGGTTGACGCCGGATTACCGTCTTATCGTGCCCTTGATGGAGCAAGAAACTCTTTTCAAACAAATAGAGAATGTGTTAGGGTCACTGTCAAAGAGTTAATGTGCACATACAATCAGACAGATAAGCAAATGAAAACCATCTGCGAACACGGACAACCTGAAAAAATATTTCCGACTCTGCAATGGGACGATATCGACACCGTTCTGCTCGATATGGACGGCACCCTGCTGGACAAGCATTTTGATGACTACTTCTGGGAGCAGTATGTCCCGGAGCACTACAGCCTGAAGCATGACATCCCGATTGAGCAGGCCCGTGAAAAACTGCTTGCCCTGTACCGGGATGTGGAAGATACCCTGGACTGGACCGATCTCAACTACTGGTCCCATGAGCTGGGGCTTGATATTCCTGAACTGAAAATGCGCATCAACCACCTGATTGGGGTGCATCCCTACGTGATCGAGTTCCTGGAATTCTGCCTGACCATGAGAAAAAAGCTCTTTCTCATCACCAACGCCCACTCCGGGACCCTGTCCATCAAGCTGGAGAAGACCTCTATCGGGCCCTGGTTTGACCGTATCGTCTGCGCCGAGGAAATCGGGGTAGCCAAGGAAAGCGTCGAATTCTGGCAGCGACTGGAAGAGACACTGGGCTTTGACAAAACCAGAACCCTGCTGGCCGATGACACGGAAAAAGTTCTTGCAGCCGCCGAGTCCTACGGCCTGGGCCATCTTATCTTCGTGGCCAAGCCCTCAAGCCGCAAGCAGGTCTGCTACTCGTCAAAATACCCCGCCATTGAGTTCTTTAAAGAACTCATCCCCCGAACCGGAACCTTGATTCCCGGTTGAACCACCCCGCTGTATCTGTTTCCGGAAAGAAAAAATATGGGACTCGCGGACTTGCCGAGCGAGGCCCGGCCAACTGTGGCCTTTCGAGTTTTGATCTTCAGGAGATATGTTGACGTTCAGGAATACGTTTTGAAGTCGGTAAGCTCGTAGTTATTTCGGCAATCTGATCGGGTCTTGTCTGGTATCAAAAATAGCGTGAACTACTATCTCTAACTCTTCAATAGTGAAAAAAATCGAAAAGGGAAAGCGCCGAACCAAAGCACGCCTGAAATTACAATGATATTCGACATACATCTTCGGCATATGAAGTATTGATTCAATCGCAACCTCCACGCAACCAAGAAATTCAAAACCTAAACCTCTACGCTGCTCTTCATACCAGGCAAAGGCAAGACTAAGTTCTTCTTTGGCTCGGCTGGTATAACGGAGATTCATTTATACTTTTCCCGTAATTCTCCGTGAACATCCTGCCAGTTATGGAGTGTGGATTTGCCCTCTTTGAAATCACTATACCTTTTATCAAGCTCATTTTTCTGCCACTCCGGCAGGGGAAGATTGCCGCTGTCTCTGGCAATTGAATCCCAAATATCCTGAGCCAAAAGTAGTCGTTGCGGCAAACTCAACATGTTTATTTCAGCTGTAAGTTCAGTTGGTTCCATATTTTTTCTCCTGAACGATTAACAGGGAACTTTGCTCGATTCAATGTAGGGAGTACTCTCTCCTTATCATTATGAAATATTATCATGTTAAGTCAACATATTTCCAATTTATATAAACCAAAAAAGGCCGCACCCCTCACGGGGTTGCGGCCTTTTGCAACAGTTTATCCTAATGAGATACTCAGGCATCTCTCCGGCACTGGCGGATATAATCCTTGGCCAGCGAGGGATGCTCACTGATGATGGTTCCGCCCTTTTTGCCCATCTCCTTGATCAGGAAATCCATTACCTGGGCATAGGTCATATCTTTCTTCAGGGTTTCGGCAACCAATCCGGCCAGTTTTTCCTGATCCGCCTTCTTCTCAAAGTAGCTCAGCAGGCGATGTCCAGCCCCCTCCTCAACACGTTCTTCTTTCTTCTCTTCTTTTACTGCAGCTGCCGGCGTTTCAACGGCTTCCTGCTCCTGCGGTTTGCTTGCCTCTTTGAGAGCGGAATGCAGGGCCTTGACCTCGGCCTGCAGGGCCGCTATCTTCTCTTCAATGGGCTGTAGATCAACCGGGGCAGCAGATTCCTGCTGTTCCAGGGTCTCAAGCCGCCCGGGGACATCGCCAAGGATCGCCTTTGGGTCGATCGCACCAATCTTCTAGGTGGCCTGTTCAATGCTCTTCTGCAGATTTTGAATCTTGCCCTCGGTGGCCGTCAGGGCCACGGTGACAGTGGCTACTTCTGCAGATACAGCTTCAAGCTGCTCGGTGGAAACCTTTTCTGCAGTTGCCTCCTCGGTTGCCTGAACTTTTCCCTGCAGGGCCTGCAGCTTACCGGCAAGCTCGTTGTGAGCGGTCGACAATTCCCGGCGGGCACTGCCGATCATTTGGCTGAAATCGGTTTTAAGGCTCCGGCCAAGATCACTGAGTTCGACCTGCAGCTTATCATCGCTGTCCGACGACAGCAGGTCAAGAACCGGTGCCAGCCAGTTAAGAATGGTCTGCCGCAGTCCCTCGTACATCCTGGAAGCGCTGGCCCCGTCAAAAAGGGCGACTGCGCCAAGAAAGATACCGATCAAAACAACGATACAGACCAGCAGACCAAGGGCCAGGCCGATCACCAGTTGAGCTATTCGAAATAACAGGGTGAAAATCGCCCCGATGGAGCTCCAGATTGATCCTTCCGGCGAGGTCAA
This sequence comes from Deltaproteobacteria bacterium, assembly GCA_024280455.1. GTDB lineage: Bacteria > Desulfobacterota > Desulfobulbia > Desulfobulbales > Desulfobulbaceae > DRLX01. The sequence continues at coordinate 10,696 of JAJRQC010000148.1, read as the reverse complement.
GGTGAAGTAGACCAGCAGGGAACAGACAACAAGAAGGATGGCTGAATTAATAAGAGGGGCACGCAGGAGATTTGGTTTCATTGGTCGTTCCTCCATAACAGACCGAAATGCCGAAGAAGGCAGACAACGGGAAAATTAATTCGTGCCCGGTGGACGTTTTCACTGTATAAGGCACATAAACCAGCAGGCTGGACCAGATAAACGGAACAAAGTGCAGACTCCGGGTTTTACAGGGCACAGCCACAACAATCCATGAAAATAGCCTGAAGCAACGTCACGTTGTGGACTTTTTTCGAACAAACAAGAAAGTTTGAACAATGTGTAGTGTATTTCTGTAGGTACGGCAAGGAAAAATCAACAGATTCACCCATGCGGAACACTTTTTCCAATATAATCCTGATCGGCATGGCCGGTGCCGGAAAATCCACGGTTGGCGCCGTGCTGGCGAGCCTGGCCAAAAAACAATTTATCGACACCGACGATCTGATCAGTGAGCAGACGGGAATGGTCCTCCAGGACTTTCTGAACAGCGTCGGCCAGAAAACGTTTCAGCACCAGGAAGAACAGACTCTGCTGAGCATTACCCTCCACGATCATGTCATCGCCACCGGCGGCAGTGCCGTTTACAGTTCCGCCGGCATGAGGCACCTGCAAAAACTCGGGCCGATCGTCCTGCTTGAGGTCGACCTGGAAACCCTGGAACAACGGGTGGACAACAAGAATTCCAGGGGGATCGTCAATCCTGGAAAGGGCAGCTTCCGTGACCTGTTTTACTCCCGGCAACCCCTGTACCGGCGCTGGGCCGACATCCGTATCAATGGTTCCGGGCCTCCGGATGATATTGCCCGGTCAATACTTAAAAAGATTGCTGCAACAAAAAACAGCTGAGCTCTTTTCCCCACTACTCGAGCAGGCCGCCGTTTGCAGATGATTCTTCCATGGCCCGGTGAAGTACCAGGGTCTTGCCGGCGGCAACGGCATCCCGGTAGGCATCGGCGTGGAGCCGTATCCTCCGGGCACTTCCCTTGCGCAGGCGGGGAAAATGGATGGCGACAAATTTCTGCAGACCGATATCTTCGGCCAATATCAGTTCCCGGACATGCTTCCGCTTCACCGCCGGAGCTGAACATTCCTGTCGACCAAGAGCCAGCTTTTCCCGACAACCGACGATTACCCCATGAAAATAACTGTTTCTGGCCCGCTGTCCGCCCCGTGGGAAACGATGCCGGTTCCGCTGCCATAACGAGGCCAGCTTTCCGGTCAGGAAATGATAACAGTGTTCGGCCACCACCACATTTTCCCGGCGGCCAAACAGTTCAATGGTTCGAAGACGTACATCTTTAGCCGGATCATAGATTGAGGCGCAGACAACCTGAACAAAAAAGTACTCCTGCAGCAGAGCGCAGATACCACGCAGGTAGCCGGGCATACGCTGCCTGCCGGTGTTCAGACTTAGATTGAGAAAAGCCGTATCGCCTGGAGGTGACAGATCCAGATTATGGCGCCTGAGCAGCTCACCGGCCCGCTGCATGGCAAGGGCCGCCTCGTGCTCGTTGTCGGACCCGGCCAGGGCCAGCAGCTTTTCCACCTTGGAGAGTATTCTTCGCCCCTCTTCGGTCACGGGTGAAGTCGAAGGTTCCAGGGTGCCCGGAAAATCCGCACTATCAGCCCTGGCCCGGCAAAAGGGGCCGGCCAGACCAAGCAGCGCGGAGGCCTTCTTAAACAACGGGCCATGGCCCTCGTCGGATGCTGTAAAGATATCCGAGCAGACCTGATGGGCCATCTCATGTTTGAGGACCTGGAGGGTTATATTCCACGGGTGGCTGCGGATAAGGTGCGTGCTGACGGCAATGATCCGGTATCGATGATCCCAGGAGCCGAGCCGGGTGCTGGAATCGGTCAACTCAAAAACCGGCGGCTGCAGATCAACCCGGTACTGGAAACAGATATCTTCAAACTCAGCCTGGATCTGAGCAAGCCAGGCCGCCCGCAGCTGCTGGTCAACTTGATCGTCCCTGATTCGCTTAGTCATCGGTACAGCCGCAGCTCTCCTCTTCGGCCAGACAGTCCGGGCAGACAAAGGCCTGCCGCCGACCGGACCAGACAAGCTTACCGGGAAGAAACAAACGGCCGCACAGGGCACAGAGCTCCTGTTTTTCCTCGGATGCGGCTGTCACAGGATCGCCTTGATAGCCTCAATCCGTCTCAGGACCGGCGGATGGCTGTACTGTAAAAATACCTGCAGGGGATGGGGCGTCAGGTTGGACAGGTTGGCCAGACAGAGTTTTTTCAAGGCCGCGATCAGGTCCCGGCCCTTTCCGGTGGTGCTGACGGCATAACCATCGGCCTGATATTCATATTTGCGGGAAAAGACATTGCCCACCACCGACAGCAGGGTTGAAATCGGTGAATACAAAACACCAAAAAAGACCAGACCGGCATAAATGGAGAGATGCTCCATGCCGAAGGCCTCAAACAGACCGGGATTCCGGATAAACAGGGAAAGGATATAGAACATGAGACCGGTCTGCAGGATGCTGGAGGCCATCATTTTCAGAATATGCTTTTTCTTAAAATGTCCCATCTCATGGGCCAGGATCACAACAAGTTCATCGACGCTCAGCTTCTCCACCAGGGTGTCAAAAAATACTATCCTTCGAAAACGGCCAAAACCGGTAAAAAAGGCGTTGAGACGGTTGGAACGTTTGGACCCGTCCATGGTATAGATACCCTGGAGGGCAAAGTTCTGCTTACGGGCATACTCGGTGATAGCCTGCTTCAGTTCCCCATCGGCAAGCGGAGTGAACCGGTTGAAAAGCGGCATAATGACAACCGGGGCCAAAAACTGCATGATGATTGTAAAACCAACCACCAGCAGCCAGCAATACAGCCAGGCCAGATCGCCGCCCTGCTCAAAAAACCAGAGAATCAGGGCCAGAATCGGGCCGCCGAGAAGAACGACGAGCACTATGATTTTAAGGATATCAAAGACAAAGGTTTTGACCGTTGTCCGGTTTAACCCAAAACGATTTTCTATGACAAAGGTGGAGTAGATGGAAAAAGGCAGGTGCACCAGACCGCTGAGGAGCAGGAGCAGGCCGGTAAAGATCAATCCGGCGGGAATGGTGGAAAAACCAAAACTCCTGGCCCACTGGTCAAGCAGATTAAAACCGCCCAGCATGATGAAGGCGATGGTCAGCGGCAGCATGAGGGTATCCTGCAACAGGGAAAAACGTAGATTCACCCTGGTATATTCCTGGGAACGCTCGTATTTGTCCGCATCATAGATCCCGGAAAATTCCTCGGGTAGAATCGGCTGCAGAGAGCGAAGCGTCAGGAGCGAAATCGTAAGATCAAGCAGATAGCCAAAGGCCAGGACACAGAGGATGAAAATAAGATAGGAATTCACAAAGACACAACAATGGAAATAATTTAAAAAACCAAAAAAAGAGGAATATAAAGGTTACGTTACCGACCCTACATTCCTCTTCTCAACGGATAGTTACAAAAAAAATACACTTCGGCTATGACGACGTTATGGCAATCAAGGCGCAACTCTACCATCAAATACAGCCAAGCCGGAATATACAGCAAAAACTCAGCAGACAGTGACTACTGCAGATACGTCAGGCCGACCTCTAAATTCTCAGCATCTTCCCAGGCCACTCGACAGCGGAGATTAACCGTATCTGCCTGATCTTGCCGGGACAGACAGGCGATATCCACTTCATGACCGACCTGAAAACCGGACTGGTTGGTCATTCGCACGCGCATCCCTTCAACACCGGCATCGATAATTTCCGCCAGATGTCCCCAGTCTTCGCCTGTTCCCATCAGCACCGGATGGTTCAATGTAAACCTCAGACAGGCACGTCGTTCTCTGGATTGCATAGTAACCTCCACCCTTGTTAGTTATGTATTTTTGAAAAAAGCTTCGTTCACATGAACTTGCTATTTCCATACCAGAAAAACAGAGAATAAATTTTACTCTACATTTCATGATGTTATAAAACAACTATCACGACACCAACAGTTAAGGACGGCTAAGCATAACGTACAAGTCAAGGATCCGACAAGCTGTTTATCCGAAAATCGAATTACGCGATGTTATGAACGCAACTTGTTGATTTTCATAGTTTGTTGTGCCGGAAAAGCATGGCGGTTTATCTGAAAATCGCCCACGAAGTGATACCGCATCAGGCTATTTTCATCCTTGGTTGTGGCTGTGACGTTAAAAACCCGGAGTCTGCGCTTCGCTCCGCTTATCTGGTCCAGCCATGCTGGTTTATCCGAAAATCGAATTACGCGATGTTATGAACGCAACTTGTTGATTTTCATAGTTTGTTGTGCCGGAAAAGCATGGCGGTTTATCCGAAAATCGCCCACGAAGTACGCTGATTCAGGCTATTTTCATCCTTGGTTGTGGCTGTGACGTTAAAAATCTTGGTCCAGCCATGCTGGTTTATCCGAAAATCGCCCACGAAGTGATGTCGTATCAGGCTATTTTCATCGTTCGTTGTGGCTGTAACGTTATAAATCTGGTCCAGCCATGCTGGTTTATCTGAAAATCAGATCTATCTGCCTGTCTTTTTGCTGTAGGTTGGCGTTAGCGGGGCTCAACTTCAAACCTGTTAGGTTACGCTTGTCCCGGCCTGAAGATTACGTCCCGGCCAGCAGGTAAGCCCAGCGTAACCCAACGATATCGGGCTCATAACCCGCTTTAACCCAGATCGGAATCTTGCGAGACTCCGATCCACCCTGTTTTTATCATTCGTTGTCAACACTCGGCCCGGCTATGCCGGTTTATACCTGGTGGTGGATCGTCTGTACGACGCTACCGGCTATGGGACCGGAGTGTCAGTCAAATCTGTTGGAAAGAACAACCTCGGACAGATCCAGTTGCCCCGGACGCGGCCACGCCTCTTTTGTACCCTTGCCGATAGCAACAAACATGGTGATTACATGATCGTCGGGAAGATGAATAAGCCGGGCCACCTCTTCAAAATCAAAGCCGTCCATGGGGCAGGATTCATATCCCATCGACTGGGCGGCAAGCATCAGGGTCTGGGCGGCAATGCCGCAGGACCGCATGGCCTCGTCCCGCTGCACCTGATCCTTGCCGCGATAATACGCGTCAATGGCAGGGATCATAAACTCACAAACCTCTTGCGGGGCATTGACCCAGTACCGTTCCGGCTCTTTCTCCCATGACTTCAGATCGGCACAGAGAATAATGAACAGGGAGGTATCGGTCACCTGGGCCTGGTCCCAGGCGACTTCTCTGATCTGCTGCCTGAGCGCCGGATTCGTCACCACAACAAAACGCCAGTTCTGGATATTGAACGCGGTCGGAGAGAGAACGGCAAGCGACAGGAGTTCATTTACCTCTTCCTCCGTCATTACATGGCTTGCATCATAATGTTTCACTGCCCGACGGGAACGGATTGCATCTTTTGTGTTCATGCTCTACCTCCAATATTGTTAATGGGCCAGCGCGTCGTTCTCTTAAAAAGTCCTTGAACAGGCGACCCTGTACAATGGAAACTCTGATTGAGTACAAAGTTGATCCATGAGCAAGGGATACCATCGCTGAGGATTAAAAAGAAACACTCCTGCCGGATTCCGGATGAATTCATCCGGCATCAGCATTGGCTGAAACAAGCGATATTATCCCTGATGCATGAAAAGCTCCAGACCGACGGACGACTCCCGAACCTGAATCCCTAACGGCATGAGCAGTTGAAACAGAGGACGGCCAAAATAAAAAAGTTCCTCGGCCACACTCAGGTTCCGCATTCCAGCCGCCTGATTGCGGAAGCCAAGATCAACATTCACCTGCCGGGTCAACTCCTCAAGCAGTGACGACCTTCCGGTTGCCGCCTGCAGCCCGGTTTCGGCTGCGGCCATATCCGGACAGGGGCAGCCTTCTTCATGCCTGCGAACAAGGGACAGCAGGGAATCATCGTCTCCAATACAGTCAAAACGGGTCAGAAGCTCCTTGCCGGTAATCGCCAGCAATGCCTCCGGAGCGGTGCAGTCGAGCAGGCCGCAGGCCACAGGCCGCTGCTGATAAATCGAGCAGGCCTTGGCCGCGTCATCATAGAACAGGCAGGTCCAGGAACCGCTCCGCCCCTGGAGTTTCAGAAATTCCCGGGCCACTGGTGTTGCCGACTCAGCCAGGGGCTGGAAGGCCAGTTCCCCTTTTCTGACCGTGGCCAGATGTTCACAGCGCAGCGCACCGGAACAAACCAGATCCAGATCCTGGCTGTGTAGGGCCGGGCCGCCCTGCATGCAGCAGGAGCCGCACCGGTCACAGGCCTGTTTATCGATCATCACAGTCACGATGGAATCAGGCATCCGCCTCAACAATCTCAAACCGGTCGCCGCAACGCAGACTGCCCGGTTTGATTACCTTGGTAAAGATACCCTCTCTTGGCATAATGCAGTCACCGACCTGTTTGAAAATCTCACAGCCCTTATGGCATTTCTTGCCGATCTGGGTGACCTCAAGTTCGACCTCGCCACAGACAAGGCGGGTGCCGATGGGGAGATGGGGCAGGTCAATCCCCTTGGTGGTAATATTTTCAGCAAAGGCCCCGGGCTCAAGTTCAAGCCCCTTAGCACGCATAACGTCAATGGACTCCTCTGCCAGCAGACTGATCTGCCGATGCCAGTCTCCGGCATGGGCATCGCCCTCAATCCCGTGGTCGACCCGCACCGTGACCGATTCCACAGGTTCCTTGTTAACCCCTTTCTTCCGACTGACATTGAGTGAAACAATTGTTCCCATTTGCTGTACTCCTTAGGTATAAAAAAAATCAGGCATCCGCCATAAGATCCGTACTTAAATAGCGCTCGCCGGTATCCGGCAGCACAACCACTATTCGTTTCCCTTTATTCTCCGCCCGGTTGCCGATGTCCACCGCAGCACGTACCGCCGCCCCGGAAGAGATACCGCAGAGTATACCCTCTTTTTTTGCAAGGGTCCGAGCCATGGCAAAGGCATCCTCGTTTGTGACCTGCACCACCTCGTCAATCAGGTCGGTGTCCAGAACTTCCGGGACAAAACCGGCCCCTATCCCCTGGATCTTATGTGGACCTGGCTGCCCCCCGGAAAGCACTGGTGAATCCGCGGGTTCAACCGCAACGACCTGAATCCCGGTTTTCTCTTTCAAATATCCACCGGCACCGGTCAGGGTGCCGCCGGTACCGACTCCGGATACAAGAAAATCCACCTGCCCACCGGTCTGCTGCCAGATCTCCGGGCCTGTCGTCTTTCTATGTATAGCCGGATTGGCCGGGTTGGTAAACTGGTTAGGCATCCAGGCTCCCTGGATCTCGGCAAGCAGTTCCCGGGCGCGGGTAATGGCCCCGGTCATGCCCTCGCTGCCCGGGGTCAGGACCAGTTCAGCCCCCATGTGGATAAGCAGTTTACGGCGCTCGACACTCATGGTATCGGGCATGGTCAACACCAGCCGATACCCCTTGGCGGCACTGACAAAGGCCAGGCCGATGCCGGTATTGCCGCTGGTCGGCTCGACAATGGTGGTATTCTCTTCAAGCAGACCATCGGCCTCGGCGGCATCAATCATGGCGACCGCGATCCGGTCCTTGACACTGCCGAGCGGATTGCGCGACTCGATCTTGGCCAGCAGTTCCGCCTCGCATTGTATATTGGCAAGCCCGATAAGAGGTGTATCTCCAACCGTTCCTATTAAATTATCACGTACCTGCTGCATCATCCCTCCTTTTTTCCAAGATAAACCAGCTCCGGCTGTTTAAGCAACACCTTGGTGTCCGGGCCCACCGACTGGGTCAGCCAGACGTTACCGCCAATAATTGAACGGGCCCCGATTACGGTTTCACCGCCCAGGATAGTCGCATTGGCATAGATAATTACGTCACCTTCAATGGTCGGGTGCCTCTTGGTGTGGCGCAACTTCTCTCCGGCATCCCTCGGCAGAGACAGTGCCCCCAGGGTTACCCCCTGGTAGATACGAACCCGTGCCCCGATATCAGTGGTGGCACCGACAACCACCCCGGCACCGTGGTCAATAAAAAAACTGGCCCCGATATTGGCTTCCGGGTTGATGTCAATGGTTGTGCGGTGATAGGCGTATTCGCTCATAATTCGAGGAATTATCGGGACCTCCAGCTCGACCAGGCGATGGGCAATCCTATACACCATGGTGGCAAACAGGCCGGGGTAACTGAAAATCACCTCATCGGCGTTGGCCGCGGCCGGATCACCGACCAGAGTGGCCTCGATGTCGGACTCCAGCCGTTCACGGATTCCCGGCAGCGATTCGATAAAGGCCTCGGCAATACCGTAGCTCCGGTCGCCGCAGTTGCTGCAGGACTGATTATGCCGGAAACAGTCATGCCGAATGGCGGAGCCGACCTGCTGGGCCAGCCGTTCATACAGGACGCTGAGTTTCTGTCCGAGATAATATTCCAGGTTTTCAGGGGTCAGGATCATGTCGGTAAAATATCCTGGAAACAGCACCTGCTGCAACTGCAGAACCAGCTCGACAATTCCGTCCTTGGAGGGAATCGGCACCGGTTCGATATGACTGGTACGCCCACCGGAACGGAACATATCACACAGTTCTTTGACCACCCCGGGTATTCGATTCATGCGAATACCCTCCGGCCTGAGCTCACTGTTACAGTTGCCTGCAACCCATTCTTCTTTTCCCATTCTTTATTTCCTCAGACACTTAAATAACAGTACATGACAAAGAGACCTACATATACCACAATGTGGGTGCAAGATGTCAAGAAAATTCCTGCAGTTCCTGTCCGTGCATCGCCAGAAGAAATGCTCTGCTCCAGGCGTGCAAACCAGAATCATTTTCCGCTGGAAAACAGAGGACCCCGGATGCGCCTCTCACCTTTAAGCCGATGGCGTTCAGGGCAGCAGACGAAAAACGGAAAAAAATACCCTGCTTGAAAAACCGATTACGCTCAAAGGAAGTATACAACGGCTCCATGGCCTCGGGCATGGTTTTTCGCAACAGGGCCCGCAGTTCAACTATCGGGGTATGCGGTAGACAGTCGGGCAGAAAACGGTGACCGCAGCGCAGCCAGTCATAACAGAGCAGTTCCATCAACAAGGCCGCATCGTCCCGGATTTTGATATACTCCACCAGCAGCTCGGTCATCAGTTTCTGGGTGGCGGCACGCTGAAAGAAGCCCCTGTTTACACACACGATAAGCAGACCCATGAAAAATGCAAAGGGATCTTCTTCCTGGTCATGCAGATACCTATACAGAGATGGGAAATATCGATTATTATAAAACCGTTCAACACATTCACCAAAGAGGTAGAGTTCCACCACTTCCCGGCCGCTCATGGTGTTGGTCGACAGCACCTCAAAGGGCGGCCGTCCACAGTGGAGCAGTCCATATTTTTCAACATCTCCGGCAATAGGGGTTCCGGGCAGGACCTTGAGCAAGCCCATCTGGATATAATCGGGCCGGCAGGAAAAAACACGGCGAAAGGACTCGGCAAAACTTTGGGGACCGTCTTCGGGCAAACCGAGAATGAGATCGACGTGGAGATGGATATTCCCGGCCTTGGCCAGACGCCCGATCGCGGCAAGGGCCGGCTCCACATCCATGCGCCGATGGACTGCGGCCAGGATTTTTGGATCTGTTGACTGGATACCGACTTCAAACTGAAAGAGTCCGGTCGGGACAGTGGCAAGAAAATCCAGCATCTCCGGAGTAAACCGGTCCGGGGCCACTTCAAAATGAAACCTGGTCTGGACATTACTCTCGACCAGGAAGCGCCAGATGGCAAGGGCTCGGTCAGGATTGTCGTTAAAGGTCCGGTCGACAAATTTTACCAGAATCGGCCGGGCGGCCAGAATATGGCCAAGTTCCTCCTCGACTTTGGACACGTCCTTATGCACCACCCGGGTGCTGACGGCGGACAGGCAGTAGGAACAGGAAAACGGACAGCCCCGCGAGGACTCGTAGAGAATCTGCCGGTTCTGCAGGTGAGTATCAAAGTCACGGCTCCGGAATGGGAACGGGAATTCCGCACCCGGTTCGGCAATATAAAGCGACTGCAGCTCTGCCCGGGAAAGGTCTCGGTAGAAAGCAGGATCAACCCCCTCGATTCCCCCTCGGACCAAGGTACATTCCGCGGGCAGATCACCAAGAAATTCGGCCTGTGGACCGCCGATCACCATCGGTCGACCCGGCCGCAGCCGGGCAAGATCAGCGACCAGTCTGCCCAGGTAGTCACTGTTCCAGATATAGGCCGAAAACAATAAGACCTCCGGATCATCCTCAGCAACCCGGAGCAGGGTCTGGTAATAAGGGTCATTTATGGTCAGCTGAAGGAATTCGACCTCAGCCTCCGGCATATTCTGCTCCAGGGCCTCCCGCAGGTAAAACAGGGCCAGACAGGAGTGAGTATACCGGCAGTTGAGAGCAACAAGACGACAGAACCGTTTTTTCCCAATCGTAAGCATTCGAGTCAGTTCCGGCTTGGCGGCATAAGCAACATCCTGTAGTAACCGTTCACCAAATAGCAACTAAGATTGATAAACCCATACTTGTAAGCGTTTACCAGATAAGCGCAGACTTCGGATAAGCGCAGACTTCGGTGCTCCATATTCGTTTAGATAAGCGTAGACTTCGAGCAGGCCGACGAATCAGATAAGCGCAGCGAAGCGGAGACTTC
>JAJRQC010000147.1 GCA_024280455.1 Deltaproteobacteria bacterium | reverse complement strand
TGTCACCCGAATAGTATATTCACCATTGGCATATCCGCCTGCATCAAAAATGTGACCGGTGATATCCTTGTAAGTCCAAGCTGTTGCCTGGTCACCTTCAAACCATTTGCGCCCGTGGTAGGAGTACCGTCCATATCTGTTGTTCTTCACATGGATATCGATTCGCCCTTCTGCACCACCGGGATGATTCTTGAAATCCACACTGCCGGAAATCTGCATGGCCCCTTCAGGCTCCCCTGTCTCGGCCGTGAGTTCAGGCGTATTATCAATGGTGATAACCTTGTCCACGGTCTTGGTGGCACCATTGGCTGCGGTGGCTGTCACCCGAATAGTATATTTACCATTTGCATAACTGCCGGCGTCGAAGATGTGGCCGACGATATCCTTATAGGTCCAGGATGTTGCCTGATCGCCCTCGAACCATTTACGCCCATGGTGGTAAAACCTCGCATACCTGTATCTATGGTCTTTAAGATAGATATCAATTCGACCTTCTGCTCCTCCGGGATGGTCCTTGAAATCCACACTGCCGGAAATCTGCATGGCCCCTTCAGGCTCCCCTGTCTCGGCCGTGAGTTCAGGCGTATTATCAATGGTGATAGTCTGTGAGGAAGTACTACATATCCCTTTTGAATCACAAGCAGTAGCACTATATGTATGTTTCCCTTGTGTCATCGCACCGGCATCTATTGTTGTGGACCAGGATGCGGAACCATGACCGGTACGAGTGGCCATTCTCCTTTTATTATGGGTAATTGATAGTGTTCCGGAGTCGTTCATCCAGCATTTTTTGTTATCTCCGGTACCTCTACAAAATTTACGGGGTGTAAAGTTCCCTTGGGCGGCAAGCGAGACGAGCCCCTCATTGCCACTTAAATTTATCGAGGCGCTGGTGGCATAAGAAGATACCACCGATAAAAAAATAAAAAGCAGAGATAAAGGTAAGAACAAGAACAGTAAGACAAACTTTTTTTCAAATTGGAACATGGTCAACTCCAAGCATATATTTCCTGTGAAGTACACAAACAATACGGGACTACTTGAAATCGACAGCCGTCCATTTTTCGGCCCCATTCGCTGACCGAGCTGCAACGATGATTGTTACCATTTTATCCTTTACTGAACTGGTATTGTATTTCTCCAAAACTTGTTCCAGTTCTCTCCGTGTGAGGATGGCTGTATCTTCACGAACCTGTCGTGCCAAAATCATGTTTTGCTTCAGATACACTTCAAGGGAACCAGAAAATCCTTGATTGGATTTTGAGAAATTGATGGATAGTTTTTTAAAATTGCCTTTTTTATCTCGTGAAAGTGACATGGTTGGTGTTGTGTCCACAGCAAAAGGTGTATAGCTCACTGCCCTTGATCCATTGATACCGGTCGCAGAGACTTTCAGCAGATGTTCTCCCTGAGGGAGCCGAACCATATTAAAACGATCTCCAATGAAATGGGAAAGAGGCAGGGGTTGATTATTGATCTTTATTCCGACTGGAACCTGATGAACAAGTTGAGCATCAAGACTTATTTCGAGCATTCCCACAAAGTCATCGGTACCACCAAAGAAATGAACTTTAATCTCGGGGTCAAATACTCCTTGCTTATCCATAGGCGGAATTATTGTAATACGCGGGGATGCGTCAATGGTAAATGGCACAGTTTTCGAGAAGTGCTCTCCTGAAGCGGTATTGATCTCACATTTGGCGGTATGATTTCCGTTTTCAAGTAGTTCGATATTAACAGGCTGATCTAGTTCAATTTTTCCTGTATTGAAATAGGTCTGGATAAGCAAATTATCATCAATGAACAACTTGATCTCTCCCCCGGATATCAAGTCAGGCCCCAGTTGAGCCTGATTGTCAATTGCTTGTTTTTGCTTTTCATTTTCTTTATAATGTACAGACATTGTGATTCCAGTAGATGTCTCGATCATTCTCAGAGAGAGATCCAGGTTCTGTGTATTCTTTGTTGAGTTTGTTTTTTCTGTTAAAATAAGCATGCCGTCGTTATTTTTTGCGGTGCTTGTTTCGCTGATGCATATGAGGGTAAGGGTCAAAAGAATCGAAATTGTCCACAAGAAAGTCAATCGGTATCTATTCATAGATTTTTCATTTATTTTCTGATAATTATACAAAAATGTCTTCTCCATTACTTCTTCCTTTTTTGCTCACCTTTATTTTTTGTTATAACGACAGACGCCAGCCAACCAGTGTCTCCAGCAGGAGACACTGATACGGAAAATCTTCAATTTTTCTCTATTTCCAAGAAATACACGGCTGATACATGTCTCCATATAAGGACAAAAAAGGAATGGCAGTCAAGTTGTTTTTTTGATTTGAACTGAAAAACAGACGGAATATAAACAAAATACATTGCGCCACAATGGTTTCATCGATTCAGAAAAAAATCACTTTTTTCCTCAGCCATGGATGATCAGAAACAGGAAGAATGAATTTGCAGATGGATCAGGCCGGACCAGATATTCAGGCCACAGACACAACAGATAGCGTAGACTTCGAAGCATGAAAACAGCCCGTGAGGGATCAGGGGGCAGGTCTA
>JAJRQC010000146.1 GCA_024280455.1 Deltaproteobacteria bacterium | reverse complement strand
ACTAATAAATCCGATTACCACTGAAGCTCAGCTCAGTGGATAGATTTTGAAAATACTCCAACGTCATGCCCTCGGTAGCGTCATCCCCGAGTGCTGTTGTCGGGGATCCAGTGAGCCGGCAACGCACTGGATCGAAGTTTGCACTTACCTTCTGTCTGCACCGGAATGACAAAAAACAGGAGAAGCAGAGTTCGTACGAAACCATTAAAAATACAAGATATCTCACCACAGAGGACACAGAGTTTTTTGTGTTATGAAGTGCTCAAGTCCGAACTGGAAGGAGACGGAATATGAATGATAAAAGACTAAGTTACCCAACAGGAGCCCTGCGAAGATCCTGGCAAAGCATTGTCTGCCGGGCTGTGCTTTTTTGCCTGGTCTGCCTGATGCCCGGGGCGCTCTGGGCTGCAACTTATTATGTGGACGCTTCCAATGCAAGTGTCGGAGATGGTAGTATTGATGATCCATGGCGAGACATTAGCTCAATTACCGGTATTGGTACCGATGATACAATACTGTTCAAGCGGGGAAAAATTTGGCATGAGCCTCTTGTCATTCCTGCTGATGGTGTAACCATCGGAGCCTACGATGACCCAGCTGATCCTACAGCCCCTCTGCCGGTTTTTGACGGGACGACCACCGTAAGTTGGGCATCCCAAGGCGGGGACATATACACGGCTCCCTGGGCCAGTGGTGATCCCGGTATGGTCATTTATAAAGGAGTACCAAAACCCTCCATTGCAACCCTGACTTTCAGCTCGGATGTCAGCGGGGTCAAGGCTAATGATGTCTTGATTCAATCAGGGGGAACGGCAGGCTACTGCAGTTTTTGGGTGACCTCCGTATCTGCGCCGCAAGTTTACGGGATTACTTTTTTCCGGAAATCCAAACACTGGAATACAAGTCAGAATGTTCAGTGGCGCCGGTTGGTGAACGGTAAAGAGGTTAACTCTGATCTTTCCTTGCGTAGTCCCGGTCTGAGTATGGTAGAGCAGAGTCTGGAGAATGATGGAGAGTGGTATTGGAATGGTGTGGATACGCTTTATTTACGTTCAAGTACGAACCCGAATTCCATCGTTCAGATCAGTAACCTGCTGGTCGGAATTGATGCAAACAACAAAAATAAACTTACTATCGAAGATATTACTGTGCAGGGGTTTCAGGATATGGGGATCCGTCTGCACGGGACGTCCGGTTCAACTGTCCAGAGAATGGAAGTTAAGAATATCGGTGCGATAGAGGAAGATATTAGTGCGGGTATCAAGGGGTATAAGACCGGGATCATGATTGATTATGCGAGTAACAATTTTATAAAAGATAATCAGGTGGATGGTGTCTTGCGGGTCGGTATCGGGCTCTTTGCCGGCTATACTGCCGACCTGACCCAAGGTAATACCGTCAGCGGTAATACGATCAAGAACTCCGGTTCGTCCGGGGTCAGCCTGAATACAGATGACTTGTCCATGGCCTCCACAGTTGTAAACAATAAGATAACCGGCAATACTATCCTATATTCGAATAGGCTGGCCTATGATTCAGCCGGGGTGTATGCCATTTTTGTCGGAACGGAAAACAGTATAACCAATAATACCATACTGTATGGTGGTTCAAAATATCTGCGCAGCGCCGGAGTTATGATTGATCAAGGGGTTGTGCCACCCGTGAGCATTACCGGCAACCGGATTGAAAACAATTCGCTCGGCGGCATTGTTGTGACCGGCACCGGGCATACCATTACCGGCAACAGGCTTGCGTATAACGGGCTTGCCTCCTGGAACAGTGCACAGATTATGTTTTTCCCGGTGGCTGAAAATGTCTCGGGTACTATAGTGAGGAATAATGTCGTTGAAGCGGAAACAGGGAAATACCTGTTTATGAGAACCATAGACCCGTCATTGCCCGAGCAGTCAAACAATGATATAGATTATAATACCTATCGAAGTCGGGCTGCTGCGACCTTGTGCTGGAGTGATGACTGGAGCTGTGGCAGTTGGGTTAATTTCAGTACCTGGAAATCGACCACCGGCCATGATACCAATTCTTCATTTTCATTCATTACCGATCCTCCGCCACCTGATACAAAGAGTATAAGCAGCACCTATCTTTTGTTACTGAAATAAAAGATTTTTTATTTTTTTATTGATGAAGCCGGAGATAGACAGGACTGGAATGGTATCAAAAAATCTGCTGAAGGTTTTTGTAGTTGTTGAGCAATACCGCAATCCGATCGTACACGGCTGTGCGCTTTTTTTTCTGATCGCCGGGCTGATCTACTCCTATTCCCTCGGCGAGACCCTGCGCTATCCCGATGCGCAGAAATACTACGCCGTTGCCTCCAATGTCGCCTCCGGCAACGGCTATTCGGTTGACGGTGTCAACCCGACCGCATTTTTTGTCCCGGTCTGGCCCCTGCTGCTGGCATTTTTTATCAAGCTCGGTGCCCCGATCTGGGTGTTGCGTTATCTAAACTTTATATTTCTGGCCGCCTGCGTCTATATCATCCGTTCAATTCTCAGGCGGAAACAGGCCGAGGCCGGAGCCCCAATAGCCGGGATACTTCTTATCGGCTACGGAGTGCTCTTTTATACCGCCGGAACCCTTTACACCCAGACCCTGGCCACTCTCGAAATTCTGCTCATTGTCCGTCTGGTCATCGGTCAACCCTTCGGTTATGGCCGTGCCGTGGGCCTGGGTGTGCTTTCCGCCCTGCTGATATTGACCCATCCAAGTGGAGTCTTTATCCCGCCGCTGGTGGTCTTCTGGCTCCTCCTGCCCCGGAACCTGCACCTTGTACAGAAGACGGTTATCAGCGCCCTGGTTGCCGTGGTTTTAATTTCCTTCTGGAGTTATCGAAACTATACCGTCTTTGATCGTTTTATTCCCATCACCTCCCACGGTGCCGACACCCTCTATTTTGGTAATAACCCTAATTCATCTCTCGATGCCTGGTATACTTTTTATTATGAAGAGGAGTATAAAGAGGTGCAGAAAATGTCTGAGGCAGAGCAGAACAGCTATTACCTGCATAAAACCCTTGAGTTCTGGAGGCAGCAACCGGGGGTGGCCATTAAGTTGTACCTGACCAAGCTGGTGGATTATTTTAACTTTTACGATCACCTCTACGTGGAACAGGAGTTCAGCCTCCTGCGGCGGGTGATTATGTTTGTCACCTATTACCCTCTGCTGCTCTGTCTGATCCTGCGCCTGATCTTTTCCCGCAGAGTACCCCTTTCAAAGACGGAAAAACTGCTGGTCGCCATTTATATCACCAGCGCCCTCTTTTACGCTGTTTTTCTGCCCCGCATCCGTTTCCGCCTCCCCTTTGATGCCGTTCTGATCGCCCATGTCGGGATCATGTATTCACTGCTCAGGTCTTCCCTGCTGCCGGAAAAATCCTGAGTATTCAGGGTGTATTGGACAAAGAAGCTTCATGCGGCGGTCAGTAAGTCAATCTCAGTGTGAATTTTTTGCCAGGGAACAAAAACCTTGTTTTCCTGATTGAGTTTGATCAGGCCGGCCTCGCGGAGCAATTTGACATCGGAATGGACATTCTTGTAATTTCGTTGCAGGGTTTTACTCAAAGCGCGGATACTGGCCGGGCCGGACTGGAGAAGTGTCGACAGTAGAATTAATCGTTGATTGGACAGAACCCGCAAGAGGGTTGCGGCATCCTCAAAAAAGAGATGTTGTTCCGTCTCTGTCCGTACCCCCTGTTCGGCTTTTTTCCAGCTGTCGATAAATGCCTGATTCATGTCCTGCTCGGAGGCTATGTGGATGTCGATACGGTCACTCTTGCTCATCTTTGTTCCTCCTTGCCCTGTCAATGTCATGCTGGAAGTCAGTCACCAGTGTCTCAACGTTTTGAAAAAGATAGATCTCTTCGTGGCCAAAAAAATGGTGATGATCACCTTTACCTGCTTCATTGTCGTAACGAACCAGACAGGTGCCGTCTGCCCTGCCATAATACAAACGATATTTCAGGCCATGGGGCCGCTCAGTACTTTGTTCAGGCAATTGCCAAATAATCATTTCCTTAATGGATCCATCCGGATAAATCTTTTTTGCTTGAAAGAGTAAATTTGCCTTCACCATGTAGCTAGTGCCTGTCCCTGTAGGCCTAACTGCTTGATTTTTTGAGACGAAATCGCCTTTTTGGGGTGACATTTTTAGCGATTCGTGGTAAGAGTAAATCAGGTAACCCACCAAGATTACAAGATTAACCACTTTCCGGAGTT
>JAJRQC010000013.1 GCA_024280455.1 Deltaproteobacteria bacterium | reverse complement strand
CGAAAATAACCCACGAAGTGATGTCGTATCAGGCTATTTTCATCCTTGGTTGTGGCTGTGACGTTAAAAAATCTTGGTCCAGCCATGCTGGTTTATCCGAAAATCGCCCACGAAGTGATGTCGTATCAGGCTATTTTCATCCTTGGTTGTGGCTGTGACGTTAAAAAATCTTGGTCCAGCCATGCTGGTTTATCCGAAAATCGCCCACGAAGTGATGTCATTCCGGGCTGTTTTCATTCTTTGTTGTGGCTGTGACCTATAAAATCTTGGTCCAGCCATGCTGGTTTATTTGAGTTTATTGAGAATTTTTGCGGCATAGAGCTCTGAAAGATAGGTGACATCGTCTTTTTTCGGATCAATAAACTTGACCCCGACCTGATCATTTGTTCTCCAGCGAACTTCAGCTTTTGTCTTGAAAACAAACTGGTTGAATACCGTTCCGATTCGAATAATTTCTCCCTGTTTCAGAGGGTGCGCCGGCATGATAAAGCTCATGCCGGTGTGATTGATATCCCGCAACACTCCTTTTTGTTTGAGTTGGCGGTTTTTTACGGCAACATGGACAAAGAGAACACCAACATTTTCCCGAAACATCTCCTGCACTTCTTGTGTTGATAACCTTGGATAGGCCCTCTTTTCTGAAGACGTTGCATCGGTGGGTTCCTCATCAAGTTCGAGGTGCAATGAGGGAATATCATCCCAGCTTGGTTTCTTTTCCATCTGTTTCTAGTGTTTTACGCCTTTTTAAGGGGGTCGGCAGTTTTTTATATATTATATAGTAATTATTATACAGTACTTGCAGGAGCCGGGTCAAGCGGCAAAGAGCAAGCCTTATCCAGGTGTGAGCACCTGTAAATATTCGTACAACCATTTTGTATCTCTTTGAAGGGGAAAGGGGGAAAAGGACAGGTCGTCACTGGTGGGGCCTGTTCTCTGAATGCTCCTCTTCTGTCCGTTTTTTTTGTCATAAATTTCAGGATAGAGTTTATGGGCGCATTCCCGGTAGAGACCGTGGGTGAACTGGGCCTGGGAATGTTCACTGATATATTTTTAATAGGCCATATAACTCAGTGATTTTAGAATCAGGGCAAAGCCCATGGCAAACATGCCGGTCAGTCCCATGCCGCAGGAAAATCCGGCCAGCAGCACCGGCGCGTACTGACGCCACATGGAACCGTAGCGTTTATGGAAGTAATACCGGCCCAGTATGGCACCCACCACTTCAAGAATGACCCCGTGCGGAGTGGACTGTCCCAGTCCGCGTACCACCCCGTAAATCAGCAGCACCGGCAGGCCGAGAACGGAGAGAATCATGTACATGATCAGGCCCAGGCCCATGCCGGAGAGGACGTAACTTGATTTCAGGGCCTGGAAGAAGAGCGAGTTGCCCTCCAGAGTCGAGGTCTGCATGAGCAGGGTATTGAGGGCCTGCAGGTGCCAGAGTTCCTGGGCATAGGGGTAACTGGCCGAGGGGATGGGTGCTAAGCGCCAGATAAACTGGGAAAAGAGCAGGCTTGCGATCATGACCACCGGGAACACAACAAGTTCAGCCTTGATGATGCCGCGAAAGGAGGTGCCGGTGAGCTCGATTTCACGAAAACTGACCGTGGCCTCGCCGTAGTTATGGATGGGGATGGGGGCGTACCAGATTTCAATACCCTGGTAGCCGAAATACTTGGCCCCGGCGATAAAACTGGCTTCCCGGACCAGGGGCAGGCTGACAAACTGGCCGGCAATACCCTCCATCCGGGCGGTGATATAGGAAATAATCGGGGTGTAGATAAAGCCGTAGCCGAGAAAGAAGATCCAGGGAAAGTTGGGCACCAGCCAGATGCAGAGGCCGATGTAGGAGAGGGTGGAGACAACATAGATCCCGATCGAGGTCCAGAAGTTGATATCTCCCCGTCCCTTGGGCGGATTGAACAGGTCCTTTATGGTGCCTCGGTCCTGGCCGTTCTGGAAAAATGAACGGGCAACCGACCAGACCCCGATGACACCGATGGCCAGCCCCAGGCCGATGCTGAAGCTCATATAAAAATCAAAGTTGTTGGCAAAGACCGTATCCACCGTTCCCATGCCCTGGTGCCAGCGGGTAAGAATGCCATGTTTCCAGAGGATGGGGTTGAGGATCACGGTGATGATCAGCCCGATCAGGCCTCCGATAACCGCCCAGAACGGGAGAACCATGCCGATGAACACCAGTCCAAGGTCAAGCTGGATGCCGGTGGCAACCGCAGGCAGGACCTCTTCGGTGTGGCGGGTCAGCTCGACCCATGGAATGGGAATCAGGCGGATCGGTTCGGTAAATATGAGCCCCGAGACCACCGGCAGCAGCACATAGATTGCCCCGAAGGCCAGGCCGATAACCCCGCCGATGGAAAAGACCCGCCATTTCCAGCCCGTCTGTTTATCTTCGGCTGATTCCGCCAGCGCCATGGTGCCCAGCGCCCCGACCGGGGCCATGGGGAAGGGTAGTCGTTCCACATCCGAGGTGATCCGGTACAGGGCGTAGCCCAGGCCGAACCGATCCACCCGTTGAATGACCTGTGAACCAACCAGAAGCAGGATAGGGATAAGCCAGTCCCGATGAAAGAAGGTTCGGGCCGCCATGGAATCCGAATCGGCCGACGGTGCAACCCAGGAGGGGATAAATTCGGTGACTCCAAGCATGCGGGCCGCATCGGACTGGACCAGGTACTGACTCCACAGCAACCCCTGAAAGGGTGAGGCCAGAGCGGCACCGGCCATGTAGTAGAGAATGAAGACTTCCTGCTGTTTGAGGCTGGTATGGGCCCGGCGGGCTATTTCGGCAAAGAGAATAATTGTGACCCAGCGGGCGGCAGGGCCGATGCCGGAGCCGATGACCAGCTGCAGGTACATGGAGCCCGGCATCATCAGAAAACCGATGAAGACCGCACCCACCACCGTCTTCCAGTCAAACCCCTCCTCAAAATGATCCGGCGTCTTGAGCAGGTCGCGATATTCTTTGAGTTCTTTGTCGTCGTACATAGTATCAATCCGGCAGGACCTGATAGCCGCCGTCGGTAAACATGCCGATGATCGCCCAGGTGCCGCCCATGAGCATGTCTCCGATGATCAGGCCGATGAAAAAGAGGCGCAGCTTTTTAAACATGACCACTCCGCCGTAGCGCATACAGACGGCGTTAAAGAGCCAGCCGAGAAAAAAGGAGAACCAGAGTATGCGCATGGCCGAGGAATACGCGGTCAGGTAGCCCAGCGGGTGGATGGGCCACCAGTAGAACCGGTTATAGCAGAAAACCAGCACCAGCATGACCAGTGCCCCGGCCCCGGAAAATATTTTGACCCAGGATCCGGCGGTGGCACCGGTTTCCTGCAGACGGATGACGTTTTCATACACACCCAGACTGGTGCGGGTGGCCCATTCCAGTGGGAGCTCCCGGATGCCGTATTTGTAACACAGGGCAAGCATGGCGGCAAAGGAGACACTGACTGCAACCACCAGAGTAGCGCCGATACCGAACAGCAGCAACCGTCGGTTTTTCATCTGGTGGTGCAGCTGCCGGGTATGCAGGAGTGAGGGCATCAGGGACTCGCGCAGATCGACAAACATGACCTTCTGACTGACTGCGGCAACGATCAGGCCGATCTGGCTGAACAGGGCCGGACCAAACAGGATGAGCAGGCCGTCAATGGGAGCAGCGGTCAGGGTGAAATAGCCGATACCGCCCTGGCAGATCACCCGGGAGGCCACCAGGGTGATCATAAAAAAGGCAGCCACCAGCAGAGTGGCGGTCAGGGGACGCATTCCGAAAAAAACAGCCCAGCCGACAATGGCCGCCATTCCTGCCACCGCAATCCAGAAGGAGAGGCGGACGGAAAACCATTCCGTATTCACCTCAATCGGGCCGGGGGTAAAGGCCTGTTTGACCACGTCCTGCAGATGTTTTCTGGAAAGCCAGAGCAGGAAGAGAAAAAAGACACCGTAGGCCCCGATCATCTGGGTTTCTTCCGGCCGGGCCAGGGTGGGGCCGAAGGTGACACCAAGTGATGCGGCCGGGATGTTGTAGCCAAGCACCGAGAGCAGGCCGTACAGCAGGCCGCCGAAAAGGAAAAAGAGCCAGAACGAAAGGGAAATCTGGCGGGCGGTAAGAAAGGCAAAACCGATGAAGACCGGATAAAAGTATATCTTGAGTTTGTGAAAGCCGGAAAACAACCCCACCTTTGGAAAGTAATGCCCGGCCAGCACCAGAGTCGGGATCTGTGGCACCGACGGATAGTAGAAGTGGAGACCGTTCAACAGGTGGAGCATGACCGGGATGGACAGTCCCCACAGCAGGTACGGGTTGAGGAGGAAGCTGCCGAGCTCGCCCCGGTCGTAACTTTCCTCCATCAGCCGCGGAACCCGGAGCAGGGGAAAGTTCATCCGTTCATTATGGATCCATTGCCGACTGAGCAAGTTGATCAGGGCAATCATCACCACATAGCAGAGCAGGATAAAGACTGCCCAGGCAGTGAGCGGGGTAATCCAGTCTTTCCAGGGGATATTGGCCAGGACTTCAAGCCAGCCCATCTGCCGACCGCCGACAAGACCGTTATAGAGCGGCTCTATGGCACCCTTTCCCGGGTAGAGACCCGGGGGTAAAATCGGCTGCAGAATTTCCTGCCAGTTGTTTTCAGCGGTGGCAAACTGATAGGGCGCGGTCAGGTTGATGAAAAAGGTTCTGGTCAGGCCGGTATAAGCAATGCCTGAGGCAATGACCATCTGCAGCCAGATCACCAGCATCTCTTGGCCGGTAATCAGGCGTGCTTTCGGGAGTATCTTTGCCAGCAGTCCGGCCAGCATGGTTGTCAGCAGCAGGATGTAGAACGGAGCCAGCGGAAAATGGCCGCCGCCGAGCGGGGTGGCCTGATTGTAAATATTGTTAATCGGCGTCAGTCCGCAGATGAGCGCGGCCAGGACTAAGCCCAGCAGGACGGCCCGCAGGCGGATGGTATGGCCCGTGTTGCCGGAACTCATGGGGTTTCCCCTTTGCCCGCGGTTGATTCGGGTAAAAGCCGACTGTACTGGGCATGACCGTCGGCATCCAGGGAGCGCCAGATCAGGAGCTGTTTGCGCAGGCTGTGCAGAAACGGTCCGTTGAGCCGTTGCCAGAGTCCCGATTCACCTGCCCGTCGTTCAATACGCACATTGATTTCAAGAAAGTCGTCTCCCTCACCCGACTTGCAGAATCGCAGGTCGATCCATTGCATGATTCCAAAGTCAAAGGGGGCCAGCCAGATTTTGGCCCGCAGATGAACACAGTCACCGGCAATGGGCAGTCGGTTGTCGTCGTGCCGGATATCGGCTGCATCGACAACCTCAATCGGGCCGGTGGCAAAGATGCCGTGGGAGACATCCTGGTGCCCCTTGAGGTAACTGTACAGAAAGCCGCAGATGGATGCATGCTCGTGGTAGTGCATGAGAAAGGGCAGGGTTATGGACATGGCATCGTTAACCGGTGTCGGCATGGTCCAGGTTCGGTTGACGTCGGGGATGGCGATTTTAGCAGCCACCTTTGACGGGTAGATCACCGACAGCAGGACAACGCCCATGACCAGAACCATGGCGGCAATACCGGCAGTCGATGAATAGTTAACCGTGATTCCCTGCCAGAGGCTGGTTCCGGCAAGAACCGCGGCGCTGGACGGGGCCAGCAGGTAGCCGAGTACCGCCGCCAGGACGGCAAAGGCCATGGCCTCAGCCACAAAGAGAAAGGAGACGTGGGAAGGGGCCAGACCCACCGAGGTGTAGACCGCTATTTCATGCTTACGTTCAAAGACCGAGCTGATCATGGTGTTAAGCACGATCAGAATGGAGATCAGCAGTGGAATGAGGATATTGGGCATTCCCGAGTAGGACATGGTGTCGCTGGCGTTGTACAGAAACACGCCGTTTTTCTCACCCTGAAACAGGGCCAGGTTGAAGCGGTCACTGAGCAGCGGCCCCGGGTTTTCTTTCTGCAGGGTTGTCGGGTGCAGAGCGACGCTTTTGATGGTGCCGCCGAGCTGGAGCAGTGTATCCGCCGGCAGAATCAAAACCTGACTGGGATCAAGGTGATGATACCGGCCCTGGAAGGCCTGGACATCCTCGCCCGATTCCATGGCCTCTTTTTCGACCTCGCTTATTTCCATCATGGTTTCCGAGGGGAAGGTGGCCGGGGTCAGGGGTTCACCATCAAGGTCCGGCAACTGCTGCAGTCGTTTTCCGAAAAGACGCCGACCACCTGAAACGGTTGTCCCCAGAGCATGAGAGGGGGCTGGTTCGGTTTATCCGGATCAACATTGACCAGAGCGGCCAGCCGCGAGGGGATGAGGATTTCATTTGGTCTCTGCGGTTCAAACCAGCGCCCTTTGATAAGTATCTTGTCCAGACCGCTGATGGCAGGCTCCCGGGGAGAGAGACCGGTCATTCCCTGAAAAATATACGGGGTGCCGTTGACCGAGATTTGAATACGGCCGGCCCGGGTCGGTTCATCGGCAACCAGCCATACCCTTGGCCCGATAACCACCTGACCGTTAAACAGAGAACGGAAGATCGACAACGACTGCATGGGCAGATCTTTCCAGCTCATGTGTTTAAGCAGCAGGCCCTGATAGGGGGATTCCGTATTGAGCTGGAGTCGGTTCTGCCTGCGCATGGATTTGACCGTGGTAAAACTCATAATGGTAAAGGTCAGGATGATCAGGGTCAGGCAGGTGAGGGCGGTGCGCAGACGTCTGCGTCTGAGGTTGGAGACGCCGAGAAAAAATGCCGCCGTAAAGGCCTTCCAGCTCGAAATTTCTGAGGGTCGTTTATGGGAGGCCCGGCGCTGGAGCAGGGTCATCTCGTCCTCAAAGCGCATGACAATGATCACCGTCACCAGGGCTGAAAGGCCGATGATGAAAAAAGCCAGAATGACGACGGTCGGGCTGTAGGCGAGCTCAAAGGCCGGGTGAACTTTGGCGACGATGAGGATGAGCGTCAGCAGGATCCCGGAAAAACCGAGGATCCGTTTATAGATCGAGACAAAGCCAAAGAGCAGACGTTCGGCACAGAAGGCAAAGGGTACAAACAGGGCAATGTAAAACAGAACCCCGAACAGGACATCCTTCTGGGTTTTTTCCACATGGTCGTATACCCGGCTGGCCAGAGCCCAGGAACGGCTGGACTCTTCGGAGAAAACATCGTAACGATATTCCGCCAGCGCCTTGCCGGCCCGTTCAAGGGCACGGATTCCCTGATCATGGAGCCCTTTGATCCGCTGGTTGTGGATGCCGTGGGCCTCCAGGTTATTGATTCGCGGGGTGAGTAAATCCCACATGTCGCGGGCGACCAGGTACGAGGTGTTGAAAAGCGAGGGGTAGTCATCGACCCGATAGCCGGTGCCCAGTGGTGTTTCCGGGGTGGCGTTGGTCAGGATCATTTTTTTCTGGAGTACGGAATCGGACAGGGTCAGCTTGAGCCGTGTTTCCGGGGCCAGAAAGATGGAGGCGATAATAGAGCTTCGGGTATCAATGCGGCTGTACCAGTAGCGGGTCGGCGGTGCATCACGGCGGGCGTCGATCAGCTGCAACTTGGTCATGTACTGGAGACTGCGTGGCTCCAGCAGGTTGAAGATTGTGGTCTGGCGGCAGTTGAACATGACCAGATCCGTTTTCATGTCCCGGCGTCGCATCTTGACCCGGTAGGCAGGCTTGCCGGTTATTTTTTTATCAATGGCCCAGAGGACCGAGCCGTCGCGGGTGGAGAACCGGTACCCCTCAAGAATAACCTTGTCACGGACATGTTTTTTATCGGCAACACCCTTGAGGAGAAATCGACCGTTTAAGTCGGTTATGGCGTGGTAACGGGCCGGCCCCTGGAAAGCGAGCAGAACACTGCCTTCAGCCGGATGTTCGGCAAACAGTTCACCGTGCAGGAGCAGGCTGGTTCGACCGGCAACCGTGGCGAAACCGTTTCTGATATAGCCGGGCTCCAGTGAGTCGCCTGTTCGGTCGATTCCCTGGATAAGGCGTTCTACCAACTGCCACTGGCGATTGGCAAAATCCCAGTTGATCCGATCCGCAGTATCCCAGGGCGTGCCCCAGCTGGTGCGTAGATCCTGGATGGTGGCAAGGGTAATACCGGGTAATCCGGCCAGGCAGCTGACCTCACCGGCCATCTGCGGCTTATCGGGCAGTAGGTCCTGCCAGGGCTGCAGACGGTTGGGGCGCAGGGTAGAGATAAAGGTCGGCAGGCTCGCGGGGGCATCAGCGGCTGCCTGCAGGAGAACGGAATCCAGGGTGCGGAAGGCTGCGGTTCTGTTGATGATCGGTCGCAGGGGATAGAGAAAGCCCTGATGAAAGGCCCCGACTCCGGAGCCATGACTGGAAAGATGCAGGGAGATCAGGGCTCGCGGTTCAAAGTCGGCCATCATCGAGCGAAACCGTTTGGCACTTTTCAGCATTTTTCCCTGCTGTTTGGCCTCCGCCAGCACGGCACGGTAGCGCTTGATGGCCATGTCGGTCAACGGGTTCAGCAGGGCCCTGTCTTTTTCGCCCAGGTCATGGAGATTGGTTCGCCAGCCTAAATGTCTCAGCCGCAGTCGCTGTTTGGTTAACTCGTTGATGCGGTCTTCGTTTTTTGGGTTGTTTTCTCGCTCCATGCGGAGCTGCATGAGGGTGGTGGACAGGAAATCGACCCGCATTTTGAGCGGATGATTAAGGGCTTTCTGTAACAGTGCTCCGGCATCTTCAGGCAGGGAACCATCTTTAAACTGCTGCAGGACTTCCAGGGCTGCCTTGCTCTTTTTACGGTCGGATTTCAAGAGCTTTGCTTTTTTGCGCAGATCCTTGGAACGGGAGCTGATAGCCCAGATGGATTCCCGCATCCCGGCTTGGCTCATGCTGTGACCATTGGAGGCCAGCAGGAGAAAAGGGCGGATCGGCGGGGTCTTGTGCAGGGTGTCGGCCAAGCTCAGCAGCCCGGCAATGGACAGGGACTCGTCGGCACCCGGAGCCCGGCCCTTGATAAAGGAGGTTGAGTCGTAAAAGGCTTCGACCACAATCAGCTGACTCGCCTTTTTCGGATCAGTGCCGGGGAAAAGCGCGTACAGGTTGCTTGCCCCGGTCGTGGTCCAGGCGGCCTGTCCAGTGACGGTCGCCTCCGGAGCCGGCTGCCTGCTGATACTCTTGATATTTTCCGGCAGAATGGTGGCCAGCGGTTCCGCTTCCACCCAGAAACAGGGGAACTGAATGGGAGAGAGCTCTTCTTTTTCCGTAAAGGCTGCTCTCGGGCTCTCTTGGCGGTTGATATAGATCAGGGCCGATGCCCCGAGTGAGGCGGCATTGAGCCAGTTTTTCATGGAATCAAATTCCATCAGCACTATGGCGCCCTGCACTTCTTTTCCATTGAAGTCGGCCAGCTCTCCCCGGCCTGCATAAATAAGCGGACCGCTGAGTCCCTCGGTCGGCAGGTTTTCCGGAGTGATCGCATTGTAGGCCAGGGGATGGAGCGGAAGCTGTCTGCCGGCCAGATGGAGGGCGGCATTATCTTGTTTGAGTACGGGCAGCAGGAAGTCAAGGCTGCCGAATTCCTCGGGCTCTGCGGCCTGGAGGCGGCTGCGGATATACTCGGCAGCCTGTCTGTTGCCTTCATTGCCGACACTGCGGTCACCAAGGGATGCAAGAATACGAACGGTTTCCTGGATATCGGAGGCGGCAAGAGACGGAAATCCGGATAAAGTACAACAGAGAAAAAACAGCAGGGCGAACAAGAGGGGCGATCGAATTTTTCGTATTCTTTTCATCCGCCGGTGATCAGTTGTTGTGCGGGTTGGTTGGGGCTGTTCGCCTGAACAGTTTTTCTCATTCGATAGTGCCAATGGAAATGTTCAGTTCATCACGCTGTTCGATCTTGTCGATCAGGCCATCCCGTATCCAGATGACCTCGTCGGAAACATTGAGCATTTTAAAGTCATGGGTGGCTGAAATAACGGTCACCCCGCGCTCGTCACTCATCTGTTTGAGCAGGTTGATAATTTCTTCGCCGGTTGTCAGGTCCAGGTTGCCGGTGGGTTCATCGGCGAGGATGATGGCCGGGTTATTGGCAAGGGCCCTGGCAACCGCGACCCGTTGCTGCTGGCCGCCGGAGAGTTCGGAAGGTTTATGATCATAACGGTCGCCCAGTCCCACCTGGGTCAGCAGTTCTCTGCCGCGCTGGTTGGCCTCATCGGTGCCGGTGCCGCCAAACGTCATGGGCAGGGTGACGTTTTCAAGAGCGGTCATCACCGGAATGAGATTAAAGGTCTGGAAAATGTAGCCGATTTTCCGGCAGCGCAGCCAGGCCAGCTCATAGGCGTCCAGCTGGGCAATATCGACCTCGTCGATGAAGACTTTGCCCGATGTCGGCTTGTCCAGGCCGCCGATCATGTTGAACAGGGTGCTCTTGCCGGAACCCGACGGCCCCATGATGGAGATGTAGCGGCCGGCGGCAATGGTCAGGCTGATGCCCTTTAAAACCTGGAGCTCCTGTTTGCCGAGCTGGAAGCTTTTGGTTACATCGGTGGTCCGAACTATAGTATGTTCCATATGTACGGTTCACGGTTTTCAGTTTACGGTTTCCGTCAGATGGGGTACCGCCCCAGTGGTCAGGGCCTTGCTCCATCTGCCGCCGTCTTTTGATTCTTGAACCCCTCAAGTGAAAGGAGTGTATCTGTCGTTCATCATTGCACATAGGGCGGGTATGTGCATGAAGCAGGAGGCCGTTTTTTCATTCAACCGAAAACAGTGAACTGTAAACCGTCAACTGCCGATCAGCTCACAGTGTTCTTTTTCTGAATATTTTTAACCGCTCCTTAATACAGGTGACGCCGTCAAGATGAAAATCCTCCATGGCCTCCCGAAACTGTCCGGGCTGTTCCAGGAGGAAATCAATTTTTTCCTGAAGCATTTCCCAGCTCAGGCTGTTCCATGGGATATAGTCGATCAGATGTTTCTTTTTCAGGGCCTGAGCCCGTATCAACTGTTCCTGTCTTGGAGTGTCCCGGGGAATAATCAGGGACAGGGTTTTCTGACTGAGAATTTCGCACATCGTGTTATATCCGCCCATGGATACCACCAGATCGGCTGCCCCGAAGAGCTCTTCCATGCGGGGATAAAACGGCCGGACTTTTATCTTGAACGGTCGGGCTCTCTTGGCAATCTGCCGACGCTGTTCCAGGGGCATGAAGGGGCCGGTCACCAGGACGCTTTTGCAGTTGGTTACATTGCCGTTTTCATACATACGCAGATAGGTGTCCAGCAGTTGGTAGCCGTCGCCGCCGCCGCCTGTTGTAACAACGATCATCTTCTCCTGGGGACCGGCGCAGAATTTTTTTCTGGTTCGTTTGATTGTTTTTTCAGAGCTCACCCGCCGGGCCAGATAGCCGGTAAAGATGATCTTCTTTTGAATCGAATCCGGGATCGCATACTCATGAACCGCATCATAGATATCCTGACGTCCGTAGACCCATATCTCGGAATAAAGCTCCTGCAGGTGGGTGTAGACCCCTTTGTGCTTCCAGTCGGCCCGTACGGTTTTCCGATCATCCATGATGTCGCGCAGGCCGAGAATAGTTTTGGTTTTCGGCGAATTTTTTTTGATCCACTGCAGGGTAGGGAGGACTTCTTTTTTCAGGCCCAGGGGCTCCTTGTCAACGATGAACAGGTCCGGAGCAAAGGTTTCAGCAGTTGCCTGAATAATTGATTTGCGGATATTCAAGGCATGTTCCGGATCTATCCGGATGGAAAGAGACTGGTACTCATCATTGGTCTTTTTTATCATTCCCGGGATGCGGACAAAATCCACGTTTTCCGGAAAGGAAAAACGGCCGGCAATGGGGGAGCCGGTGAGGATGAGTACGTTGACATCATCTGCCCGCAGCTGGCCGGCAATGGACATGGTTCGGCGGATATGGCCCAGACCATAGGTGTCATGGGAGTACATCAGAATATTATAAAATCTGTTTTTTCCCATTTTTCCTGCAGATGTTCTTTTAAGGTAAAAGGTGGCCGTGACACTATCTCCCGTACCTGTTGCTGGGAGAGATCGTGACGATCAGCTATCTTGCGGGCCGGTACCCCGGCCCAAATCTCATAGGGGCCTGGATTTTTTGTCAGCACCGCCCCTGCTCCGATGACCGCCCCGTCGGGTATTTCCGTAACCTGGTAAAGGACGATTACGTTTTCGTGTATCCAGACGTCGCGGCCGATGTATTTGTCCTGCCAGATGACCCCCAGTTTTTCCTGCTGGCTCAGCAGAGGTCGCCTTCCCTGGTGAATGTGGTCATGGGTGTAGATACGACTGCGGGCGCCGATCATACACCAGGGCCCAAGATGAATGTTTCCGGTACAGTCGAGAATGGAAAATGGACTGATACAGATGTTGGTCTCGGAACCGGCAGTGGCCACTGCTTCCGGGGCAAGGTACAGCTTGCCTCGGTGGACATTGCCATGGGGCCTTCGCCGTGCCTTTTTCAAGGCGGCTTTTAACTGGGCCATACTTTGAGTTGCCGCTTCAAATTCCATCAAGTATGCAGGTTCCGGGTTCCAGGTGACAGGGGTTAGATTCTTTCCAATAGAAATACTCGCTGGGAAAAAAACAGGCAATGAAAAAGATGAGAACGGCTTTCAAGTGTCGGCTTAATTCCATTTGCAGTACCTCTCTGCAGGCTGCAGTTGTCATTCCCGGAATGAAGCTGTTGTCATGATGCAGCAGGCACCTTGACAAAGGGCCTTTGAAAGATGATAGTTACTCTTAAGAAGAGTAGGGCTGAACATTTCTCAAAATTTATCATATTGAAGCAAGCAGGAAGGTTCCGGGGAGGACTGTTTATGCGTCGAGTTTACTGTACCGGTTGTCTTTTTTTCTCTTTATTGCTGATTGTGGTCATGACCGGCTGCGTGCAGAGCAGCCCTTCGGGAAAATGGCTCGAGAACAGAGATGGCGGCCTGCCATTTAAAAATAGAACCATATTGCCGGATCATACATATTATTTTATCGGCAATGAGGTGACCCCGGAGTCCATCATTGCGGTTGATAACAGATATACTCTCAAGACCAGGGTCTGGAGCCGGGTGGATATAACCCGGAAAATGCTTGATGACTGGATGTTCTGGATCGACACCCGGTTAAGTCTTACCTGTCCCTATTACGGCGGGGTCCTTCTGGCACCCGGTGGAGACAAGGCCGGTATCTGGTTCTCAAGAAAGTTGATTTCCGTTGTAAAGACTCCTGAACCCGGAGTACTTCAGGTCTATGCACCATATAATACATCCGGATCGCTCTGCGGCAGGCAGGAGAGTTGGGATGATCGATAGGGTGTAATTTTTGTACCCGGAAAATGTAAAAGTTCAAAAAACTGTATTGTATTTCTGCGTGAAATGCGCTATTCTCTTTATATAGGCAGGAGGATTTTATTTTCTTCAATTAAGCATCTTAAAGACAAGGTTCAACGAGACATGAAAAGGCATTGCATATCACTTCTGTTCCTGTCGATTGTCGGGATACTGGCTACCAGCAGTTCGCTGATGGCCCAGAGTGATCTTCCCCTGTGGGATAATGCCGTTAATCGGTTGCTGGCTGCAGGTCTGTACGGTGTTGACTTAAAAGATGCGCCGGGTATGACCGCCATGCGTTTTGAACAGACGCAGGATCTATACAAGGGCTTGGCTGCAGACAAGGCCAGCCTGAACGGACAGTCCATTACCTTCTCCTATGAAGGTTCTTCCGGGCTGCTCGGTTTTTCCGCCGGCTATATTTATACATCCGGGGCGGAAAAGGGTACCATTGGCTCTGTGTATCTTGATCTTGATGATCCCATGGGATTCAACACCTATGATCCAACCAAGGCATGGTATATTGCCCTTGATCTTTCTACTTCCTATCAACCCTATGATAATATCTCTCTGGGGCTGGTTGGGAAAACCATGTTGATGAAAGATCCCTATGGGTTGCGTGAGGGGCAGTTGTTTTCTTTTCTGTTGAATATGCCGGTCTCCTACAAAAAATACATCACCATCACTCCTGAACTGCAGTGGTCCCGCCCCGTGTCGGGACAAAAGAGCTTCCACTCCGACGGTGTCGACAGCCGGGAGCAGGGGGCAGCCTCAAAGGATATCTTTTACGGTGGTGTGTCTATCAGCTTTTCCTACTGATTTTTTTTCATTCCTGTAAAAAAGATCATCTCTCTACTTTTTTTCCGCGTCTGTTCCCTGTATAGTCTTTTCCCTAAATGGAGTTTGAACCACTGGTTCCCACGCTCAGCGCAGGAACCGTTCATTTCCATTTGTGTGGATTGTATGTAGGAGCCCGGCCCTCCGGGCGATATAATGCCGGCATGTAACAATCGCCGTCCACAATCGCCCGGGGGCCGGGCTCTACTGGCTCGTTGTTCATGTTTCTGCAAGAGAGGATCAAGTGAATATAAGAGAGTGTTCAGAGCAATGGCATACGCAGCGTCTTTTTGTTTTTTTGACGACTGCCTTCAGCCTTTTTTTAGTTTTCATGCTGTTGACAGCCCAGGCTCATGCACGAGAGGGCAGGAAAAGTGAAAGTGCAATTTTCCTTCCCTTTAATGTCGAACTTTCAGGCAATCACCAGTACCTGCGTGACGGACTGACCAGCGTGCTGGCCAGTCGGATTGCAACCCGTACCGGTGTCCGGACGGTGTACGGAACATCCGCCGCCCGGGAGATCACATCCTATCTGCAGACCGGCAGACAGGAGAAGGCCTTTAAGGCGCTTCATAACAGTGGGGTGGATTATATTATTATGGGTTCACTGGCCGACGAAAACGGTAAGTTTCTCCTGACTGTCGAGGTCGTAAGGCGTAAAGGGGAAGGCCGGTTGAAGCAGTTCACCCGGCAGGTGGAGACAATTGAAGAAGCGCTGCCGGCCATGGATGAGCTGGCCTGGGATGTGTCGGTGGATATTTTCGGCGTTGCCCGGCCCAAAAAAGTTGCCGCGTCTACAAGTAAGGGCGACGGTATGAGCGCTTTCCAGACCGAGCATCCGGATCGTGCCTATAAAAAAGGCATGTATGCCGGTATACTGGCCGGTTTTGATTCCGGAAATCTCCGCCTGCTTGACACCCGTCGGAGCCCGAAAATTCCGTACGGGGTCAATGATATGGATGCTGGAGACCTTGACGGAGACGGAAATGTTGAGATCGTCATGGCGGCTGTCGACAAATTGTATATTTACCGTTATAGCGACGGCCATTTCAAGAAGATTGAAACCATTGACCTTGACGGCTACCTGCGTGTTCATGCCGTCAGTCTGGCTGATTTAAACGGCAACGGAATCCTGGAAATCTATGTCAGTGCCAATAATGAGCAGAAACCCGAATCAACGGTTATCGAGTGGAACGGCCGGGAAGTTCGATTCCTTCATAAACGTGTTCCCTATTATCTGCATATTGCAACGCCTGAGGGCAAACCGGTTCTCCTTGGTCAGATTGGAGCTCCTCACACCGCAATTCGTGCCGTCATCGGCAGGGAAGTCTATGTTCTGGAGCCCGGACCTGAAGGGGAGTATATCCGGGGGGATACAATTTCTCTGCCCAAAGGGTTGACCGTTTTTGATATAGCCTATGCCGACCTTGATGGGAGCGGAAAACAGAAAATGATTGCCATCAACCGGGCCAACAACCTGCAGGTGTACGATGAAAGCGGCACGCTCTTGTGGACGGATCCAGGTGAGTACGGCGCATCATCTAATTATCTCGGCACGATGGCAACGGCTGCCCGTTCAAATACCAAAATATATGTGCCGCCTAAAATTGTTGTGCATGATGTGAACGGTGACGGGATTGCAGATATTGTAGTCGGCAAGAACAGAATGAAGGTAGTCAAGTATTTTAAACGCTACCGCTATTTTGAAGGAAGCTCCATTGTTGCCCTTGGTTACCAGCAGGGTAAGCTGGTTCCGTTATGGGAGACGAAAAAACTTCCTGATTATACCGTTGCCTGTCAGGTGGTTACGCCTCAGGGTGCTGAAAAGGGTAAAAAAGAGGGAAAATTTCGTCTGTTTTTTGCCCAAGGCCAGAATAACTATTCATTCGGCTTCTGGCAGACACGGTCATCCTCGCTCTTCATGTATGAAATAGGCCCTAACAAACAGGAAGATGAGTGAAGGTTGACTTTGCGGTCGGCAGGGTTAGTAAAAAAAATTAAACTTTAGTAAAAAAAACTTGACGTCTCTTCTTCGGGAGACTATTCTGCACCTATAATTTATAGGTTGTCGGGTGTACTGCTTTTTTTGCAGTCCATACACAAACAGAAGAAAGACAGGAGAAGAAGATGAAGAAAATACTTGTTGCAGGTGCAGCACTGTTACTGGTTGGCGGTATGGTTGGTTCTGCCATGGCAGAGGTTAACCTGAGTGGTGATGCCCGTGTCCGTTGGATGGTCAAAGACAGTTATGATTTTGGCAATACCGATCAGGACACCACCAACTACTTTGATTCCCGTGTCAGGGTCAAGGTTGAAGCCAAGGCCAAAGGCGGCGCCTGGGCCAAGGCCCGTATCCGCATGAACGATTTCAGGTGGGACGGCCAGGGCTACGGCATGGTTGACGAGAAGAAAAATATCTGGGTTGATTATGCCTATATCGGTGTGCCGGTAGGACCGACCACTCTTATCGGTGGTGAGGTTGTCTGGGATGTGACCAAGTTCTTCCAGTGGGATGTTCGCCCCACAGTTGCAGCCCTGAACTACAAGAATGATGTTGTCAATATCTTTGGCCTGGCCATTGTTGAAGATGCCGATTCAAATGCCATGGATAACCTCAAAGATAACAACATGCGTGCCTATGGTATCTATGCCAAGGCCAATGTTAGTGCCGACTGGTCTGTTCTTTTCTATGGTCTCTACAATAGCGATCAGCGTGACTACAATGATGACCTGACCCTCAGAACCGGTGACGACAGCGGCGCCCTCGGTACCGTCAATGTAACCGGTAATGTTGCCGGTCTTGGAATCGTTGGTGAGGTTTCCTACATGAATTCCGATGTTCAGGGAACCGAGAATGACGGTTTGGGTGGCTATGCCGAGGTTTCCTATGCCATGGGTGCATTGACCCCGGCCCTCAACATCGGTTTCACCAAAGATAGCTTTACTGCCGACGGTGATTTCGGCTGGCTGATGATTGGTGATATCCAGCCCGTCGCCGTAATCAAGAATGTCGGTGGTTATGGTATGGATTGGGTCTGGGTTGCCGGTACCGTTGACTACGCAGTTAGCGAGAACCTGAAACTGACCGGTAATCTGGTCTGGGCATCCATTGACAGCAATGACGATGCAATTGCCGATATAGATCGTCTGGCCGACCTGCTGGAGATCTCCGGTGAAGCCGTGTACACGGTTTCCGAGGGCGCTACTCTCCAGACCGCTGTCGGTTACCTGCAGCCCAGCTACGACGGTCGTGCTGATGCAGCCGGCGTTCAGGATGATGGAGCCTTCGGTTTCATGGCTTCCATGAACATCAAGTTCTAAGTTGGAGCTGATTTGATTCACACCTTGGTGTGATCTGAACGGGCCCTTGTATCAAGGGCCCGTTTTTTTTTGTTTTTTTATAGTTGTCGGTCTCGTAAGAAGGCCGTATCACACGACGTTACCCTGCAGGCAACTTACTGAATTGCCATTATCGACACTCTCTGGAAATGGCTTTTTACGAGCTTATTTTAATCGATTAACGTAGTATTCTAAAAAATCATATATTTTTCTTTACAGGAAAGGGTAGTGAAGGGGCGATTTGAGTTTTGATGTAGATACTTTGTTGGAGGTCGAGTTATGGATGTGAGACAAATAATCGAAAGTGCAAAGTATTTAAATGCCACGGAAAAGGCGATGATTGCTCATTGTATGATTGCTTCACTTGAAACCCGGCAGGATGAGGGAGTTGACCAAGCTTGGGCGGAGTTAGCTCAAAAAAGGTTTACGGAGCTTATTTCCGGAGAGATTGAATCGATATCCTGGGAAAATATAAAAAAGGAAGTGAAAAAGTAACGGCGTGTCGGAGTTAAGATTTCATCCGGAAATTGCCTCTGAGGTAAAAGAATCCTATTCCTGGTATCAAAAACAGGCAGATGGTTTAGGTGATGATTTTCTGGATGAGCTTGAGGTTGCATATCAAGCAATTGGTGAATTGCCTGCCACATGGCCGCTGTTTCAAAACGGGTTCCGTCGCTTCCTGCTTTCACGATTTCCCTTTTCTGTAATTTACCGTGAACATAATGGTTCAATTTATGTTGTAGCTGTCATGCATAACAGCAGAAAACCAGGTTATTGGCGGTCTCGGATAGAACACTCTTAGGGCTTTCAAAAATATGGTCAAGTTGTTTCTCTGTGTGCGCTGTGACCTCTGTGGAAAAAGAGTAACCGTTCCTCTTTCATTAGAATCACCTCCCGAATCTTAGGGTTCGTTCAAAAATAACTTCGCATTCTGAGGCGCACTCTGAACATTTAGAAAAGCGATCTTCAATTATGCAATCCTCGACGTAGCCCTGCTACGCCTGCGGTTGCATGCAATCAGATCACTTCTCTAAATGTCCAT
>JAJRQC010000145.1 GCA_024280455.1 Deltaproteobacteria bacterium | reverse complement strand
AATCTATTTGAAATTTATTTTTGGTAGTAACGGCTCACACTGGACGTCAGTTTGAGTCAGACTAGCTGGAAAGATGGAGGCTTTTCTGTATCTTTCAGTGTCAGGAATTAATCTATGAAAGTGTTTGACAAG
This sequence comes from Deltaproteobacteria bacterium, assembly GCA_024280455.1. Classification (GTDB taxonomy): domain Bacteria; phylum Desulfobacterota; class Desulfobulbia; order Desulfobulbales; family Desulfobulbaceae; genus DRLX01. Next base: position 29,176 of record JAJRQC010000145.1, on the reverse strand, counting down.
GACACTTACGCCCCTGAGTTTGCAAAATACTTCTGGACTCGCAGGAACGTTAAGGAGAGTAAACTATTACCGGTACTTTCATCAAGAGAATTTCGGGCACAGTTTACGTGAGGAAGTAACATAGTCGGGCCACCCCATAGGGTTGCCTTTGAAATGCTTGAGCCGTGTGATGGGAAACTATCACGCACGGTTCTTAGGGGGGGAGGGAGCCGCAAGGCTCCTGCCCTACCCGGTGTGTGAAAAAAATATATCTCAACCGGTATATACCTTGACACGCAGTAGGAACCAATCTATACTTATTAGTATAGATTGTGCAATTTTACTAGGAGGTGGAAAATGGATACTGCTAAGCTTTTTATCAACGGAAGAAGTCAGGCCGTGCGCTTACCAAAATCGTACCGATTTGAAGGTAAAGAAGTATATGTAAAAAAAGTATCTGAAGGGGTTCTTCTTTTGCCTAAAGACCAGACAATATGGGACACTTGGGAAAGAAATCTACAAAAATATGATTCACCATTTATGGTAGAGCGAAATCAACCTGAATCCCAACAACACAGAGAAGGTTTAGATGATGTTTTTGATTGATACAAATATTTGCATATATATCATGAATGATCATCCGCCAGAGGTTATTCAGAAATTTAGAGAAATAGGTGTAGGAAATATTGGTATATCATCAATAACTGTTTCGGAATTACAGTATGGTGCATGTAAAAGCAAACAGATTAAAAAAAACCTAAAACGACTTGATGAATTTCTGAGTCCATTTGAAGTCCTTGCATATGATGGAAACGCATCTAATTACTACGGAAAAATCCGTTCTGATTTAGAGAAGCAAGGTAATGTAATTGGGCCTCTTGATATGTTAATTGCAGCCCATGCGCTCAGCGAAAATTCAACTTTGATTACAAACAATGAAAAAAAATTCAACAGAGTGACATCATTGAAAATTGAAAATTGGGTAAAAAGGTAAGTCAGTGGTCCTGGGAAAGTAGTGGGGACAGTATATATATCTTTACCCCCTGTTGTTTATCTGCTATCCTCTCAACATGGCAAGAATAGCACGTGTTATATATCCTGGTATCCCTCATCATGTCACCCAACGAGGGAATCGTCGACAACCGTCTTTTTTCAACGATGATGACTATCTTTCTTACATTGAGTTGATGGGTGTGTGGTGTCGTAAATACGATGTAGCAATCTGGGCATGGTGCCTGATGCCAAATCATGTACACCTGATAGCTGTTCCTCAAACAGCTACAGGTATTGCCCGTGCTATTGGCGAGGCCCACCGTCGTTACACCAGAAGGATTAATTTCCGGGAAAATTGGCGCGGCCATCTATGGCAGGAGCGGTTTGCTTCGTTTCCTATGGACGAGTTGCATCTCTTTGGTGCGGTACGTTATATTGAGATGAATCCGGTAGCTGCAGGCATCGCAGCAAGTCCTGCAGAATATCCCTGGAGCAGCGCCCGTGCTCATCTTGAAGGGAAAGATGACATGTTGACATCTGTCTCTCCCCTTCATGATATGATTTCCGACTGGGAGGATTATCTACAATTGTCATCCGATGAAGAGTTGAAGGTATTGAAACGCCATGAACATACCGGTCGGCCATTGGGAAGCGACAGCTTTGTGGAAAAAATAGAACAAAGGCTGGGTCGCATTCTACGACCTCAAAAACCTGGACCCAAGAAAAAATCGGGTTAGATATCCTGTCCCCGGAACTTCCGGAACTTCGCCGGAACTTCGGCAATTGCTAATAGCGCAATTCTGGAAATCAAAAGAATAAAAAAATAGTAAAATAAATATATACCCTTGTGCGGGTCTCGACATGTCTACACTCATTGAAGAATTAAAAAGAGAACACAGGGCAATTGTAGGAACCATAAGTGAAGTTAATCGACTTGGAATCGGAACAAAAGAAGGCCAGAATATGCTTATGTCGGCAAAAAACAGTTTTATTGCTCATCTCAAAAAAGAAGATGAGCATATATATCCTTTGCTGAACCGTGCGGCGGAAAATGACCCTGAACTGAAGACGATTTTGGATTTTTATGCAACAAATATGGACGAGATATCGAAAATCGTATATGATTTTTTTGAGAAATATTCTTACGGGGATTCCGGGTTAGAATTTTCAACAGACTATGGTACGCTTTATACTACGCTGTCTATGCGGATAACCAAAGAAGAGGCGGTAATTTATAAAAAATTTGACGAATTGAACCTGTCAAATACCTAGAAGGCCGCTTGTTGGAAGAGGAACGTATCCCGGAACGACAAGTCCAACGAATATTTCGGACTATTTCGGGGGCGGCATATTGTTTTCTGATTACGTACAAAGCTCAGCCAAAAACTAATTCCTGGATCCCCGACAACAACACTCGGGGATGACGAACAATAGCGTGTCCTGGCTTCCCCTCTTTCCTGCGACTTTTATTGTACTTATAAGGTGGAAAAAAGTCTTTCCTTCAAGTAGAGGATGACGGGATTTGCAACTCCGTGATATTCTTCTCAACCGGAGAGCTGCCCATCACCGTCATTCCCGTAGGCTGTTGGGCGGGAGATAAGCGCAGACATCGGTCCAGGATATATCCTGTGGCCAGGCCAACATTTCTGGATGCCCGACAACAACACTCGGGCATGACGTAGGAGTGTTTTCAAAATCTATACATTGAGCTGAACTTCAGTGGTAATCAGAATTTTTTCTAATTTCTGGTATCTTTTTGATTTCTACGTCGAGGCACCTCCCATTCAATTTTCCGTCTTTTTCCCTGGAAGATCCCTGATAAATCCAAGCTGTTTCCTGTCGAGCCAGCCCTTTTGGCCGCTGGTATCCCTGACCAGGACAAAATCGTTATGGTCTTTTAACGGTCGGATGACTCGTCCTTCCCTGATGGTCCCGGCTGAGGCTGCGGCCGCAAAAGGAGAAATAAGCACCCGGCTGTCGGTTAGAACCACACCGTCATTCCAGCTTTGATAGCTGTATATGGCCGCGGGCAGGGTAACGAGAACGGCAAAAAGTGCGATACCTGCTGAGTAGCGAGCAATACGGATAATGCTGTCTTTTTGGGGCAGGGCGTTTGACAAGTCGGCAAGGCTGCGGGTCAACAGGCAGCCACTGAAAATAAAAAAGAAAACCCCACAGAGCATCATCCATTGATTCGCACCGAGCAGATCGGTGTATTGCTGCCAGAGAGGGCGGTCCTCACGGTACAGGCCGTTTTGTTTACGGATAACTGCAAGGTTGCTGCGTATATCGCTGTTGTTGTGGTCAAGTCGCAATGCTTGTTCGTAGGCAAGGATTGCCTCGCCTGTTTTTCCCATTGCCGCATAGGTGTTTGCCAGATTGTAGAGCAGGGAGGCGGAAACGCCGCGTTCGGCTGCCGTTTCCAGGTAGTTCTGCTCGGCAGCAGGAAAATCTCCTCTGGAGTAGGCCTGATTTGCGAGCTCAAAGGTATCCTCGGCCTCACCGGTTCCGGCGGTCGCGGTAACCAGGGACACCAGGGGGATGAATACAAATACAAATACAAAATGTCTGAAAACAATGCGTTGCCTGCTGATCATAACTGATGTATTTCCTGTTGAAGTATCGTTAAAATCCTGCTCATTTCCTGCTTGGATATCTGTTCCCCGGTATATGCCGCATGTTCGGCTTTTTTGAAGATTGCCGGCAGTGGGGAATCCTTGGGGAGTTGTTGTTCCAGGTCTGCGGTACAGATGGCCTGCGCTTCCGTCTGCCAGGCAAAGGCGAACCGTTTCTGCAGTATTCGGCGGCAAAGTGTAAAGAAAAGCTGTGAGTCGTTTTGCTCCATCGCCTGATGTGCTTTGTCGGCCAACTGTTGCAGTTCGCTCTCCAGGATATTTTTTTGCACCCGAACCGGATCCGCATTGATCCTTTTACTTCGAGCCAGGAGAAAAACGGCTGTGAGCAGGAGTAACATGCCGACAACCAGCATCAACTGAAACCAGCGCGTCTGGTAGAGCGGCTGCAGTGACTGGACCGCTTTACCAAACTCCGTATGTATCGGTGCCAGCCTGGATACTGAAGGCTTGGCAGGACGACCGGCTTCGGGGGTTCCGGTGGTGACCGGTTGCTGTTGCAGCTGACTTGTCATATTTGGATTGCCCTGCAGGGTAATCGGAATCGGATCGCTGCTCAGGGTTACATAGCTCCGGGCCTGTGGATCAAAATAGGAGAAATGCAGGGGAGGAATAGCCTTGATCTGCGGGTTGACCGGAATAATGGCCTGTTCAAATTCCTTTTTCCCCTTTCCCCTGTCGGCATTCGCGGCCTGAGATGAGGGCGGATAGGCCTTCCAGTTGCTGTTTTCCGGAAAGACCGGGGCATGGACTCGGTCAAAATTGCCTGTACCCTGGATTTTCATCTTGAGGGTGATTGGATCCCCGGCCCGGACGGTTGTGGGTTGTGCATTCACGGCAAGGCTGAAGGTGCCGACCGCACCGTTGAAATCATCCGGTTTCCCGGATTCCGGTAGATCTGTTACCTTCAGGTTTTGCCTGGGACTGACCAGAGTGACCTCCTTTCGACTGAAGCCACTGAAGAAGTCATCGAAAAATGGATCATTGAACAGGGGAGACCCTAACCTTGATGAGGGACGTTGTCGTTGAGCCCGGACAAGCAGGGAGACATCAAGTTCAGCCTCCATCGGAAAAACACCCTGTTTAACCGAGGATAACGTGCCCTGCCAGGTAAGCAGTGTATAGGGCACCCCATTTATGATTTCCTCGCTCTGCACGGGTTTGTCGTCCAGAGAGTCGAGAACGAAGTTCCCGCCCGGCAGGCGGGGTGCCGACTTGATGGTTGCTCGTATTCCCTGCCTGAACAGGGCCTTGATCGTAAATGGAAGCAGTTCTCCGGAGTAAATGGTTTCTTTTTTGGGGATAATCCGCATAAAGCCGATCTTGTCCGCCTCACCGGACCGCATCCTGGTAGAGGCGGTCGGGGGATTGACGGCGGTGCCTCCGCTTTTGCCGGTTGGGGGGGCAGCCGGCGTTGTAACCGGTAGGATGGTACATTTGATCGCTTTGGTCTTGTACTTCTTGCCGTCCACGTGGACCGTGACCGGTTCAATGGTATGCTCTCCGGGTTGATCGGCCTGGACCATAAACACAAAAGAAACCGAAGAGGAGGACTTGCCGTTAATCCATTGCATCTGACTGTTTTGGCCCTGGTATGTAAACTGCAGGCCGTCGCCCTGCGGCTCTTCCGGCTGTCCGCTATTACTTCCTCTGACGGTAACAGTGAGCAGTGCGGCCTGATCTACCGGAAACCGTTTCAGATTCAGTTCCGCCTCAACTGAAATATCGGCTGCAGAAACCGCACCGGCCCAGCTCAGGGAGACCAGGGTCAGGAAAAACAATATTCCGAACAGGAAATGGCTGGTTCGGGAGGACGATTCTTTAGAACTGTGCCTATTGTGCCGATATTTTTTATGTATGTACAACATAGCCGGATAGTTATTCATTTTTTTATTGTTATTGAACGGGAACTGACAGTTGTCGGTGTCGTAGATAGCGAGTATGGCGAGACTTCGAAAAGCCACGAAACCGACGGCGGAGATGTCGTATCATCTTGTAATTCCGTACTGTGCAAATGGCGGTTTTGACTTTTTACGAGTCCATCACGATTCATTACCAGTTTCTCAGAGGACGGTCCTGATTGTTCCCCGATCCCTGGGGAATAAAGTCTAATCGACCTTCTTCCTCTTGAAGTGCATCAAGCAGACTCCGTGCCTCCTGGCTGGTCATTTTACCCTGTTTTCGTCGCTGCTTATCCTCGGTACTCATCCCCCTTGGGCTCTTTGCTTTTTTGCCGGTGGACATGCCGTTTTGATCACCGTTTTCCCGGTTCTCATCTTTTGGGCGGGCTGCTTCCCCTTTGCTGCTGTTTTCCGGTTTGTTTTTCTGCTGGTCTGCGGCAGAAGATTTCTGTGAAGATTTTTTATCTTTTGCGGCCTGATCACCCTTGTCTTTTTGCTGCTGATTTGGTTTGTTTTCCTGACCGGAGTTTTGTTGCTTGGAATTGTCTTTCTTTCCGTCTCCGTTCTTCTGTTTATCCTGTTTGCCCTGATCTTTTTTATCTTTTTTATCTTTTTTCTTCTTGTTATCCTTGGAGTTTTGCTGGTTTTTCTGCTGCTGTTTCTTTTTCTGTTGTTGCTTTTCAAGTTCCTTTAACTGTTGCTGGACCAGATCCCGGTTATAAACGGCATCAGGATCATCGGGTTGTAAAGCCAGACTTCCCTCGTAATCGGAGATGGCCTGGCGGTAGAGTTTCATGGCCTGTTCAGGATCTGTTTTCAGGTGTGTTCTGCCAAGCTGATAGCCGGAATTTCCACGGTTGTAATAGCTCTTTGCCTGTAACCCGAGATCATCGTCCTGCAGTGCCTTGGTGTAGGATGAAATTGCCTTTTCATAGGCCTTTTTCTTATACTGCACATCGCCAAGATTGAAATGAAGTATTGCATTCTCCGGTGCCTTCTCAAGGATTTTTGCATAGGCTTTTTCCGCCTGATCGAAATTTTTTTCGTGATAAAGGTCGTCTGCGGTCGAACCATTGGCATTCCCGGTGATGCCGGAAAGGAGAACAGTGAAAACGATAAGTAATTTTCCACGGTTGAACAACCTCCTTCCAGCTGTTTTTATCAGGGGTATTCCGAAGGAACGGGTCGATTTTCGCCCTGAAATGAGGAAATCAAGAGCAAGCAGGACGATCGCCAGTGCCAGGGGCCAGTAAAAGCGTTCGATAGGATGTCGCTGCATCCGTTCATTGTGTTCCTCTTTCGGGATCAGCTTGAGTTTCTCCTGGTAGATGGTGGCAAACCCCTGACCCATGCTCCCCAGCGGAACATAGAGGCCGCCGGTTATTTTAGCAATTTTTGTCAAGGTGATTGCATCAAGCTTTGAGCGGACAAAGTTACCGGATGCATCTTTGATGTAGGTCTTGCCGCCGCTCTTCATGTCGGGGATCAGCTCCCCCTCAGGCGTTCCAACCCCGATCGTGTAGATAGTCATGTTTTGTGCAGCTGCTTTCTTTGCCGCCTGCAGGGCCTCGCCTTTCAGGTCTTCACCATCGGTGACCAGGATGAGAATTTTGTGATTGGCTTCATTGGACAGGAGTGCGCCGGCGGCATTGATTACTCCGGCAAGATCAGTTCCGCCAAAGGGAATACTGTCCGGACCCAGTGCATCAAGGGAGGCTGTAAAGGCACCGTAGTCCGTTGTTAAGGGGCACATCAGGAATGACGAACCGGCAAAGGGCATCAGTCCGACCCGGTCCCCTTCGAGTCGGCCGACAAAATCCTTGATTGCAAGTTTGGCCCGTTCCAGCCGGTTAGGCTGGATATCCGGGGTCAGCATGGAACGAGAAGTATCAACAGCAATTAGTATATCAATGCCTTTCTGGCGGACTTCTCTCCACTCCTCACCGTACTGCGGCCGGGCAAGGGCTACAAAACAGCTGGCCAGTGCCGCAAAAACGAGAATGTCTTTCATCGTTCGTCGGGTTCCTGAAACATTGATTGTCAGCCGGTCGCAGGTCTCGGGAGCGGCAAATTCAGTCAGTACCCGGCGACGTCTGGCTGCGGATATCCGCAGAAAAACAAAGGCGATTATACAGACGATGATTCCGACAATAAGCCAGAAGGGCTGCGTAAAAGGCAAGTTCATAGGGCATTGAGGTTAGGGTAACCTTCTCCGGGTGATAAATAATTCAAGGGCCAGCAGGGCCAGTGCTCCACAGATCAGCCAGGAAAACAACTCTCGGTACTGAGAGAAATGTTTAATTTTTCTGGTTGTTGCTTCCAGTTTATTGATCTCATGGTAGATGTTTTCCAGTGAACGGGTATCGGTGGCGCGAAAATATTTCGCGCCGGTCAGTTCCGCAACCTGACGCAGGGTGTGTTCATCAATGTCGACCTGCATCCGCATCATTCTTTTACGGCCGAACTGGTCAACCACGGGCATAGGTGCTTCGCCACGGGTACCGGCACCAATGGTATATACTTTTATCGATAGGGTTTCGGCGGCCTCTGCCGCCGTGAGCGGGGCTATTTTTCCGGCATTATTCATGCCGTCGGTCAGCAGAATGAGGATACGCGATTTTGCCTTACGGTCTCGAAGCCGATTGACTCCGTAGGCAATGGCGGATCCGATTGCGGTGCCGTCTTCAATCATATTTGTTTTCAGTGATTCAAGCCGCCTCTGCAGCCAGTCATGGTCAAGGGTCAGCGGACAGACCAGGTACGGTCTGCCGGCAAAGGCGACCAGTCCAATCCGGTCATTGGGCCGTTCTTTGATAAAACGGGCAACAACGGATTTAACAACATCAAGACGGTTTGCCGGCCGGCCGTTTAAGCTGAAGTCCTGTGCCTCCATGGATCCTGATACATCCACTGCCAGCAGGATATCAATACCTGAGGCTTCCACTTCAGTGGTTGTGTTGCCGAACTGTGGCCTGGCCAGAGCCAAGATAAGGAGGGCCAGGGCAAGTATCCGCAGAATAACCGGAATCCTGCCGGGCCTGGCCTTTTTTCCACCGCCGATCACCCGGGCAATTGAGGTAGTTGAAAAGATCAGGGACGGTGCAGGGCCGCTTCTTCCGCGCCAGAGTGCAAGCAGGGGAAGCAGGGCCAGGAGCCAGAGAAGATGTGGATAGGCAAAACGGAGTTCATTCATTTTTCGTTACCCCTGATCCGGGTTGCAGCAATGAAGTCGGCGACTGAACTATACATCTCCTCCATTTCCTTTTCCGTAAGCCTGTACTTTGCGAATTTAACAAGGTCACAATGGTTCAACCAATCATGTAACATTTGGTCATGATAGTGTAAGTCGGATTGCATGAGATCTGGATTTTTGGTTAATGTAGAGAGAAATTCCCGGGTGGTCAGGTTCTGCAGGGCAAGGTGAAAACGTTCCTCTATGTAGTGCCGCAGGATGTCAGCCATGCGGATGGCAAACTGTCGTGACTGTTGCTTCGTCATCAGGCGTCGTGCGGATTCAAGAGCTCTCAGAGCCTTCTCATGAGCCTGCAGGCTTTGTTCTTTCTGATGGCGTATTTTTTTCAGATATAAAAAGAGTCCGCCGAGAAGCAGTACTAGAAGTATAGCACCCCCGATCCAGTACCACTGCGGATCTATACCCGGCTGAACAATAATACCCTTTATGTCACGGATCTCTGCAATATTTGGTGCAGTCTGTGTTTGCGGCTGATTTGACGGCATTGCGGCAGCAAAGCATTGAACCGGCAGGATGCTCCACAAAAAGAAGGTGGCAGACGTGAATTTCATCGGGCGAGCCTCCTCTTGCGTAAACGGAAAAAGCCGATCAGCGGGCTGACAAAGGAGCTGTCGGTAGAGAGCTCCAGCAGGTCAATCCCGTTGCTGCGGACGGTTTTTCGAAATTGATTACGCTGATCTTCCGCCAGGTTTGCATAGGCGTTTCGCGTCCACAGGTCTTTGGTGTTGAGCAGAACCTGTTCGCCGGTTTCGGCATCTTCAAGAGTAATCCAGCCAACGTCGGCCAGGTTGTGCTCCCGTGGATCCGTGACCGAAATAGTGATAAGATCATGCCTGCGGCCTGTGATCTGTAACTTGGGGCCAAGGGCAGCCAGAGAGTCTGAAAACTCACCCGGCAGGCAGAAATCGGAGATGAGAAAAGTTACGCATTTTCTCTTGGTCACCCTGTTGACAAAATCAAGCGCCTCGCCGATATCGGTTCCTTTGCCCTGGGGCTGGAAAAACAAAATTTCCCGGATGACCCGGAGGATATGGGAGCGCCCCTTCTTAGGCGGAATATAGAGTTCAACAAAATTGGAGAACAGAATGAGGCCTACCTTGTCGTTATTGCGTACCGCTGAGAAGGCAAGCACTGAACCGAGTTCAGCCATCAGTTCTCTTTTTGACTGATGGCCGGAACCAAACAGGCCTGAATCACTGACATCAATCATCAGCAGTATGGTCAGTTCACGTTCTTCCGTGAATTTTTTCACATGGGGAACGCCGGTACGGGCGGTTACATTCCAGTCAATGGTACGGATTTCATCTCCGGGCACGTATTCCCGGACCTCGTCAAAGTTCATGCCCCGACCTTTAAACACTGAGTGATAACTGCCGGCCATGGTATCATCGACCAGGCGCCGGGTCCGGACCTCGATTTGACGAACTTTTTTAAGAATTTCCTTTGTCAGTTGCTTTTCCATATCAGCAGTAGTGTCGGCGTGGTTCAAACAGGGTTAGGGAACGGGAACAGTGTCCAGAATTTTGCGAATAATATCTTCACTGCTGATATCTTCAGCTTCCGCCTCATAACTGATACGAATACGGTGCCGAAGAACATCCAAAGCGCATCCCTTGATATCATCGGGAATGACGTAGCCGCGTCCATTGAGAAAGGCCATGCATTTAGCTGCGACCTTGAGGTTAATTGTTGCCCTTGGCGATGCTCCGGTTTCGATGTATCCCTTGATGTCGAGCTGAAAAAGTTCCGGTTCCCGGGTGGCAAAGATCAGGGAGACAATATAATCTCTGATCCTTGCATCAAGATAGATGGTATCGACCACTTTGCGGGCGGCAAGGATATCTTCAGGTGCGACGACCGGGTGGACGGAAATTTTTGAGTCTGTATGTTGAACACTGTCAAGAATTTGACGCTCCTCTTCCCGGCTTGGATAGCCCACGACGACTTTAAGCATGAAACGGTCGATCTGGGCCTCGGGGAGTGGATATGTTCCCTCCTGTTCAATCGGGTTCTGGGTGGCGAGGACGAGAAATAAATCAGGAAGAGAAAAGGTTTGTTCACCGATGGTAACCTGTTTTTCCTGCATGGCTTCAAGCAGGGCCGACTGCACTTTAGATGGTGCCCGGTTTATTTCATCGGCCAGGATCATGGAGGAAAAGATTGGACCCTGTTTAACTTCAAAACTGGTGTCACGGGGGTTATAGATTTCCGTCCCGATAATATCGGCCGGCAACATATCCGGAGTGAATTGTATTCTGCGGAAATCAGTGGAAACAACCCCGGCAAGTGTTTTGACAGCCAGGGTTTTGGCAAGGCCGGGAAGGCCTTCAAGCAGGATATGCCCTCCGGCGAGCAGGCCGATAAGGAGACGGTCGACCAAGTACTCCTGGCCGATAATGACCCGGCTCATTTCCTTTTTCAGGAGTGGCAGCCAGGCTGAAGCCGCATTAACGGCCGCGTTAATTTCCTGGATTGACGGCGATCCGGTTTCCCGGCCAGGAAGATGCTCGCCTGCCGGTACCGGAGGAGCAGGGGGGGGGGATTCTGTCATCATAGTGTTTCCTTTCTGTTATACGTTGTGGATATTCCTGTTTCGATCTCAAGAGACTATAGCAATTCAACATTACCGGAACCTTTCACCAAGATTACAACACTGTAATGTTAGGGTAACTGCTCAGGGGCACCCCATCTCTGCACGGTTACCCATGACTCAAGGGGGTACTATTATATAGTTCACAGGATTGACGGCATAGATATGTGGCACTCCAGGGCAGTTACAGCCGGTGGTTTTGCAAGTTTCCTGCACGCACCTGAATAGTTACATGTTAGGGGAAATAACTGGAACAGAGGGAGCTACAGAGCACAATCGGGCGGGACGGGGACGGCTGGGTGCGGAAGAGCAGGGCGGAAAGACAACAGCTGCCGGGAGTTCCCGGCAGCTGTTGGTAAGCAAAATAATCCGTTGGAACGGATTATTTCTTGGTGAAATGCAAAGAGGGAATCACTTTGTTGAGGAGCCAGAAGAGGATAAACGGAGTTGCTCCGACCAGCAGTGCTCCGAAAAGCCCTTCTTTAAAGGTCTCCATGCTATGTGGTATTATCGGCATACTGTAGTGCATAAAGCCGTCAAAGGACAGCGAGAATGCCTGACCGCCGATAACAACGTTCCAACGCATCATAAAAACGCCGAACAGAATAAGCGCCAGGGCAACGGAAGTTCGCTTGATGGATGCCTTGGGTATAAGCAGCATAATAAAAGGAACCAGATTGCCGAAGAGGTATTGGAGGATAAAGATGTTGACAAAATCCTTCCCGTACATCACAGAGCGCAGGATATCCCACGATTTCATGGCCGTATATCCACGAAAAATCTGGTCAAGCAGTTCCAGTGTAATCGCAGCAATCAAAAAACCAATCAGGTAACGTGAGGTTTTGTGAATAACATCAACTTCAGCACCTTTAATCAGCTGTACAGACTCATCACCACGTCCTTTGGCCAGGGTCGTTGTGAATTTTTTCCATTCCATGATAATGATATAGGTCAACATACACAGCGCGATACCTGAGACCACGGCCGACATGATAAAGATGACCGGCATCAGCGGCGACATCCATAATGCATTGGCTTTAACCGAGCCAAAGATAAAACCGGCATACCCGTGGAGGAAACAGGCAACCGGAATACCGATACCCGCCAGTATCTTAACGGCTTTTTTATCAATTGCTACGGCCTCGTTGCTCAGGTCATACGCTCCAAGTGCAAGTATGATATACAATGTTCTCATGAAGGAGCTGACAAGGTCTTTCTTCCCTTTCAGTGCATTGATTTGTTCAACAAAATATACCCGGTACACAAACCAGATCTCACTGAGAACAATAATGCTGTAGGTTGTAAAAATAATACCGAAGGCTGAAATCGCCGAGGTAAAGTGTGGTGTGAAAAGGACCTCCATCCCTCTGAACGGCTGCTGCAGATGCATGAGCAGCGGCATCATGGCCACCGGCAGACAGGCCAGGGAGAAGACCAGAGAAAACCGGGCCATATCTTTCAAATCCTCCTGGCCGAAGACATGGTACAGGGAGGACAGGACAAAGGCTCCTGCCACAAGACCCGTCATGTATGGGTACAGGACGATCTGGATACTCCAGTAGATAAATTCATTGGGGTAGACAAAACCTTCTTTGGTCGTCCACTCCATTCCGTGTGCTATTAAATCGCTGTTTGCGAGTAACTGATCTACCATCATCTTACCTCACGTTTTCGTCCAGGCCGATATAGAAAACCTGTGGCTTGGTACCATATTCATCTTTTAAGACTGCTACTCTCTCGGTCAGGATAGCTTTGGTGACCGGATCATCAGGGTTCTTCAGGTCACCGATCTGTCGGGCTCCGAACGGACAGGCATCTACACAGGCCGTCTTCATCCCCTTGGAAATCCGGTGATAGCAGAATGTGCATTTATCCGCCACCTTGTAGACCGGGTGAAAGAAGCGAACCCCATAGGGACAGGCCATGATGCAGTAACCGCAGCCAATACACCACTTGCGGTCAACCAGAACCACGCCGTCCTGAGTCTGGTACGAGGCGCCTACTGGACAGACCTGAACACAGGCGGGATTGTCACATTGATTACACAGTTTGGGAACGAAAAAAGCCTTGCTGATATCTTTGGGATCAATGGTTTTTCCATCGATCTTGGTGTCCTTGAAGCCGTCACGGTCACCATTTGGTGAATCCACATGGGTTTCATCATCTTTTGTGATGACATACCGTTCGACCCATGTCCTGGTGATCGGCAGATCGTAAGGCACATCGTTTTCCTTTTTACATGCCTTGACACAGAAGCCGCAGCCGGTGCATTTGTAGGTGTCAACCAAAAAGCCCCAGCGTACTGCAGGGTCGCCGACAGCAGATTTGGCTTCGGCCGGTGTGAGGAATTTAAAGCTGCTCAATGGCAGAGAAGCTGCAACGGCCCCTCCCACCAAGCCTTTTTTTAGAAAATCTCTCCGGGAACAACTCATTATTCCATATCCTCCAGGTTGGGATTATGCGGATTGTGACACTCGACGCATTCTTGCTCGGGATTATGATCGTTGGGATCAATCGCCGGGAGTTCGCCTCGTTGGCTGCCGGGATATGGTAGATCCAAATGGCAGCGCAGGCAGAGATCCCTGCTCCTGTTGATGGTCAACGCTTCCGGATTATCAGGATGCTGCATGGCCGGTCCGTGACAGTTTTCGCACTGGATAATGGCATGTTTTGACTTGGTGATACTTTCGGTGTTGTCCTCATGGCATTCCGCACAGTATTCGCGTCCCTTATAACTGACCGGGAACTTCTTCCAGTCATTAACGCTGTCGGCACGATAAAAGTTATAGGTGAAACTGTCACCATGCACCCCGAAATCCGACGGGACCATCAATTGCCTGGCCGTCAGGATCAGGGCAACAAGTGCCAATGCCGCAAACAACGGTCGTAATACGTGATTTCTCATGCAATCCACTCCTCCTTTTGGTAAAAAAAACTGAAAACCTGTATATCGGCATTCTTCCTGACCGATTACAGGATGCACGCCGGAATAGTCCGTACAGGCTATTGTTATATGCTCTCAAGGATTGGTTGATCTGATCCTTGACAGTGTTCTCGATAAAAAAAGTACATCTGAAACTGCACTATCTACGATGTGGTACAATCAATAAAATATTGAAAGTGTGTTGCTTCTGTTATCCGGTCTTTGTCGGTCGAAAATGAACGGAAGTCGATAAATTATATTAATACCACAATGTAGGGAAATAATTTTGGCAGTTTATACAACTCTGTGGTAAAGAAGTAAACAACGAACTGCACGAATAACATAAAAAAAGTACACAGATACAGCTACCAACCTGTCTATTTGCTGACTATCTTTCGAAAATTACGTATTGACTGTAAATTGTTTCCCTCTAACCAACTCGATAGAAAAAATGGCGGACCATACACTAGAAGAAAAAATTAATCAACTTACTGATCAGATTACCATCCTGACCAGCCAGCTCAGCAAGCAGAATGAACGACTGACAACGCTTGAAAACGTCCGGTATAACTCCGTCGAAACGAGTGCTGCTTCCGGGGCTCCTCCCTTTGAGAATCTCCCCAAAACCTCTCAGCAACACTCGATACCGAAAAATATAGCAATACAGAATAAAAATGGATCCTCATGGGCCGGGAGCGGATCTTTTCTGGCCAAACTGGCGACGATCTGTTTTATCCTGGTTGTCGCTCTGGTTCTGCGCACCCTGACCGACAGTGGTATTATTGCAGCAAGAACCGGTTCATATATCGGTACAGCCTATGCTGCATTTCTTATCGCCGCCGGCTGGAGGATGCTCGGGCGCAACCACAAATTCGGGCCGATTTTTCCCGTCTGCGGTGCACTTCTGATGTTTGCGCTGGTCATTGAAACCCACGCCCGTTTTGAAGCGTATACCTCTTTGACCGCTTACACTATTTTGTTCTTTACCCTGCTGCCGCTGGTGATATTGGGCAAACGATACCAGCGGACTCTGTTTTACGGTGTCGGATTGCTGGGTGCAAGTTGTACGGCCTTTGCGATTGACTTTCCCACCCCTTTTTTCCCAATGCTGGCTCTTTTTTTATTTGCGGCCAATGTCATAGCGTTTAGCTTTGAAAATCGACGGTCCAGATGGCCCCAGGCTCTTTTGTATGTGATGACGGTCCTGCTCTGGTTCATGTGGGCGATTAAACTGCATGCTCCCCTGGTCAAGGGGATGGAGACCATGCCGGATGTTGCCCTGACCTGGTTTCTTCCGATCACCCTGCTGACGGTGTTCACTTTTATTGGATTTTCCGTGTATAGCTCGTTTTTTAAAGGGGATTCACTGACAACCTTTGATCTTGCCCTGCCGACAATCAATGTACTCTGGCTGTATCCGGTCTGCAGTCTGGTTATTCTTCCCTGGGTGGGTGATGATCAGTTGCTGGGGGATGCCGGTCTTGCCCTGGCGGCAGTTCATTTCGTCGTTGCCGGGGCGATCTTCAAATTCAGTCGCCAGGGTGGGCCCGGTATCTGCGCCTATGTTTTTTCCGGAGCCACCCTGATGGTCATGGCTACCCTTGCCGCAGTGGATAATATCCTGCCTGCCCTGCCGCTCTGGGGGCTGGTTGCCGTATTGCTGTCCCTGGCTTCCCAGGCCTGCGAGATAGGCGGGATCCGGCTTACTTCCTACCTGCTGCAATGTGTCGCCACTGTTCTCGGGATCACCTACGGGGTGTTTCTGCCGGGAACCGCGGCGCCGGTTCTCTCTATATCCATAGCCGGTTCCATGGCCGTAATGAGCGCATTCCAGTATCAGTGGAGCCGTAAAAATCCAATCAGCTGCAGTGTCGGTTTTTTTGCCAGGTTTGATCCACGGGATCATTCAGCAGTCGTGCTGTTGTTTGCCGCCCTGGTCAACGGCTTCTGCATGCTTCAACTGGTTGCCGATGGTCTGCTTTCCGCTTCAGCAGAACCCGTTAATGCGCTGCTTGGAGCACAGTCGGTCTTCATTAATGTCGGAGCAATAGGGCTGATGATTTTCGGGCTGTGGAAAAAAGATCGGGAGATCCTGTACACGGCAATGGGCGTTGTCGTTATCGGAGCCTTTAAGGCACTTGGCTATGACCTGTTCAAGGCCCATGGCATCCCCCTGGTATCCAGTGTTTTTTCTTTCGGGGCTGCAGCTGCAGTGGGATCGGTGGTCTTAAGCCGCTGGTCACAGATCGGTCATGGTGAGACTGTTCCTTCTCATTAATGATCCCCTGGAGGGAATTGCAGGCCAAGGTTTATGGTGATTTGTTTGCCCCACCTGAATAGTTACGCTGGAATAGAAAAAATCAGGTCGGTGGTGGTTGCGGTAATTTTACGGTAAAGGTGGTTGCGGTATTGAGTTTGCTGTCAACTGTTATTGATCCCGCATGGGCGTGAATAATTGCCCGTACCAGGGTGAGTCCAAGACCCAGGCCCGGTTGACTGCGGCTGCGGTCACCGCGGAAAAGCCGATTCCATATCTGGTCTTTCTCCGTTTCGGAAATCCCCATTCCGTTGTCGTACACGGTAACAACCGCCCGGCTGTTTTCCTGCCTCAGAGTTATTTCTACTTTGGTCGCACCGTATTTTATTGCATTATATATAAGGTTGGCCCAGACCTGGCCGATACGGTTGGGGTCAACAAGAGCCATGACCGGTTCGGAATCGTGGACGATGAGCGAGCAGTTTTTTTCTTCAGCAACTATTGTATAGAGTTCAACCACCTGTTCGATTACCTCTCTCAGGTTTCGTGGCTGCAGGTCGAGAACCATGCTTTTTGCCTCGGCTTCGGCGACGTTGAGCATGGTGTTGAGCATGGAAAGTATTCGATCGGATTCTTCCAGGCAATCAGTGAGTCGTTCGCGTAGTTGTTTTGGATCACCCTGTTCCTGCAGGCCGTATTCCGCAATGGTTCGCAGGCGGGCAAGAGGCGTGCGCAGGTCATGAGCAACATTGTCCATGGTCTCTTGTAATTGTTGAACCAGAGCTTGATGACGCTCCGTTAAATGGCTCACCGCCTGCAGCAATCCTTGCTCTCCGGGAGGGAGTTGCATCCAGCCGGAAGGAGTTTTGTCTGCTCCCTGAGCAGTCCGCTCAATCTTCCGAGCGAGTCTGGTCAGAGCCTTTTGGTTGTGACGGAACATAAACCAGGCCGGGAGAGCTGCAATCGGTGCTAGAAACAGCCAGGTGAAGAGCAGATTTTTTTTCAGGCGGTTGTAGAATAGGACACCATCCGTTGACCTGATTCCGACCTGGAGAATATCACCATTTGGCAGGCTCGACTGTCTGATTGTCCAGTATTCCGGGCTTTGTTGGTCCAGTTGAACCCAAATGCCGCTTAAGGTTGTATCAAGGGGCCTGAAATCAGGGAGTTCTGTTGGCGGGCCACCGTGAATATCCGAAAGGAGCAGCAGGTGACTCCTTTTAGATTGCAGGCGGAGAAAGGTTGTTTTTCGGTGCGGGATTGCGGCAAATTGTTTTTGCAGTCCCGGGGAACCCTGTTGTCTGTAGATGGAAAGAAAAGAAGAGAAAGTGGTCTCGCAGAGGTTCTTGTCGACCTGTTGTATTGTCAGGCGAAGGGTAAGAAGTGCCGCCGGCAACAACAGGACAAAAAAGAACAGGCAGATTGCGGCTGATTGAAGAAAGACGGCAGCCGAAGAGCGCCTAATCCTCTTTGAGGACATAGCCCATGCCTCGTACGGTATGGAGCAACTTGTGTTCATAGCCCTTATCAATCTTGTTGCGTAACCTGCAGACCAGGACATCAACTACATTTGTTTGCGGATCAAAACTGTAATCATAGATCTTTTCAAGAATGGATGTTTTGCTCACGATCCGTCCTTTGTTGCGCAGCAGATGCTCGAGCAGAGAAAATTCCCGTGCGCTGAGAGAAATTGGTTGACCGTCCCGTTCAACACTGCGCTGCAGCAGATCCATCTGCAGGCTTCCCACTGAAAGAGTCCGGGGATCGCTATTGCCTGAATCCCTGCGGATCAGCGCCTGAATCCGGGCCAGAAGTTCGCCGAAGGAAAATGGTTTGACCAGGTAGTCGTCGCCGCCATGCTGCAGTCCCCTGATCCGGTCATCAACAGATCGTTTTGCGCTTAAGATAAGTACAGGCGTGGTATTTCCCTGACGGCGAATGGTTTCAATAATGCTTAACCCATCAAGTTTCGGGAGCATGAGGTCAACTACAGCTGCATCATAGGGCAGGGTGGAAAAAAGGTCTAACCCTTTTTCTCCGTCCCTGGCAAGATCGACTGCGTAACCGGCTTCCCGCAGACCTTTCTTGAGAAAAGCACCTATTTTATTGTCGTCTTCAACCACAAGAATACGCATAATGTCAGGTGTCAGGTGTCAGGTGTCAGGGAGTCGGCTTCGGGCATGCAGCTCATCTTTGCTGCTGGTTGGGACTATGTATCTGCACAACGAAGATGTCAAGGGTCAGGAAGCTTGTCGGGGTTACCCTCCGAGTCCAAGTGCCATTCCGATCTGGTAAATAGCAATCGCCATGATAAAGGCAAAAATTGTATTAAATCCCATGGAAAAGAAGGCCCATTTCCATGACCCTGCCTCCCTGGCTATGCAGACAACGGTTACAAAACAGGGGGCGTAAAACATGATAAAGGCAAGAACTGCAAGGGCGACAACTGGATTCCAGTTCGGATCGGCGCTTAAACGGTCCTTGAGACTGAGCGAATTGTTTGGATCTACATCGCCAAGAGAGTAGGCTGTTCCCAGGGTGGAAACGATAACTTCTTTGGCGGCAAAGCCGCCGACCAGGGCGATGTTTGTTCGCCAGTCAAAGCCGGCAAACCGGCTGACCGATTCCAGGGCAATACCGATTCGTCCTGCAAAGGAATTCCGCAATGCGGCCTGGGCCTCTTGATTATTCAGTATCCCAAGAGCACTATTTTGCTCCTCTGTAAGGTCAATACTCCCAGTTGCTTCCGCACCTTGTTCCTGGTTGGAACTTGCCAGGATTTCCTGGCGCTGTTGTTCAAATTGTACGGTTTGTACCTCAGGCAGACCCGGGTAGGTCATCATCGCCCAGAGCAGGATGGAAATGCCGAGAATCACGGTTCCCGCCTTCTTGATATATTGCCATGTCCGTTCCCAGGTATGGATAACCAGACCTCGTATGGTCGGGAATCGATAGGGAGGGAGTTCCATGACAAACGGAGTGGATTCACCCCTAAGCACGGTTATGCGCAGAAATTTTGCGGAGATCAATGCGACCAACCATGCTGCAACCGTGGAGAGAAACATATAGCGCGCTTGATGGGCGGAGAAGAATGCCCCGATCAGCAGGGTCAGCACCGGCAGTTTGGCCCCGCAGTTCATAAACGGAACCGTGAGCAAAGTTGCAATCCGTTCTTTGGGCGAGCGCAGGGTACGGGTCGCCATAACTCCAGGTACGGCGCAGCCGCCGGCAATACCGCCGGAGACAATAAAGGGCATGACCGAAGAACCGTGCAGGCCGAAAAAATGAAAGATACGATCCATCATGAAGGCGACTCTGGCCAGATAGCCGGAATCTTCCAGGACGGCAATACCGAAAAACATGAACATGATGATGGGCACAAAACCGAGAACCCCTCCAACTCCGTCAATGGCTCCTGAGATAATCATCGATTTCAGGGGGCCGTCAGGCAACAGGCCGTCAATCGTGTTTGAGATAACGGCAAAAAAGGAGGCCAGGGAATCAACCAGGGTAGTGCTGTAGGTAAAAGTAAAGGTGTAGAGGGCGTAAAGGATGGCAGCCATAATGACCGGCCCTAGAACCCGATGGGTGACAATTTTATCTATTTTATCCGAGGTGTAGAGTCGGTCACCGACAAATTTTTCCGTAATGACTCCCTGATGAAGGATGGATTTGATATAGCCGTAACGGTGGTCGGCTATAACCGCCTCGGGATAGACGTCCATAGTCTGCTGCAGATGTGCGGTCACTGTCTCGCAAAGCTGTAGAAGAAGCTGGGTAACTTCAGCGTTTTTCTGCCGGGCTTTCTCCAGAATCTGTTCATCATCTTCAAGGAATTTCAAGGCAATCCAGCGGGCTGGATACTGCTCCGTGAGCAGCTTGTTCTCCTGGATAAGGGGGAGCATTTTTCTGATTGTCTGGTCAAGATCGGAGCCGTAGCGAAGGAGGACCGGCTGGGTTGGTTTTTCCTGCTCGGCGGTCTTAAGGACAACGTCAAATAATTCGTCTATACCTTTGCCGGAGCGGGCAATAATGGGGACAACCGGAACCCCGAGCAGGGCGGCCAGTTTTTCCGTATTGATTTCGATTCCTCGGCTCTCTGCAACATCAACCATATTGAGTGCAATAACCATGGGCACGCCCAGCTCAAGGAACTGGCAGCCCAGGTAGAGATTTCGCTCAAGGTTTGAAGCATCGACAATGTCTACCACAACGTCCGGCTGTTCGTTGACGATGAACTCGCGGGCAACCAGCTCCTCAACCGAGTAGGCCGTAAGGGAGTAGGTGCCCGGCAGATCCGTGACCCGAATATCCTGATTATTATGAGTAAAAATGCCTTCTTTTTTTTCAACGGTTACGCCGGGATAGTTGCCGACATGCCGCCTGGCACCAGTCAATCGATTGAAAAGGGTCGTCTTCCCCGCATTGGGGTTGCCGGCAAGGGCAATAGTTACACTTGTTTTCATTATTCTTCTCTCGGACACTCTAAATTGTTTTCTTAAAAAACAGGTTTTCGGCCGGAGGGGATGATATGGGCCTGCGTTTACCAGATCTTATCATAGGGCAATGCAGTTTATTGAACGAAAACCTTATTTTTTCGAGGCAGTTTTCTGTTACAGGGCCTTTGTTGAATGTTGGAAAATGATACGAATTTCGTTGCAGGGAATCTTCTGCTCAGAGCGAGGGTTTTTTCGGTGATGAACAGGTTGAGGCACTGTCGCATCCGGAACACCCGCAACCGCATGTTGGCGTGTTACCGGAACAAAAGGTCTTGATAAGTCGTCGACCGATATAGAGAACAGCTAAAATAACCGTTAAGAGTACAATAAGATTCTGCATGCCTTTTCTCTATAGTTGAATGCGTTGCATAAGGTTTAGACAGCCCTAAAATACAGGGTAAAAAAATATAAATCCAGCTAAACTGCTGTTACAAAAATATTTGCGGCTGTTGTGGAGTCCAGGCTGATGGTTCCACCATTGACTTTAATCATGCATTGTCGTCCCCGGTGCGGGCAAAGGAGTTCCATTTCAGTGCCAGGCAGTACGCCTAGATTTGCCATTCTGGCACAATTTTTTCGGTCACCACTGATTTTACAGACTTTAACTCGTCCATTACAGCAGGTTTCCGACAGAGGCCGTGCGTTGACGGGGCAAGCCTTTTCTCGTAAAAAACAATGTTTGTCGCTGCCCTGCAGACAGTGACAGGCTATGTCAGGATGATTTTTAGTCATGTAATTCCTCGGGAAAAAGTTATTGTTTAGGTACACCAAACAATGATCACTGTCAATAACTTTTACAAGGGGTGTTCTTTTTAATAGGTATTAAACAGTGACATGGATGTGGTCATGCATACCCCATCACGTAAAGTTGCCGATCATGTAGCCGATCGACCGGAGACATTGATTCCTCGAAAGTTTTCCAGGGTCGTCATGGCCAGAATCCGTCCTCATTTTGCATCGGACCCTGTTATTTGTCGGGTTACTCCGGTGATACGGCCCGAAGGTGAGCCGTCATATCATTTGGTGAAATTGCCCTGGTTTCTTGTAGAAACCGTAGATACTGTACGGCAACAGGTCATTCGACGGGAGTATCTGGAAAATCCTTATGTGGAGGAGGAAAAGAAAAAAGGATTGCTGGTCGGCAACTGGTTGCTTTTGGTCAAGCCTGATGAGATTGTTGTGCCGGGTAACCATCAGGGCACGGCAGCGGCTTTACTCAGAGAAGCCGGGGGTGATATTCAAGATGGTTGAAATCTGAAAAACGGAATAACAGATGGATTATTCCGGATTTTTAACCTGTACCTTGAGCCTGAGGTGTTTACGTTGAATTTCAAAGCAGCAGGCCATGATCCTGTCCCTGTCTTCCGGTTTTATCTGATCGAAATGGAGTGCAACCTGATATTGGTCGTCTGCAATCTTTCTGCTTCTGACTACATGGGCAATGGTCTGAACGGGTTGGACATCTCCGGTCGGCAGGACCAGATCGACTCGAACAAGTTTATCCTGATCGATTGGTGTTGAAAAGAGTGCCAGCAGGCCGCTGCCGCTGACATCAACAGTCTCTCCGCTCAGGTTCCATTCCTCTTCCATGGCCAGGTCGTTTTCCGGTAAAGCGGGGCGGGCCACCAGCGGTGCGGAAACATCGACCCGAAAATAATCGCGTAACTGCTCGTGACTGATAACATCACGGGCGACAAGGCGAAGGGTTTGATTATTGAGAACCTGCTTGATATCCACTGACAGTGAGATACTTTGGCCACTGATATCAAGAAGCACTGCCGCCTTGCGATTCATATCAATTTCAGCCGGTAACACTCCAGGATTAAACAACAGCAGGAACTCGGGGGGGTCTTCCTCCTGATAAACGCAGCCGACCCGTTGTTTTTCCATGATGCCTGCTACCGGTAATGCAATACGGACGGCTTTTCCGGTTTGTATCTGTGTGAAAATTTCGTCAAGCGTCGGCAAGGTTTAATCCTACGGTAAAATATTTTTGGTGTCGTAGAGAAGCAAGCCAGTGAGACTTTGAAAATCTTTGGCACTGATGGGTTGAGGCTGTAACTTATCGATTTTTCGTTGTTAAGTCTGCCTATTTATCTTTTTGCAAAGCCATTAAAAAAAGTAAAATGGAGAGAGTATTCCCTGGTTGATGGTTATTTACTGCCTTTGTCTTTTTTTGTTCATACAGGGTTCCCTTGAGTATTATCATATATTGGAAAAACACCAGCTTTATTTTTATGTAGTTTGCCATAATGTAGGGAAGAAAAAAAGTTTTTTTTGAGGTTGGTAACGGACCCTTGTCTGGGGAAAATATAATTTGGATAGATTAATTTTATCAATTTCCTAAATTATGATACAGGAGTTACCGATAAAAGAAGTGGTGTAGTAGGTAAGGTGTTTAAGCAAAACTGTATTGTTTATTAACTGAGTAAACAATCAAGGGGTGGTACAGGCCTGTAAATGATAAACTTGAGTTCTCTGGAATATTTTAATCCATCTAAAAAATTCAGGCAGTTATCGGTAATGCTTGCTGTACATAATGACCCTGATTTGCGCCAGCAGGATATTGCAGACCAGGTCAATATGAGTGGGGCAATGGTCAATACATATATAAAAGAGATGAAGGGGAGTGGGTACATACTGATTGAGAATAAAAATAGACGTGATCTACAGTATCGTTTAACCGAGAAGGGGCGTCAGCTGTTTATGCAACAGTTTGTGCATTGTTCTGCAGAAATAGTTGAGCTCTACAGAAAAACCAAGTTTGATCTTTCAAAGCGATTGCACCAAGTTTTCGATGGCGATGAGGTCGTCAGCGTCCTGTTGTATGGGGGGAGTGAAACCGCCCGCCTGGTGATTAGCGTCTTAGAATATTTTAATAATGTAAAAATTGTTGCAATTGTTGATCGTGATGCCGGTAAGTGGGGTAATTGTATGAACTCATATGTTATACAATCACCTGTTATCACAAGTGAGATACAATTTGATTGTATTGTTATCTCTTCTTTTGCAAGGCAGGGAGAGATATTTAACGAAATTCAAGGGATAGGCCGGGAAGATATACGGATTGTCCAGCTCTCCTCTCTCTAGTTAGTGTGAAATACTATGCAATTACAGATAGATGACAAAACAGTTGGCGATGGATATCCAACCTATATTATAGCTGAAGTGGGAATCAACCATAATGGAAGTGAAGATGCGGCACTTCGCCTTATAGATGCAGCAGTGGAAGCTAAAGCAGATGCCGTGAAGTTCCAGAAGCGACATTTGCCCAGCTTGTATACACAGGAGTTGCTAGACCATCCAGAAAAATTTGAACAAAACTTTCAGTACATGATCCCCCTGCTCAAGAAAATTGAGTTGTCCGATGAAAGTTATGGACGCTTAAAAAAGTATTGTGATGAGCGGAATATTAGTTTTCTCTGCACACCTTTTGATGAAAGAAGTGCGGATCTTTTAGAAGAACTTGGTGTTGCTGCGTATAAGATTGCCTCTGCTGACCTGACAAACAGCCGGCTTCTGCAGTATGTCGGAGGTTTTAAGAAGCCGATGATTCTTTCTACAGGGATGTCAAGTTGGCGGGAAGTAGAGACCGCGATTGAGCTGATGAGGGGCATGAAGAGTGGATATGCTCTTCTTCACTGTAAAAGTGTCTATCCTGTCTGGCCACGCGATGTGAACCTGTTCATGATTCAACAACTCAGACAGTTCGGTGTACCCGTGGGTTATTCAGGACATGAGGTCGGGATTACCATTGCACTCGTTGCCGCTTCAATGGGGGCAAATATCATAGAAAAACATATTACACTGGATAAAAGGCAGGATGGCCCAGATCATAAGGTAAGTCTTGACCCTGAGGAGTTAAAGCGACTCATACGGGATATTAGAATTGCCGATAAGGCTGTTGGAAATTCAAAGCGTATAATGCTTCGTGGTGAAGTGATGAATCGAGAGGTTTTTGCCAAGAGCCTAATCGCAACCTGCGAGATTGCAAAAGGTGCTACTATTACCCGTGAGATGGTCGAAGTCAAGGGGCCGGGCAAAGGTCTTGCACCTGACAAACTTGAACAGTTGGTCGGCCGGAAAATTGAGAGAAGCTTGCTGCCAGGAGATTTTTTTATAGATACTGATATTAGCAAGCCGCAGCCATTAGATTTCAATACTGTTTTCGAGAGTCAGTGGGGGTTGATAGCCCGCTTTAATGACTATAAAGAAATGATGGTCTATAAACCAAAATTCCTTGAATTTCACCTCGCTGAGATGGACTTGCATACCTCATTTGTTCCAGAGAAAGTGTATGATTGTGCATTGATCGTACATGCACCTGAATATCTGGGAGAAAAACTGATGGATCTCTGTTCGCTGGACGAAGGTTTACGAAGAAGATCCGTGGAGCTGGTAAAAGATGTGTTGAGAATTACCTCATTCTTGACAAAATATTTCAAGGGCACCCCTAAATTAATTGCTCACCCCGGGGCAATGAGTTTTCAGGGGAAGCTGGATGGAAAACTCTTACGCGCAGCTCTATCGCGTTCTCTTGCTGACATTCGCGAGGATCCCCTTTCAGATGAGGTTGAGTTGCTGTTTGAGAACCTGCCACCATATCCGTGGTATTTTGGAGGACAGTGGAAGGGTAATTACTTTATGGATGCCGATGAAATAGCAGAATTTTGCCGGGAGCACGCACTGGAGATCTGCTTTGATCTCTCCCACGCAGCACTTTACTGTAATGCGAAGGAGAAGGATTTAGCCATGCAAATTAAGACCTTGTTACCCTGTAGCAGCCATCTTCACCTTGCCGATGGTTATGGCTTGGATGGTGAAGGCGTGCAATTTGGTGAAGGAAGTATTGATTTGCAATCAATACTTCCATTATTTGAGAATTTTCCTGGAAGCTGGACCCCGGAGATCTGGCGAGGGCACCTGAACGAGGGAAACGGTTTTCTGGAAGGGCTTAATTATTTGAAACAGTACCATGTGTTTTAACAAAAACAATGGTTTAATATTAGAGCCGGTCTATGGAGACAGCGTAGCAGTCGTTGCAAAAGTGAATGAAAAACAATTTATAGTGTCGAGAGGATGTCTATGAAAACATGGTACATTATTCCTGCAAGAAAAGATTCTAAAGGAATAAAGTTTAAAAATAGAAAGCTGTTTAATTATACGGCGCTTATTTTCCGGACGGGATCAGTACAGATGTCGTTGTTACCAGTGATGATGACCATATCTTGAAAGCCTCGGAAAAGTTTGGTTTTTCGTGCATAAAAAGAAACAATGATCTTGCCGATGATAGCTCTTCAATGAAGGATGTTTTACTTGATGTCATTGTAGAGAAAGAAATTCCGCCTGAAGATGACATCGTTGTACTGTACCTGACCTATCCGCAACGTACCTGGAACGATGTACTGACAATTCATCGTTTTTTTACAGAGAAGAAGGCAAAATCACTGAGTTGCTCGATCGATATAGCCGACCACCCCTACCTCTGTTATTACGAAGTTGATGAATTTTACGGGCGCCCAGTAGTGCCTCATACATTCTATCGAAGGCAGGATTATCCACGTTGTTTTAGGCAAAGTTTATTCGTCGCTGTTTTTAAAGCCTCTGAAATACCACATGTTAATGATTCATTACTCTGTAAAGATACTGTTTTTTATAAGTTGAAACGAAAAGTAATAGATATTGACCTTGATGTGGATATGGTCAGATTTGAGGAAAGTGATGGCTGCTGACGAAAATTTTCTCCCACGTCGATTTATTTATGAATTTGCGGTTCATTACCGACATTTTGAGCGGTATATGTATGCCCTTCAACTGCTCGGAAAAATTGGGAAGCATGAAACCTGGCTGGATTGTGCCTGTGGGAGCGGGTATGGTTCTCACCTGCTTTCCGGTTTTGCCGAGACGGTAATTGGTTATGATATAAAACTAGAAGCGGTAGATTACGCAAACACCCAGTACTCTCATAGCGGTTGTGTCTTCTATTCAGATTTGGAGCGTTTTGCCTCTATACAGTTTGATGTGGTGATTTCTGTTGAGACTATTGAGCATATGCCGAGATCAGCGGCAGTGCCCTTTTTGACGCGTATAAAACAGCAAATGAAAAAAGAAGCTGTTTTGGTCATAACTACTCCACTTGTTAGAGTATCGAATCCAAATCCGGCTAATCCTTATCATCAGTATGAATATTCATATAATGACTTTTTGATAGTATTGCAGGACGCTGGTTTTGAGGTGAATGACTTTTTAACGAATACCGTACAGTTTACCGATGGGGAGACCAAGGAACAGGGATACTTTCGGTGTGTTATCGCATAGTCCATAAATGACGGTAAATAACTTTTGTCGGTGTTGAAAAAAGCCTCATCGCCGACGGCGGAGCGGTTACAACCTATTGAGTTTCCGTATTGTGCACCGGGCGAATTATACTTTCCAGCGGCTATTACTCTTTGTCATCAGCAGTGTATGTCCTGACCAGGATGACGATTGCACATGAGATAAATTTAGACAAAACAGAAAAATGAATGTTCTTTTTATTAACATGCCAATCCGTGTCACGGCAAAACCAAATATTGTGCCAACCGGCATAGGAATACTGTCAAGTCTGACCAAAAGAATTGGGCATAGGTGTGAGGTCCTGGATCTGAACGGTATTCGACCAGTGGTCAGTCTGGCGCAGGTTGAAGCTTTGTTGTCTTCTTATACTTGTGAATTTGATGTGATCTGTCTGAGCGGTATGATTACAACACTACGCTGGCAGCAGTGTATAGCCAAGTTGGTTCGCCGAAATTTCCCAAAGATATGTTTGGTTAGCGGCGGTGGATTAGCCAGTGATTTCGATGAAATTATTTTTGAATGGATACCGGAGCTCGATGCCTCTGTTCAGGGTGAGGGTGAACCAATTTTACCTCAAATTCTACAGGATCCACAGGCATTACGTGGCAGTAAGAAGATATTCGGGGCGGAAATTGTGTCAAATTTAATGGATGTTCCCCCTGTGGACTGGGACTCGTTCGACATGGAGACATATTTGACAAATCCGATCTGGGGGAGTGGTGCTGGTAATGCGTCGTGGACACCTTTTAGAAATAAACGGTCTATTAACCTTATCAGCTCAAGGGGGTGCCCCTACAGTTGTAATTTTTGTGACAGAAAGGCTACAGGAGGCTCAGACTACAGGATTTATGGTGTTGACCAGATACTTTCTGAAGTACGCACGGTAGTTGCCCGTTTTTCCGTATCATTTGTCGGGTTTGTCGACGATAATTTCATAAGTAATAAAAGTAGATTGGATGAATTTCTTCCAGAGATGGAAAAAGTTGGTGTCACCTGGGGGTGCCATGGTCGGCTTAATGAGATTGATGAAGAATTGGCCGGGAGGCTTCGTCGTGCCGGCTGTGTGTATATCGGTTTTGGTGGTGAATCAGCTGATCCATATGTCCTCAAACGGATGAATAAAAAAAATAAACCGGAACAGATGGCTCAAGCAATAAAAGCATGTCAGCATGTTGACATTACGCCGAATTGTACCTGGATTATGGGATACCCCGGTGAAACCAGGGAGTCGTTGCGGCGTACGGCAGGGTTTATCTTAGAGCATGGGCTGTCGCAAAAGAATATGTTTGTCGCCACCGCGTATCCGGGAACAAGGTTGTTTGAGGAGGTTAAGGAAAAAATATTTACGGTGTATGACTCACTTCAGGAGTATGTCCTGGATCTGGATGATGCGACAAAATTTTTATCAAAAGATAATATTATTCTTAATTATTCCGATATGAGTGACGCTGAATTTCTTGAGTGCCGTGAGTATGTTGAGCGTGGTGAACTGGAGATGATTTAGCCTCAATTGTTTTGGGAATAAAAAACGAAAATAAAGTTCTTGAACAGGGGAACAGCAATTCCTGGGTAGGTCTCAAACCGAGTAATATCGCAATTAATTAAACTGGGGTATGCATTTAACTCCAGCGCACACTATATGTTGTACGACGTACAGCCCCTTGTTTTGTCAGCTAGTGCCTGTCCCTGTAGGCCTAACTGCTTGATTTTTTGAGACGAAATCGCCTTTTTGGGGTGACATTTTTAGCGATTCGTGGTAAGAGTAAATCAGGTAACCCACCAAGATTACAAGATTAACCACTTTCCGGAGTT